>NZ_JAJJOD010000008.1:0-55950 GCF_020907385.1 Arthrobacter sp. zg-Y916 | reverse complement strand
TCGCTTCGGCGCAGAGCACGCGGTCGCCGTCGTATTCGTCGAGGATTTTGCGCCAGGAGCGGTAGATGTCGTGGATGCCGGCCTGGCCGAACATGGGGGCCGCCTCTCCGGGGAAGCCTTCGGAGGAGGCGCCGTCGGCGCGGCCGCCCCAGTCGGGGAGCCCGGTTTTCTTGATCAGGGCGTGGGCGACGTCGACGCGGAAGCCGCCGACGCCGCGGTCGAGCCAGAAGCGCAGGATGCGTTCGAATTCGTCGTGGACGGCGGGGTTGTCCCAGTTGAAGTCGGGCTGGGTGGAGTCAAAGAGGTGCAGGTACCACTGGCCGGGGGTGCCGTCGGGGTTGGTGGTGCGGGTCCAGGCGGGGCCGCCGAAGTGGGACTGCCAGTTGTTCGGCGGGTTTTCGCCGTGTTCTCCGGTGCCGTCGCGGAAGATGAACATGTCGCGGGCGGGGGAGTTTTCGGGGGCGGCGAGGGCTGCCTGGAAGAGTGGGTGCGCATCGGAGCAGTGGTTGGGGACGAGGTCCACGATGACTCGGATGCCGTGTTTTTTGGCGGTGGCGACGAGGGTGTCGAAGTCGTCCAGGGTGCCGAAGAGGGGGTCGACGTCGCAGTAGTCGGCGACGTCGTAGCCGGCGTCTTTTTGGGGGGAGACGTAGAAGGGGGAGAGCCAGATTGCGTCGATGTCGAGTTCGGCGAGGGCGGGGAGTTCGGCGGTGATGCCGGGCAGGTCGCCGATGCCGTCCCCGCGCAGGTCGCGGAAGGAGCGGGGGTAGATCTGGTAGATGACCGAGGAGCGCCACCATTGGCGGTCGCGTTCGGCGGAGGCCTCATGGACAGGAACAAGCTGGAGCTTTTCGGTACCAGGGGAAGGATCGCGGAGAGCATTGTCCATAGACAGGATCATCCTTTACACACATTGCAGTCTGCTTACCTTAATTTTAACGGCGTGTGTTCCCTGGGGTGTGCCGAATAATGACTGGTGATTGCTCACACAGGGGTGTGGTGTGCGACTTCGGACCTGGCCCGGACGCGCGGCTCGGCGGCGGCTCGGTGAGGGCGGCACTGGCCGCGGACGCGCGGTCCGGAACGGCGGCAACGAAATTCCTCGCTCGCAGAGCTCGCTTGGAATATTAAAGCCGCCTAACCCGGACCGCGGGTCCGCTGGTTGGTCCGTGCGCCTAACCGGGACCGCGGGTCCGCTGGTTGGTCCGTGCGCCTAACCCGGACCGCGGGTCCGGTGGTTGGAGCGGAGTCCGGGCTGCGGGAGTGCAACGGGTTTGGGAGGTGGTCGGGGGCGCTGGCTTGGGGGTTGAGATGAATCTACGGGGGAGTGACAGCTGCGCAGGATAGACTGGGCGGCGATCGCGGACCTCGCCGCAGAGGCGGACCGCATGCCACTATCGCCTTACAAAGTTCCCGGGAGAACCATGTCAGAGAACCGAAACGACGCCGGCTCCGGCCAGCCCGAAACACAGCCCGCGAAGCCGGAAGAAGCCACACAGCAGGTTCCGGACATCGGCGCGCCGACCCAGCCGCTCTACGGACAGTACAGCCCGCAGTCCGGCCAGGCCGCACCGGGCGGGCAGCCGTTTGCCAGCCCCGGGAACCTGCCGTACGGGCAGCAGGAGGAGCCAGCTGCACCCTATGGGCAGCAGCAGCAGCCTGTCGGCCAGCAGGCGCCCTACGGCGGGGACAATTCCTACGGACAGCAGCAGGGGTACCCCGGTACCCAGCAGGGATACCCGGGTTACGGCCAGCAGTCCTCGCCCTACGGCTACCCGAACTACCAGGCCCCGGCAACGAACCCCGGCAAGACCATGGGCATTGTGGGCCTGATCCTCTCCTGCCTGTTCTTTATCCCGTTCGCCTCAGTGGTGGGCTTGATCCTGAGCATCGTCGGATTCGTCCAGTCCCGTAAAGCCAAGCTAAGCAACGGTCCGGCACTGGCCGGCATCATCGTCGGCGCCGTGGTGTTTGTCCTCACGCTGCTTATGACCATCGCGGTGTTTGTCTTCGCTGCCGATGCTGCCATGACCATCGTTGAGGCATGCGAGGCCAACGGACCCGGAGAGGTCTATATCGACGGAGAATTCATCGAGTGCCCGTCTGACTTCGAGCAGTCCCTCTAACCTCTGACCGTCCAGGGCAGGCGAGCGGCACCGGAGGCCGGGCCCGGCAGACCATGCCGGTGCCCGGCCTCCGGTATGTGCGGGCTCAGCCCTGCCCCGGCGCCGCTCCGCCTTCGAGCATGCGCATGGTCTTGGTGTCCGGGTTGAGCAGGATCGCCGCTTCATCCCTGCGGTGGCGCAGCACCGTGTCCATATAGGACTGCACCGCTTCGGCCATCGGCACGTTGCGGTTCTCCTTTTCGGACATGTACCAGCGGTGCTCCAGGACCTCATGCACCACCTCCGCCTGCTCCAGCTTGCTGCCCAGCTCACGCGGCACGGACTTCACTATCGGTTCGAAGACCTGGGAGACCCAAAGGTGCGCGCTCAGTTCTTCGTCCATCTCGGGGTGGTTGTCTGCCCGGTAGGAGTTGAGGTCGTTGAGCAGCCGGCGGGCCTGGTTTTCCTGGGCATCCAGTCCGGTCAGGCTGAGCAGCCGCCGCTGGTGGTGGCCGGCGTCGACCACCTTGGGCTGAAGCTGCACGCGGGAGCCGTCGGGCGTGGTGCGTATGGTGAGCTCGTCGACGTCGAACCCCAGGTCATTGAGCCGCCGGATGCGTGCGTTGACGCGCCAGCGCTCACCCAAGTCGAAGGACTCCTGCTCCGTCAGCTCCGCCCAGAGGTTCCGGTAGCTGTCCATAATCCGCTCGCTGGTGGCAAGGGGGTCGATGTTCTCCTCAACCAGCCCGCCCTCGGCCAGATCCATCAACTCGCCGGCGATGTTCACCCGGGCGATCTCAAGATCGTACTCGCGCTGCCCGTTGGAAAGCTCGGGGTAGAGCTCACCTGTTTCGGCATCGACCAGGTACGCGGCAAACGAGCCTGCATCCCGCCGGAACAAGGTGTTGGACAGGGACACGTCGCCCCAGTAGAAGCCGGCCAGATGCAGCCGCACCAGCAGCAGCGCCTGGGCATCGATCAGTCGGGTCAGCGTGACTTCGCGCAGCGTCTGCGAAAAAACGGCGCGGTAGGGCAGTGAGAAGCGCAGGTGCCGGGTGACCAGCACCGGTGCCAGTTCCTCCCCGTCCTTGTCCATCCTGCCGGTGATGACGGCGACAGGGGCCACGCTCGGCACATTCAGCCGCCTGAGCTTGCGCAGCATGTGATACTCCTGCCGGGCTACGTGCTCGCTGGTTTCCTTGATGGCGACCAGGGAGTCGCCCAGCCGGGCAAAGCGCACAACGTGCCGCGAAATGCCGCGGGGCAGGGCCGCCAGGTTTTCTTTCGGCCAATCTTCCAGCGGAATCGACCAGGGCAGGTCCAGCAGCGCGGGGTCCATGGAAGCTGCAGTGATGTTGAGCGAACCAAGCGGTGACTGGGTTGCTTCCGCATGGCTGCGGGGAAGTTTTCCGGGCTGTCCCCAGTCCGTCGGTTCATCGCGCCAGTTGGCGCGGGGAGTTTCAGTCATGGGCAAAATGCCTTCTATGGACTCAGTTGCGGGGCTTAAACCAATGCGGTGGCCTTCCCCCAGAAGTCTAGTTCAGGGGAAAGGCCACCGCACGTGCAAGGAGTGGCTAAAGGCTACGCTTCGTCAGCAAGTCGCTCTCCGGTGCTGGTGTCGAAAAGGTGCACGTGTCCCGGCTTGGGGCGGACAAACAGGGTATCGCCCTTGGCCGGCGGCCTCCGCGCATCCACGCGTGCGGTGATGGCGTGCTCCTGGCCGTCCAGGAAGGTGTGCCCGTACACAAAAGCATCGGCACCGAGTTCCTCCACGACGTCGACCTCAACCTTCAGGCCCTCGCCGTCGGCGGCGACGTCCATGTCTTCGGGCCGGACGCCGAAGGTCACCGTGTTGCCTGCAGCTGCGTCCAGGATGGTGCGCGGCACGGGGTAGACGGTCCCGCCGAAGGTGACGCCGCCTTCGGTGACCGGCAGCTCGAGCAGGTTCATGGCGGGGGAGCCCATGAAGCCTGCCACGAAGACGTTCATCGGCTTGTCGTAGAGGTTTCGGGGAGTGTCTACCTGCTGCAGTACGCCGTCCTTGAGGACTGCAACGCGGTCGCCCATGGTCATGGCCTCGACCTGGTCGTGGGTGACGTAGACGGTGGTGACTCCCAGCCGGCGGGTCAGCGAAGCGATCTGGGTGCGGGTCTGGACGCGGAGCTTGGCGTCCAGGTTGGACAGCGGCTCATCCATGAGGAACACCTGCGGGTTGCGCACGATCGCGCGGCCCATCGCGACACGCTGGCGCTGGCCGCCGGAGAGCGCCTTGGGCTTGCGGTCAAGGTAGTCCTCGAGATCCAGCAGCTTTGCTGCTTCCCGGACCCGTTCTGCGCGTTCCTCCTTGGAAACGCCCGCAATCTTCAGGGCGAAGCCCATGTTGTCCGCGACGGACATGTGCGGGTAAAGCGCATAGTTCTGGAAAACCATGGCGATATCACGGTCTTTGGGCGGAACGTCGGTGACGTCGCGGTCACCGATCAGGATGCGTCCCGAATTGACGTCTTCCAGCCCGGCGAGCATACGCAGGGAGGTCGACTTGCCGCAGCCGGAGGGGCCCACGAGCACCAGGAACTCGCCGTCGGCGATCTCCAGGCTGAGGTTGTCGACTGCGGGGCGCTCTGTGCCCGGGTACAGCCGTGTTGCTTGGTCAAACGTTACCGTTGCCATGATGTTTCCCTTCACGGGCAGGTACGTGCCCGACGATCCGTTGTGAATGGGTGAATATGAATTTGTAAAATATCGTGATGGGCGCCACAAGAGCACTCACTGTCGCCAAGTATGCCATGTCTGTCCAGCCCCGGCATGAAAAGCGGGAGACCGGGAGCTAATTGCCGACGGCGGCCCGGCGCAGGTCCAGCAGGTGTTCCAGCACTTGTGCGAACTCCCCGGGATTCTGCACCCGGAATGCGGCAGCCGTCTCGCCTGCGCCAACCTTGATGCCGACGTCGCCGCGCTCCAGGACAGCGAACCCCTGCTCGTCGGTGACATCGTCGCCGGCGAAGAAAACTGCCGTCGCGCCGGTGAGTTCGCGGAGCGCGCGGATGCCCTCTCCCTTGTTGGCATGCACGACCGACGCCTCCAGCACCTGCTTTCCGTCGGTCACCTGGACGCCGTCGAGTTCCCCCAGCCGGGCGCGGGCGGCATCAACGGCTGCGGAAGCGACATCGTGGGGCGCGCTGCGGGTATGCAGGACGACCCCGGCGGGTTTGCCTTCGATCCTGCACTCCGGGAAATCCATGACCACCTGTTCGAGGGCATTGCGGGCGCGGGCCAGCAAGGCAGCCTGTTCCGGGGTCAGCTGCAGCGGTTCGGCGTTGGGCCCGGTCCAGGTTTCGGCGCCGTGGCTGCCTACGAGCAGGGTTTCCGGTTCCGGAGAGGCAGCCCTGCGCAGGCTGTCCAGGGCCCTGCCGGAGATCATCGCCGTCGCCGTGTGCGGCACGCCGGCGAGGGCGCGCATTGCTGCCGCGGCTTCCGGGAGCGGACGGGCGTCCTCGGCGTGTTCCACCAGGGGCGCCAGGGTCCCGTCAAAGTCGACGGCCACCAGCAGCTCGTCGGCCGCAGCGAGTGTTGCCAGCGCCGTGCGCAGGTCCAGGGAAATCATTGGTGCTCTCCTTCTCCCTCCAGCCGCAGGGCATTGAGGAAGTTCTGCGACCAGCGTTCGACGTCGTTCTGCAGGACCTGGCGGCGCATCAGGCGCATGCGGCGCTGGGCTTCGCGCGGCTGCATGTTGATGGCGGAGACGATCGCGTCCTTGAGGCGGTCGATGTCGTGCGGGTTCACGAGCACTGCCTGGCGCAGCTGGTCTGCAGCCCCTGCGAATTCGCTGAGCACCAGGGCGCCGGAGTTCTCCGTCCGGGCGGCAACGTATTCCTTGGCCACCAGGTTCATGCCGTCGCGCAGGGCCGTGACCAGCATGACGTCGGAGGCCAGGTACAGGGCAACCATCTCCTCCACCGGATAGGAGTGGTGCAGATAGCGGATGGCGGTGTTGCCCATGGTGTCGTAGGTGCCGTTGATCCGGCCGACGGTTCCTTCAACCTCTTCGCGCAGCAGCCGGTACTGTTCCACGCGCTCGCGGCTGGGGCTGGCCACCTGGATCAGGGAGGCGTCCTCCACGGTGATACGGCCGTCTTCGAGGAGTTCGCCGTAAGCCTTGAGCCGGTGGCTGATGCCCTTGGTATAGTCCAGCCGGTCCACGCCGAGCAGGATCACCTTGGGGTTGCCGAGCTCCCGGCGGATCTGCTTGGAGCGTTCGATGATGTCTTCACGGTGGGCGAGCTCCGTGATCTGGTCGACGTCGATGGAAATCGGGAAGGCCTCGGCCCGCGAGACATAGGAATTGCCATCCTCGTCCGTGACGTGCACCTGCTGCTGGCGGACTGAGTGGCCGGCGAAGCGGCGGACGCAGCGCAGGAAATTCGCCGTGTCGCTGGGGCGCTGGAAGCCAATCAGGTCCGCTCCCAGCAACCCGGCGATGATGTCCCGGCGCCATGGCAGCTGGGCGAAGATTTCCAGCGGAGGAAAGGGAATGTGGTTGAAGAACCCGATCTTCAGGTCCGGGCGGGCCTTCCGGAGCAGCTGCGGCACCAGCTGGAGCTGGTAATCCTGGACCCACACCGTGGCCCCCTCGGCGGCGACTTCAGCCGCAGCTTCTGCGAAACGGCGGTTCACCGTGCGGTAGGAGTCCCACCAGGTCCGGTGGAACTCCGGCGGTGCAATGACGTCGTGATAGAGCGGCCAGAGGGTCGCGTTCGAGAAGCCTTCGTAATAGAGCTCAACCTCTGAGTCGCTCAGCGGCACCGGCCGCAGATGCATGTTGTCGTGGTCGAAGGGGTCCAAAGTTTCGTCCGGGGCGCCGTGCCAGCCGACCCACGCGCCGTCGGCCTTTGCCATGACGGGCGCCAGCGCCGTCACGAGCCCGCCGGGGGAGCGGCGCCATGTGTCGCCGTCGTCAGATCCGTTGTCCGCCACCCGGTCTACGGGCAGGCGGTTTGAGACAACGATGAAGTCGTAATCGCCGTACCCGTCCGTTGAAATCTCAGTCTTCGATTCCGCGGCAACAGCGTTCACCTTCGCACTCCTAAGTTGACTTGTTTGTTTGCCACTCTATCCAACAGGGGAAACTTTGTACCCTCCCGGGACGTTGTCCATGGGGTGCCGGGATATCGTTGTCCCGGAGACTGTGTACGTTGATGCCGCTACCAGCGCGGCCGTTAGAGAGACAGAAGGAAACATGAGCGACCGGAACCCCAAGGCCACCAAGGCTGATCGCCAGGCTGCGGCGCGTGAAAAAGCGCGGGCCCTGCGTGAAGCGCAGCTTAAGAAGGAACGCCGCAACAAGCTGCTGACGCGCTGGGGAATCGTGGCGGGAATCGTCGCCGTCATCGCCATCGTCGCTGTGATCGTGGTCAACAGTCTCCGCGGGGACATTCCCGACGCCGGACCGGCCCCGGCCAACGGCAACGCGGACGGCGGCTTCACCCTCACCTCCACCACCGCGCTGGAGCCTACCGAGCCGCTGGAAGTGGACGTCAACGCGCTGCCCGAGGCAACGACCACAAATGAAGCCGGCGACACCGTGCCTGCAGGCGTCGAAGCAGCCGGACCCGGGGAGCCGGTACAGATTGTCGAGTACGTCGACATCAACTGCGTGCACTGCGCGGACTTCACCGGAACGTACGGTGACCAGATCGGCTCCTGGCTCGACGCCGGCGAGGTCACCTACGAATACCGCACGGTGGCGTTCCTGGACCGTAACTCGCCCACGAACTACTCCTCCCGCGGCGCCAACGCTGCTGCCTGCGTGGCGGACACCAACCCGGAATCCTACTGGGACTTCATGAAGGCCATCTTCGCGCAGCATGCTTCCGGCGAGATCAACAACGCTGCCCTGGCCGATATGGCAGACTCTGTCGGCGCCTCGGATGCCAAGGACTGCATCACCAGCGACGGGTTCCGTACCTACGTGAAGTACGCCGACTCGCTGGCACGCGAAGCCGAAGTCAGCGGCACCCCGACGGTTTACGTCAACGGAGCCGAAGCCGACCTGAACGCTTTCGTCGACACCGTCCAGGCTGCCATCGACGCCAACAAGGCCGAGGCTTCTTCCTAGCAGCTCCTCCAGCCGGCGCCCCGCCGGAGCGGACCAGTCCTGGTTTCGTTCCGGCGGGTGTGCTGGGCTAATCTTGTCTAGCGCTGTTTTGTTGTCCGCGGACGACGACGGCGCGGGGCCGGTTTCCCGGTCCACGCCTCCTTAGCTCAGTTGGCCAGAGCACCTGTCTTGTAAACAGGGGGTCGCCGGTTCGAATCCGGCAGGGGGCTCCACGAAACCCCTTCTGATCAGGCATAACGCCCGGTCGGGAGGGGTTTTTCCATGAATGGACTCGGAGTTTCCGCTTTCGTTCAGGTGACATCTTCAGGCACCTGGACCATCACTCCCCAGTAGCGTCTTCAGCACACAGAAAAACAGGGGCGCGTAACAGCGGCTGGGATTTCAGTCTCAGGACCCGCTGTCTCAGCGCAGCGGGAAGACGTTAGCTGCCGCGGGGGTGGTCTGCATCCGCCGTGTCATCGGGGCGGGGCTGCGACTGGGCCTCGGTCGAACGCTTGCCGACCAGCCACACGAGCAGGACAGCAGCGGCCAGGGTGAGGGTCGCCCCGCCGTAAACGTTCGACGCCGCATAGATGCCGGGCTGCGACGCGGAGAACATCCGGCTCACGAGGCCCGGAATCTGCGGCCCGGCGAGCAGGAACACGGTAAGGAGCGGGCCTGACCCGGTGAACCGGCCCAGGGGGCCGGGGTGTTTGGCCTTTCCATTCTGCTGCTCGCTCATGATCCCAGTGTCCCAGAAAATCCTGAGCGCCGTTGAAGGCCGTCCCGCTCCGGAAGCGGAACCAAACAGCCCCCTAGAACCGGAAGATGGAGTCGATCTCTTGCCTGGCGCCGTCGACGTAGGTCTCGACCCGTTCGTCAAAGAACGAGACCCGGTCTTTCAACTGCCCCGAGTCCGGCAGCACCGACTCGTAGGACCAAGCGAGGTCAGTGCCGGCCGGGTCGTCAGTGACTGACCAGTAGGACGCCGTTCCCTTATAGGGGCAAACCGTCTGCGTGTCCGAGGGGCTGAGGAGGTCCCAATCGACGTCGCTCCTTGGAAAATAGGTACGCGGCGGCAGCATGGTCTCGTAGACAAAGAGGGGCTGCCGGGTCTCAGCCAGGAGCTCGCCGTTGAGATGCATGCGGACCGCGCGGGAGGAATCCCTGGCATCGACACGGTGGAACGGGTCGCGCGGGTGTCCCTTGATCTCATTGTCTTCCTCAAACCAGCTGTCGAAGGCAAAGAAATCCAGCACGACATGGTTCGCCAGGTCAGCGTCGGACGGCCTGAATCCCGCCCCGGCCAGCACCTGGGAGCCCGCCACAATGTCCAGGGCCTGCCCATCGGCGGTGTGGGCGCTGAACGGATACCGCGGATCCATCAAGGCGCCCGGCGGGACCATGGCCAGTGGGTCAACCTCCGTTTCCGCAGGGACCAGGCCGGCAGAGATGTCCTCCGGCGGTACGGCAAATACGGGCGTCACGCGCCGCGGTTCATACACCAGGAAGGCGTTGGTGGAGTCGACGACGGCGTCCGACCCCACCAGGGCGCGGATCCGCCGCGGGGTGGGCTCAAAGCGCAGCATCGGAAGCATCTTCGCGAACTCCGGGGTGATGTGCAGTGCCATGCATCCAGTGTCTTGCCGGCGGACCGGCCAAACAAGGCGTTGCGGAATTCGGCGCAGGCACCAAAACGCTTGACCAATCTATCGTTTATCGATATTAATAGAAGATCATTCGATATCGAGCCAAGAGGCCGCCATGGGAAACTTCACCATCCTCATCCTGCGCGTGCTGATGTCAGGAGTCCTGGCAGGGACGCTGCTCATCCAAGTGGTGCTGGTACCCCTGCTGGGCACCGACCTGGACCAAGGCGATCCGGCGATCGCTGCCCTGCGGATTCCGTTCCTGGTCATCGTGTGTCTCGGGGTGCTCGCGTTCCAGGTCACCCTGGTCTGCGTCTGGCGCCTGCTCACCATGGTCCGCAGGGGGACGGTCTTTTCCGCCGCGGCGTTCCGCTGGGTGGACATCATCATCGGCGCCGTAGGATCCGCGGCCCTGCTGCTGGTTGCCCTGGGGTTCCTGCTCGCGCCCGGAGAAGCGGTTGCCCCGGGAATCGTGCTCCTGGTCGGAGGAGCGGCGGTGACCGCCGCGGGAGTGGCGCTCGTCGTCGTCGTGATGCGGGCCCTGCTCGCCCAGGCTGTCGTGAGGGAAGCGGAAGCGCTGGACCTCCGAACGCAGCTCAGCGAGGTGATCTGATGCCAATCGTCGTCGACATTGACGTGATGCTGGCCCGGCGCAAGATGCCCGTTGGTGTCCTGGCTGAGCGGATCGGCATTACTCCGGCGAACTTGGCGGTGCTGAAGAACGGGCGAGCCAAGGCGGTTCGGTTCACCACGCTCGAGTCGCTCTGCGAGGTCCTGGAGTGCCAGCCCGGAGACCTGCTGCGGTGGGTGCCGGAGAGTGCTGACAGCGCGGACCGCGTACACCAGGCCCAAGCCTGACGCCGGGTAAAACGGGCGCCGGCGCCGTGCCTGGCCGTGTCCGGTTTCCGCACCTGTTCGACCTGCCGCGGTTGATATGAAGTTGTGTCCTAGACCGACGCTGGCACGGAAGAAACTTAGGTAGTCTCAGTACTGGATCACTGCAGGGCAGGGATCCACAGGTTTGAAGGTCCCGTACAGGGGTCAGGCGCCGGGCCGAAGCCGGTGATTTCCATGGGGGTGGAATCACCGGCTCCGGACCGGCGTCTGTGGTTTAAGGGCCGCGTTCCCATGACACCGCGCAAAACGGCGGTACCGTGTCCCGATGGGGAATGAACAACATGGGGGACAGCAGCACGGCCCGGCGGAACTTCTCAGCACAGTCCGGGCCATGGAAGGCCAGGGCATTCCACAGCCCAAGCCGTACATCATGACCGTGCTTTCCGCGGCCAAAGCGTACGCCGGCTGCGGCGAAACCGGGGAGGGCAGGGCACTGTGCGAAAGGGCGTGGGACTTCGCTGAATCAGTCCCGGCCCTGAACCACGACCGCGAGGTGGCAATCCACCTCTACGACGCGGCATGGGACCACCGCCGGCCCCGTGACCCTCTGTACCTGACCGGCGCGTTCTTCCTCGCCGTCGAGGAGCACGGTCCGGGCAGCCCCTGGGTGCCTTACCTCATGCGGGAACTGTACTGGCATCTCCAGGACCGCCCGGGCTGGGACGTTTTCGGCTCCCTCCGGGAACGGGAGGAGGACGAGGAACTGGCGGAAGCGCTGCACCAGATGGCCATCGCGGCGCTCGCAGGGTTTCCTGCCGGAACGAACCACGCCGAACGCTGCCGACGCAGCGACGTCGTCGGGTTCGCAGCGCAGTTCCTGTTCCTGGCAGGTGACGACTTGTGCCGCAGGGCATTGGAGGAATGGCTCTCCGGACCCGTCAGCGGGTACGAA
The DNA here is from genome assembly GCF_020907385.1 of Arthrobacter sp. zg-Y916. Classification (NCBI taxonomy): domain Bacteria; kingdom Bacillati; phylum Actinomycetota; class Actinomycetes; order Micrococcales; family Micrococcaceae; genus Arthrobacter; species Arthrobacter sp. zg-Y916. Next base: position 44,313 of record NZ_JAJJOD010000008.1, on the reverse strand, counting down.
TCCGGCACCGCCCTGGTCAGCTTCCTGCTCAGGCTGCCCGCCTATGGACCGGCGCGGGCAGCGGCCGAGCGCACCTTGCAGGCAGTGGAAGCCGATCCCGACTCGACCGGAGCGGAGAAGGCAAGCGTCCTGTTGGATGTCGTGTTCGGCATCGCGATGGCGCCGGATCCTTCCGGACTGGCGCGGCTGCCTGAGCTCGAGCAGCGGATCGGTGGACTGGCGCACGGACCCTTCAGCGAGGGCGAAGCGCACGTGCTGCAGGAAAAGCTGTACCGCTACGTCATCCAGCGCCTGGATGAGGGCAAGGAAGCGCAGCCGGCCCAGCGGGAAATGTTCGGCCGGCTGCTCTTCGACCCTTTCAGCGCCGGCAGTACGTGGTCCTCGGAGAGCCAAGCCCGCCGCTAGACGGCGGCAGTCCGCGCCCCGGCGGCGTTCCGTGCGGCCAGGATGTGGGTGCGCATCACAGCTTCTGCCCACTCGCCGTCGCGGGCCCGCGCCGCAGCCACCAGTTCCGCGTGATGGAGCATGCTGCGGCGCAGGGCTTCGGGACTGTAGGTCCCGAAGGTGTGGGCGACTACTGCCGGCCGCATCAGGGTCTGCAGGGCCACGGCAAAGTGCCGGTTGCCGCAGCGGTCCACGAAAAGCCCGTGGAACTCGTTGTTCAGTGCTCCCAGTGTCCGCAGGTCCCCGTCCGCTGCCGCGGCTTCCATGGCGGTGTTCAGTTCGGCCAGCCGCTCGACGTCGCTGTCCGTTAGCCGGGGAACGGCCAGCAGTGCCGCATGCGGCTCGAAGCCGGCCCGCACGTCGTACAGCCCTGCCACGTCCTCGGGCGAGAAGGAGACCACCTGGGCACCCTTGTTCCGGCTGATCTCCACAATTCCTTCGGCGGCCAGCCGGTTCAGTGCCTCCCGGACCGGGGTCCGTGAAACGCCCAGCCGTTCGGCAAGGGCGGCCTCCCGCAGCCAGGCGCCCGGAGCGACCTCACCGGAGGCTATGAGGGCACGCAGGCGGGCGTAAGGGCTCTCCTCGACGGGATCCGAGGCGGCGGGGGAATGGTCCATGTGAACTACGTTATCCCTTGCCGGAGGCGGGTTCGTCCGCCGGCCAGCGGGCCTCGGCAAGCTGGGTGCGGGTGCCGCCGCGGGCAACGAACGACGCCGATGCCCGCCCGGTCAGCTCCACGATCCGGTTGGCTGCCAGCAGGTAACTCTCCAGGTCCACTCCGGTGTGAATGCCGAGGCCGTCACACAGGTGCACCAGATCCTCGAACGGCGCATTGCCCAGCACGGAGGGATCTCCGGGAAACCAGAGGTCTCCGCCCAGCCCGGCAAAGGAGCCCTCAATCCAGTCCGTGCCGGCCTGCAGTGCAGCCAGGGCATTCGCCGGGGCGAAGCCGTTGCGGTTATGCAGGTGGACACCAACTTCCAGCCCGGGATACAGCTCGCGGACCTCACGGATTCCGTCATAGATTTCGCCGGGCTCTTCCTGCCCGGAGGTCCCGGCGAGGTAGACACCGGCCGACCCTGCGGCCACAGCTGCATCCACCACCCGCAGCCGCTCTTCGCGGGCTACCGGGCCCCGGGCGGGGGCGAAGAAGGAGCAGGCGACGGCGGTGACCAGCCGCAGGCCCGCGGAGCGGGCCAGCTCGCCGATCCGCTCCAGTCCGGCCAGTGCTTCATCGACGGAGAGCCGCTGGTTGCGCCGGCTGACCTCTTGGTCTGCGGAGACCACCACCACCAGTTCATCCAGGCCGCAGTCCGCGGCCCGTTCGGCACCCCGGTAATTCGGTGCCAGACCGCGGTAGCGCACGCCGGGGACCCGGGGAACGGCGGCCATCACCTCGGCGGCATCAGCCAGCTGCGGCAGGACCCTGGGGTGGGCGAAGGACACCGCCTCGATTTCGCGGACGCCCGCATCGATCAGCAGTTGGACCAGTTCCACCTTGTGGGCGGTGCTCAGCGGTTCCGGAACAGACTGCAGCCCGTCCCGCAGGCCCACCTCCACCAGGCGGACCGAGGACGGAAGCCCCGGCAGGCTCATGCCACGCCCCGGGCGCGCAGCTCCTGGAGCGCTGCCTCGTCGACACCGATCCCGGCAAGGACTTCCGCGGTATGGGCTCCGAGCTCCGGGCCGGGCCAGCGGATGCTGCCGCCCGTCCGGCTGAGGCGGGGGAACACGTTCTGCATGGACACCGGACCCAGGGTGGGGTGGTCCACTTCGGTGATGGATTTCCGCGCGGCAAACTGCGGGTCCGTGAACATATCCGCCGGACGGAAAATCTTGCCTGAGGGGACTCCGTGTTCCTGGAGGAGTTTCTCGAGTTCGTCAGCGTCCAGCCCGGAGGTGAAGCCGGCAATCAGGTCGTCGAGCTCCTGCTGCCGCTCCCCGCGGGCGCCGTGGGTGGCGTAGCGCGGGTCGTCCGCCAGTCCAGGGGAGTCCATGGCCTTGGCCAGGCGGGCGAAGACAGTGTCCTGATTGGCGGCGATCAGCAGCCACTGGCCGTCCTGGGTTGGGTAGACGTTGCTGGGTGCAACGTTGGGCAGCACGGCTCCGGTGCGCTCGCGCTGGTAGCCGGTGACCTGCCATTCCGGCACCAGGGATTCCATGACTCCCAGGACAGCCTCATAAATGGCGGAATCAACAACCTGCCCCTGCCCGCTGGACTGCCGCTCCTGCAGGGCGGCGAGGGCTCCGATGGCCGCGAACATTGCGGCGAGGGTGTCGCCTATGGAGATCCCCACCCGGGAGGGCGGCGTGGACGGATCGCCGACGACGTAGCGCAGGCCTCCCATCGCTTCGCCGATCGCTCCATACCCGGCGCGCTGCGCATACGGGCCGTCCTGGCCAAAGCCGGAAACCCGCACCATCACCAGCCGGGGATTCTCCCGGCGAAGCTCCTCGAACCCCAGGCCCCAGCGTTCCATGGTCCCGGGGCGGAAGTTCTCAATGACGACGTCGGCCTGTGCAATCAGCCGTTTAGCCAGCTCCTGGCCTTCGGGGTCCCGAAGATTCAGGGTCACGGACCGCTTGTTCCGTCCGACCACCGACCACCAGAGGGAGATGCCTTCGGGCAGTTGCCGGCCCCACTGGCGCAGCGGATCCCCGCGTGCCGGGTCTTCGATTTTGACGACGTCGGCGCCCAGGTCCCCGAGGAGTTGTCCGCAGAACGGCCCTGCGAGCAGCTGGCCCATTTCCACCACCCGAACGCCCGCCAGCGGGCCCTGTTGTGCAGGTGGCATGGTTGCTCCTTCTGTGGGCCGGGTACGGGCAGTGTGCATACAACCTGACAGTTGGATATCCCAGTGTCAAGGACGCTGGCGGAAGCTTTGCGAAGGGTTGTATGCAATCTATTGACAGTGCAACATCGCACCCCTAGCCTGATGCCACTCATGTGACGCAGGCAACGGGGCCGGCGGCATGAAGCGGCATAAATGCACTTCCGGCACGGATCCTTCCGCTGCCCTGGCCACGCGTGGACCGGCAGCACCACCCCCAAGGAGAACTGATGGCGTTTCGGTTAGGCGTGGATGTCGGCGGCACATTCACGGACATTCTGCTTGTTAATGAGGACACCGGCGAAACGCACCGGTACAAGACATCCTCCACTCCCGAGGACCAGTCAGTCGGCGTGCTGCACGGCATCAGCCAGGTATGCGCCGCCGCGGGGATCGACACCTCCGCGGTGAAGGACGTGCTGCACGGCACTACCGTTGCGACCAACGCCATCCTGGAACAGAAGGGCTCCCGCGTTGGGCTGGTAACCACCCGGGGCTTCCGCCAGGTGCTGCAGATTGCGCGCTCCTTCGTTCCCGGAGGGCTCGCCGGCTGGATCATCTGGCCCAAGCCGGAGCCTCTTGCGGATCTCGAGGACACCGTCGAAGTAACGGAGCGCGTCTCCACGGCCGGCGCCGTACTGACGCCCCTGGACGAAGACGACGTCCGCCGGCAGCTGGCCAAACTGGGGCGCAACGGCGTCGAGGCGCTGAGTATCTGCCTGATCAACGCGTACGCGAACGGCAGCCACGAGGCGCGGATCGCCGAGATCGCCGGCGAAGTGCTCCCCGGCGTTCCGGTGTCCCGCTCCTCCGTTGTCCTTCCCGAGCTGCGTGAATACGAACGCGCCATCACCACCGTTGCCAATGCCTACGTCCAGGGCCAGGTCTCCGGCTACGTGCGGAACCTTGACGCGCAGCTTGCCAACGCAGGGATGGATACCCAGCTCTCGATCCTGCGCAGTGACGGAGGACTTGTCTCCGGAACCGTCGCTGCGGACAACCCCGTCTCGCTCCTGCTTTCGGGCCCGGCCGGAGGCGTAACCGGCGCGGCTTGGGCGGCTGAGCAGGCCGGCTACACCGACTTCCTGACCTTCGACATGGGCGGCACGTCCACCGACGTCGCCCTGGTCCAGAACCTGCAGCCGCGCATCGGCCGCGAGACCACGGTGGGGGACCTCACCGTCCGGGCCACCTCGGTGGATGTGCGGACCGTTGGTGCCGGCGGCGGATCGATCGCCCACGTTCCGCCGCTGACCCAGGCGCTGCGCGTCGGGCCGCAGTCCGCAGGGGCGGCGCCGGGACCGGCGTCGTACGGACGCGGCGGCGCCGATCCGACGGTCACGGACGCAAACGTTGTGCTCGGCTATCTTCCGGCCGAACTGGCAGGCGGGGAAATCGGCCTCGACGCGGAAGCAGCAGCGGCAGCCGTGAAGACCATTGCCGATGCGACCGGGCTGAACGATGTTGAACGGGCCGCTGAGGGGATCGTCAACATCGTCAACGAGAACATGTTCGGCGCGCTGAAACTGGTGTCCACCCAGCAGGGATTCGACCCGCGGGACTTCGCCCTCGTGGCATTCGGGGGAGCGGGGCCGCTGCACGCCAACGCGCTGGGCAAGCTCACCGGAGCGTGGCCGGTGATCATCCCGCCGTCGCCCGGCGTGCTGTCGGCCTACGGCGATGCCACTACGAGCCTGCGGAATGAAGCAGCCCGGACGCTGGTCCGTCCCTTCGGCGATTTCACCGACGCGGAACTGTCCGGCCTGCTGGACGAGCTCAGCGCCACCGCCCGGGAAACCCTGCTCGCGGCGGGGCTGGGGGACTCCGACCTCACCGTCAGCTACTCCGCCGACGTCCGCTACCACGGGCAGGGTTTCGAGATCCCGGTTCCGCTGGATTACGCGGCGTTTGCAGCCGGCGACGGCGGCGGGTTCGCGGGGCTGAGGCAGGCATTCGACAAAGAGCACGAGCGGCTCTTTTCCTTCCTGCTGGACAACGAGCACGAGCTCGTGACCGTCCGGTCCACCGTGAACGGTCCGCGTCCGGAGGTCGCCTCCATCAGCCTGGACACCGGCGGCACGGATCCGTCGGCAGCGGAACGGACCTCCACCACCATCTTCGTGGAAGGCAGCTCGGTCGAGGCCATGGTGTACGACCGGGACCGCCTCCTGGCGGGAAATGTGGTTCCCGGCCCGGCGGTCATCGCGGAGATGGATTCCACCACCCTGGTCCTCCCCGGACACACCGCTGCCGTGCACCCGCACGGCAGCCTGCTCATCCGCCCCGTCCAAGACCCGAAGGAGTAGGCCCATGGCCCAGTTAGTGGAGACCGCCACCGAGCCGCTGCAGGCCGTGGACGTCGACGTCGTAACGCTTGACCTCATTGAAAACGCGCTCCGCAGCGCGCGGTATGAGATGGACGAAACACTCTTCCGCACTGCCCTCAGTCCCGGGATCCGGGAGCAGCACGACGAGTTTCCCCTGATCGCCGACCCGAGCGGCAAGATGATCGTGGGGCAGTTCGGCCTCTCGATTCCCGACTTCCTGGAGAACTTCCACGGAACCATCGAGGAGGGCGACGTGCTGATGACCTCCGACCCGTATTCCTGCGGGGCAGCGATCAGCCATGCCAACGACTGGCTGGTGGTGATGCCCATCTTCTTCGAGGGACGGATCGTCGGATGGGCTTCGCAGTTCGGGCACATGACCGACGTCGGCGGGAAGACTCCGGCGTCCATGCCCACCGATGCCCGGACCATCTTCGAGGAAGGCGTGGTGATTCCGCCGTTCAAGCTCTACCGGCGCGGAGAGAGGGACGACACGGCACTGGGCATCATCCTGAACCAGGTCCGCAAGCCGGACTGGAACCGGGCGGACCTGAACGGACTGGTCGCAGCCTGCAGCACCGCCTCCCGGCGGGTGCAGGAAATGTGCGCCCGGTTCGGCGTGGACACCTACACCTCCGCACTGAACGCCCTGCTGGACCGGAACTACCGCGCCATGAAGACGCTGCTGTCCATGGTGTTCGAAGAGGGCAAACCGCTCTCCTTCACCGACTACATCGATGACGACGGCCGCGGCTTCGGCCCGTACGAGCTGAAGATGACCATCACCCGCACCGGGGACAAGGTGCTGATCGACCTGACCGGCAGCAGCCCGCAGGCGCAGGGTCCGATCAACTACTACATCAACGAGAACCTGATCCGGATGTTCTTCGGCATCTACATGATCACCGTGGCCGATCCGCAGATCCTGTGGAACGACGGGTTCTATCCGCTGGTGGACGTGGAAATCCCCGATGACACGTTCTGGAAACCGCGCTATCCGGCCGCGCTGAACGGCCGCAACCACGGCATTGGCCGGCTGTTCGACCTCTTCGGCGGGCTGCTCGGCCAGGCCAACCCGGACCTGCTCAACGGCGCCGGTTTCTCATCCTCCCCGCACTTCATGTACTCCGGGAACTACAGCTCCGGGGACCGGCGGGGTGAATGGTTCCAGCTGTACTCGATCGGCTTCGGCGGGATCCCCGGACGGCCGGTGGGCGACGGCCCGGACGGGCACTCGCTCTGGCCGTCCTTCACGAACATTCCGTGTGAGTACCTGGAGTCCTATTACCCGCTGGTCATTGACCGCTGGGAGACCATCGCGGACACCGGAGGCGCCGGCCTGCACCGGGGAGGCAACGGCGTCGACGTCGCGTACCGCTTCCTGGAACCCGGGACCATCGCCATTCACGACGACCGCTGGCTCACCTATCCGTGGGGTGTCCGCGGCGGCGAGCCGGGCGCCCGCGGACGGAAATGGATCGATAAGGCCGACGGGACCACGCTTATCCTTCCGTCCAAGGTCCACGACGTTCAGGTCGCACCGGGTGACGTCCTGCATTTTGTCACCTGGGGCGGCGGCGGCTGGGGTGATCCGCTGGAGCGTGATCCGGAGCTGGTCTGCAAAGAGGTCCGGCGCGGACTGGTGACGGCGCAGGGCGCGCTCGCCTACGGAGTGGTGTGCTCGGAGGAGGGAACGCCCGACGCCGAGGCCACTCAGGCGCTCCGTGAACGGCTGCGCGGCGACCGGGAGGGCCCCCTGCCCCTTTTCAACCGCGGCGGAGAGATGGCGGACCTGCTGGCCAACAGTCTGGCTGAGACGGGCCTGGCTGCACCGCTGCCGCCGGTGGCGCTGGCGTGACCGGTTTCGCCCACGGATTCGACGGCACCCTGGCACCGGGCACAGCGCCCGCCGTCGTGGCCGTCGACCTGATGCGTGCCTACTTCGACCCGCAGAGCCCGCTCTGCCTGCCGGACAAGGAATTCCTCGACAGCGCGGCGCAGGTGCTTGCCGCTGCCCGTGCCAGCGGCGTCCCGGTGCTGCATACGCGGGTCAGCTTCGGGCCGGACGGCGCGGACGGCGGAGTGTTTATCCGCAAGGTCCCGGCACTCCGCCTGCTGATCGGGGAGACGGAACTGGGCCAGCTCATGCCGGAGGTCGCCCCCGAGGAGGGGGAAACCGTGCTGGTGAAACAGTACGCCAGCGCCTTCTTCGGCACGGACCTGGCCCAGCTCCTCCACACCCGTGCAATCGACACCCTGGTCATCGTGGGCACCAGCACCAGCGGCTGCATCCGCGCAACGGCAGTCGATGCGATGCAGCACGGATTCGTGCCGATCGTCGTCGGAAACGCTGTTGGGGACCGCGACGCCGCGGTCCACGACGGATCGCTGTACGACCTCCAGGCAAAGTACGCGGAGATCTGGAACAGCTCCGCCGTGGAAGAGTACTTCCGGGAGGGCTAGCTCAGGCGCCTACCCCCACCAGGGCTCCTTCGCGGCGTCGTACGTGCCGTCGTTCTCCGCGAGGTTCAGCCACTGGTTGACGTACTCCTGGAACACCGTGTCGCCGAGCGGAAGCAGGTACGCCTTCTGCGAGAAGTTGAACGGGTTGTCCGGGTCCACGGCGCACAGCTCCGGGTACTCGTTGTCGACCCATTTCACCTCAGCGGCGTCGGTGGTCATCACGTCGGCGCGGCCGGCGACGATCTCATCGAAAATCGTGTTGTTGTCCTCGAATCGGATGATCTCGCCGTTAGGGTAGTTTTCGTCGGCGAAGATTTCATTTGTGCCGCCGATCGGGGTGATCGAACGGACGCCGGGTGAGTTGATTTCCTCCACGGTGTCGTAGAGCTCCTCCTCACCGCACCGCGTAATCGGGGTTTTACCGTCGTCCAGCACGGTGCTGCTGTAGAAGGCCTGCTCGGCCCGGGCCAGGGAGACTGAGACTCCGCCGGCACCGATGTCGCAGCCGGCGAGGAAGTCCGGCATCAGGTCCTTCCACGTGGTCTGCACATACTCGATGTCTACGTCCAGGCGTGAGGCAAGGTCCTGGACCATGGCAATGTCGATGCCGCTGAATTCGCCGGTCTCCGGGTCCTTGTAGGTGAACGGCCGGTAATCCCCGGTGGTGCAGACAATGAGCGAACCCCGGGACTTGATGAGGTCCAGCCGCGACTCGTGCGCAGCGTCCTGGCCCCCGGGTGCGGTGGAGGCCCCGGGTTCGGCGGCGCCCGGACTGGTACATCCGGCAACAAGCAGGGTTGAGAGCGCAAGAACGGGCAGCAGATGGAATGACGGCACTGGTACTCCTTGAGGTTGGGGGAAGCGGAAGGTTCTCCGTTCCCTCAAGACCTAGCAGGAAGCTGCAGCGGGTGTCTGCCCACGTCAAAGCCATAATCATTGCCGATGCGGAAACGTTATCCGGTGCTGTGGGACCGTTCCGCGGCGTCAAGTTCCGGCAGAACCCTGCCGAAGTGGGCAGCCAGGACAAACGCCATGCACAGCCCGGATCCCGCCATGATCCACCGGTCCGCCGCTGAGGATCCGGCCCGCCGCAGCAGGAGCATGCCCCCGGCTGCATTGGCTGCACTCCACACGATGTTCGCGGAAGGCGGGGACAGGGCGCCCCCGGGCGGACTGGAAAACGGGGAGGGGAAACGGCGGCCCTGGAGTCCGCTGACGCCGTGGGGAACAGCGTTGACCAGCAGGACGGCGGCTGCGGCACCGGCAAGGAACCGAGCTGCTGGCATGGTTCCGCCTTTCATGGGGTGATCTGTCCCGGCCCGGAGACAGGCGGTGTGCCGTGGGTGTGGAAGGTGGAGATCGTCTTCATGCCCCATGCCTGGCCCTTGGCCCGCTCGGTCTCGGTCCATTCGATGGTTTTCCAGTCCGGCGCCAGAATCAGGCGTGCCCCGGCGTTGCAGAACTCGATCCGGTTTCCGCCGGGTTCGTACACGTAGAGGAAGAAGGTCTGCTGGATAGCGTGTTTGTGCGGCCCGGTTTCAATGTGGATGCCGTTTTCCAGGAAGATGTCTGCTGCCTTGAGGATGTCTTCCCGGGTGTCGGTGGCAAAGGCCACGTGGTGCAGTCGTCCGCTGCTGCCGGTCCAGTCCCCGCTGTAGACCAGGTCATAAGACTTGTTGGAGAACGTAAACCACTGTGCGGACAGGGAGCCGTTGTCCAGCCGGATCTGCTCGGTCGGCTTGCCGCCCAGGATGTCCTCAACGAACCGCCCGTTGGCTTCGACGTCGGCGCCCAGGAAGTTGACGTGGTCCAGCCGGCGGGCGTTGACTCCGCGGCCGGGGAAGCGGTCGGCCTGGTTCTTGAGAGCCGGCCGGGACTCTTCCGTGGGAACATGCCAGGCACTCTCGTAGTAGAGGTCCATGGGGTGGCCATCAGGGTCCGTGAAGGCGTAGGTCTTTCCCATGCCGGGTCCGCCGTCGTGCCAGCCCGTGCCGCGGCCGGCCGCCTCGATGGCCGCAACCCTCCGCTCCAGCGCCTCCTGGCTGGAGGCCCGGAGGCCCAGCCTGCCGACGCCGGAGGTGGCGTGCCGGGTCAGCTTGATGGTGTGGTGTTCGTAGTCGTCCCAGGCGTGCAGGTAGGCGGAATCGCCCTCGCGTGCGACCTCCCGCATGGCGAGCAGTTCCGTGAAGAACCAGAGGCTCCCCTCAAAGTCGGGGGTGTAGAGCTCCACGAAACCAACGTGGGCAATGTCCCGGAATCCAGGCGCCATGGGATTTTCCTTCCGCATTTCTCACGCTCAACTGCAGGGCAACGCAGGGAGTCCATCACCCGTCCGGACAATTGTCAACAATATTGACGGCAAAGTGGCCGGCGGGTACGTTGCTGACTAGCGTCCGACGGGGAGGGGAGCATGGAACAGGTTCAGGGGGCAGCCGGGCCGGCACCGGGACAGCCGGCCGGCAACCAGGTCGGCATTCCCTGCATGTTCATGCGCGGAGGCACATCGCGCGGTCCGTTTTTCGCAGCAGGCGACCTCCCGCAGGACACCGCCCGGCGAGACGCCGTCCTCCGTGCCGTCATGGGATCGCCGCACCCGCTGCAGATAGACGGCATGGGCGGAGGGAATCCGCTGACCAGCAAGGCCGGCATCGTCTCCGTCAGCCGGCGCCCGGGCATCGATCTTGAGTTCCTGTTCGCGCAGCTGCGCCCTGACACCGGCACCGTCGACACCACCCCCAACTGCGGGAACATGCTGGCAGCCGTGCTGCCGTTCGCCGTCGAACGCGGTCTCCTGGAACCGCACTCCGACACGACGACCGCAGCAGTGCTCACGCTGAATACCGGGATGGTGGCAGAGATCAGCATCCGCACTCCGCTGGGGGACGGGGCCAGGTACGTGGATTACGACGGCGATACCCGGATCGACGGGGTCCCGGGAACATCGTCTCCGGTCACCATCAATTTTCTCGACACCGCAGGTTCGGTCTGCGACCAGCTCCTGCCCACGGGCCGGGCCAGGAACACCGTGCATCTTGACGGATCGGGCGAAGTCGCGGTCACCTGCATCGACAACGGACAGCCCCTGGTCATCGTGGAGGCCGCCGCCCTGGGACGTTCGGGCTACGAAGATCCCGCCGCGCTCAACGCCGACGGTGATCTCAAGGATCGGCTCGAGCAGCTGCGCCTCGCCTGCGGGCACCTGATGGGTTTGGGAGACGTAAGCGCAAAGAACTACCCCAAGATGACCTTGGTCTCCGCGGCCCGCAGCGGCGGAACCCTCAACACCCGCAGCTTCATCCCGCACGTATGCCACGAGTCCATTGGCGTGCTGGCGGCGGTCACCGCAGCCACCGCCTGCGTGATTGAGGGAACGGTCGCCCAGGCCGTTGCCGGCGGGGCGCCGCCGCCCGGTCAGCCGGTTTCCGTGGAGCACCCGGCGGGAGAGTTCACCGTGGAACTCGGACTGGATCCGCAGGATCCGCAGCGGGTGACCCGCTCTGCCCTGCTGCGCACGGCACGGCTCATCATGGCAGGCACCGCCTATGTCCCGCGCGCCGTATGGCAGGGACCCTCCGGAGAGGAACACCGATGATCATCGATATCCACGGCCACTACACCACGGCGCCGCCGGCCCTGGCCGCATGGCGCCAGCAGCAGACGGCGTCGCTGGAGGACCCCTCCGTGCCGGCGCCGCACCCAGCCGACCTTCGCATCAGCGACGATGACCTGCGGAAGAGCATCACCGCCAACCAGCTGCGCCAGATGGACGAGCGTGGCATCGACCTCACCGTTTTCTCGCCCCGGGCCTCTTTCATGGCCCACCACATTGGCAGCTTTGAGACCTCCGCCCAGTGGGCCGCCATCTGCAACGAGCTCTGCTACCGGGTCAGCACGCTGTTCCCGGACCGGTTCGCCACCGCCGCAATGCTCCCGCAGTCCCCGGGCGCTGATCCGGCGACCAGCGTTCCGGAGCTGGTGCGCTGCGTGGAGGAATACGGCGCCGTGGCCGTCAACCTGAATCCGGATCCTTCCGGCGGTCTCTGGAACGCCCCGCCGCTGACGGACCGGTCCTGGTACCCCATCTATGAAAAGCTCACCGAGTATGACGTTCCGGCCATGATCCATGTGAGCACCAGCGTGAATCCGGCTTTCCACACCACCGGTTCGCACTACCTGAATGCAGACACCACAGCGGTGATGCAGCTGATCCAGGGCGACCTGTTCGCCGACTTCCCGACCCTGCGCTTTGTCATTCCGCACGGCGGGGGAGCTGCTCCCTACCATTGGGGCCGCCTCCGCGGGCTGGCCATGGCGATGGGCAAGCCTCCGCTGGAGGAACACCTGCTCAGCAACGTCTTCTTTGACACGTGCGTCTACCACCAGCCAGGCATCGACCTGCTGCTGGAGGTGATACCGACAAAGAACATCCTTTTTGCCTCCGAAATGATCGGCGCGGTCCGGGATATTGACCCGTGCACGGGCTTCCACTTTGACGACACGCTGCGCTATCTCGCAGCCGCGGGCCTGACCATCGAAGAGCTCGACGACATCCAAGAGCACAATGCCCGGGCCGTGTATCCCCGGCTGGATGCCCGCCTGGGCAGCCGCGGCGGGGAACGGAGCAGTACCCATGCATGAACTCGGCATAGTCCACCGCACCATTACCCGGCCGTCGGCCTCCGACGCCGCGGCGCTGCAGCCGTTCGGGACAAGCACAGTGCACGAAGCTATGGGCAGGCTGGGGCTCATGCGGCCCTATATCCGGCCCGTTTACCCCGGCGCGAAACTCTGTGGCCCCGCCGTGACAGTACTGCTGCAGCCGGGGGACAACTGGATGCTCCACGTCGCTGTCGAACAGCTGCAGCCGGGGGATGTGCTCGTGGCCGCCTGCACCACGGAGTGCGAGGACGGGTTTTTCGGTGAGTTGCTGGCGACATCGGTCCGTGCCCGGGGAGGGGTTGGCCTCGTGATCGACGGCGGCTGCCGTGACGCCGCTGCGCTGGAAGAGATGGACTTTCCCGTCTTCAGCCGCGCGATCCATGCCAAGGGAACGGTGAAGGCGACGCTGGGGTCGGTCAACGTGCCCGTGGTCTGCGCGAACGCGCTGGTCCATCCCGGGGACATGGTGGTCGCGGACATCGACGGCGTCGTGGTCGTCCCGGCGGCCCGCACCCGTGAGGTGGCGGAGGCGTCCAGGGAGCGCGAAGAGAACGAAGCGGCCAAACGCAAACGCCTGGCCGCAGGGGAACTGGGCCTGGACATGTACCAGATGCGCGGAAAGCTCGAAGCGGCCGGCCTGCGTTACCTCGGCTAAAAACGCCGGTACGGCGCATGGCAAGCTGGAGGGGTGCAACCGAGTGATACCGTCCAGCCGATCCTGCTTCGCGTCGACAAGGAAGAACCTGCAGCGCACCGCGACGCTGTCGCAGCTGCCGCCGTCGCCGGGGTCCTCGCCTACGCTGCCCGGACCGGTGATGATGCCTGGGCGGACTGGGTCTCGGGACGCTTCACCAAGACCGTGCGGCGTGCCGGACCAAAAGCGTTCGCGAAACTCTGTGCCGAAGCGCCTTCGGGGGTTGTCCGGATAGGCAAGGCCGAGGCAGCCGCTTTCGAGCCCCAGCGCTATGAGGACATGCCGCGGGCGGTACGTTCCCTCCAGGTCTCCGGCACGCAGCTTCCCGACGACCAGCCGGCACCCCCTGCAGGGGACGTTCCGGTGATCATCCTGAACCGCGACCTGGGAATGTCCACCGGGAAGGCAGCCGCCCAGGCCGCCCATGCGCTGCTTGCCTGGTACCTGGAACAGGAAACCGCGCACCAGCGGGCATGGGCAGCGCGGCCTGGAGCAACGGTCCTCGAAGTCCCGCAGGGGAGGTTCGGCCACGCCTTGTCCCTGCCGGGCGCCGGGCCGTTGATTGTTGATGCCGGCCTGACTGAAATCGATCCCGGGACCCCGACAGCTTTCGTCGCGGAGCCTGTTGCCTAGTTAGCCGCCTGAGGACGTGGGCTGGAGATCGCCGGCTGCTTAGGTGCTCACCGAAGCTGACCCGAGCCGCCTGGCCTCGCGTGCCCGGGATTCCAGGTCGGCAGCGGCTGGTGCGGGCAGGTCGATGATGCCGCGCAGGGAACCGCGCAGGGTGCGGTAGGCGCCGTCGACTTCCGACGGGGCTGCTGCGCCGTCGAGGATCAGGTTCAGTGCCGCGCGGGCTGTGGCCAGCTTGCCGCGCTCCTGCTCCGTCAGCCGTGACTGTCCGCAGCGGCGTGCGTAATTCTCAGCGGTCCGCAGTGCGACGTCGAAGCGGTCAACGGCGAGATGCAGCCGGTCCGGATCCGTTCCGCGCTCCGCCTCCCGGATGCCCTGCATGGCCACGATGACTTCGCGGATGACCGGATCGGAGTAGTCGGTCATGACCGGGTACTCGATCAGCAGCGATACGTCCGTTTCATAGCGGGACCAGCTCACGAGCGAAGCGTCCCGGCGCTGGCACGCCGCTTCCCAGGAGGCGCTGCGGGCCTGCGACTGCACCCGGAGCCCGCGGCGGGCCTGGAGCCCCTTCGAGGTCCTCCGCACCGTGAAGACCAGCCCTGTCAGGGCGGCGATGGCCAACGGCGGTACAGCGAACGCGAGCACGAACGTGTAGGCAGGCGGAACCGCGCCCCAGACGGCCCAGGCTGCGAAGCTGATCAGCGCATAGACCCCCAGGACAACCATCCCGGAAGCGAAGGCAAACAGGACCAGTGCCGCTGCGGCAATTTTGCGGGCGACTCGTTTCAGCATGCCGACAGAATAGTCCCCCAAGCTGGAGTGCGGCAGGGAACGCAGGCGGGGAATCGGCAACGGACCCACCGAATAACGGGACTTTCCCTAGGGCTGGGCGGATCCGGCGCTTACGGTGTGCCCATCACTGATCTCGATGAGGAGACACCCTTATGCACTCCCGGAATCTGCCTTTGGTGTTCGCTTTGACTGCAGCGCTCGCGGCCGGCGGAGCTGCCGCGCCCTCCGCAGCCCACCCCCGCCACGACCCGAAACCGGACCAGGGGAGCCTGCAGTCACTGCGCGGTCCCGTCACGGATGAGAACTTCTACTTCGTTATGGCCGACAGGTTCGCCAACGGCACTAAGGACAACGACGACGGCGGCCTGGGCCCGGACCCGATGGTTTCAGGCTTCGATCCCACCTCCAAAGGCTTTTACAACGGGGGAGACCTGCAGGGACTGATTGGCCAGCTGGACTACATCCAGGGGCTGGGAACAACCTCGATCTGGCTCACGCCCAGCTTCAAGAACAAGGCCGTCCAGCCCGAAGACAACTCGGCGGGCTACCACGGCTACTGGATCACCGACTTCACCAGAATCGACCCGCACCTGGGCAGCAACGAAGACCTGCGGACCCTGATCGACCTGGCCCACGGGCGGGGAATGAAGGTGTACTTCGACATCATCACCAACCACACAGCGGACGTCATCGGCTATGAGGAGGGCAACCGCACACCCTATGTCTCCAAGGACCAGCTGCCCTACCGCGACGCCGCGGGGCAGGTCTTCGACGACAGGGACTTCGCAGGGACCGCTGCCTTCCCCGAACTGGACCCGGCGTCGTCGTTTCCTTACCTGCCCGTCCTGGAAGCCGGAGAAGAAGACCTCAAAGTACCCGCGTGGTTGAACGACGTGACGCTTTACCACAACCGCGGTGACACCACCTTCACCGGCGAGGATTCCCTGTATGGAGACTTCTTTGGCCTCGATGACCTCTTCACTGAGGACCCGCGGGTCGTGGACGGGATGAAGGAAATATACAAGGCGTGGATTGCGGACTTCGGGGTCGACGGTTTCCGGATCGACACCATGCGCCATGTCAACGACGAGTTCTGGCAGGAATTCGGCCCTGAAGTGCTGGAGTTCGCACGGTCCAAGGGCAAGGACGAGTTCCTCATGTTCGGGGAAGTCTTCGACACCTCCAGGGCCAGGACCTCCCACTTCACCACCGGCGCCCGGATGCAGTCGGTCCTGGATTTCCCGTTCCAGGACGCCGCCCGGAACTTCGCCTCCCGGTCCACCCCGGCGGCGGACCTGGAGGCCTTCTTCGCCGCCGATGACTGGTACACGGACGCGGATTCGAATGTCTACCAGCTTCCAACCTTCCTGGGGAACCACGACATGGGCCGGATCGGCAGCTTCGTCGCAGCAGACAACCCCGGCGCCGCTGAGGACGAGCTGCTGGCCAGGGACCGGCTGGCACATGAACTGATGTATTTCTCCCGCGGAAATCCGGTGATCTACTACGGTGACGAGCAGGGGTTCACCGGACCGGGCGGTGACCAGGACGCACGGCAGAGCATGTTTGCCTCCCAGGTTGAGGAGTACCTGGATGACGATCTCCTGGGAACGGATGCCACGCATGCGCAGGACAACTTCGACACGGGGCATCCCCTGTACACGAAGATCGCGGAACTCGCCCGGCTCACTGCCAGGCACCCCGCCCTGCGCGACGGCGCGCACCAAAACCGGTACGCGAGTGACGGCCCCGGAATCTACGCCTTTTCCCGGATCGACGCAGGAGAACAGCGGGAGTATCTGGTAGCCGTGAACAACAGCACCGAGGCCCAGTCCGCCCGGATTCCCACTGCCTCACCGAGGCAGAAGTTTATGGCCCTGTACGGGACCTCCTCCCGGGGGCTGCACAGCGACCGGCGCGGAAACCTGGCGGTCGAAGTGCCGCCGCTGTCCGCCGTCGTCCTGAAGGCCACCGCAAAAATCCCGGGCTCACGGAATGCTCCAGCCGTCCGGCTGCAGCAGCCTGCCGTCAGCGCCGAAGATGCTGGGCGGATTGAAGTGTCGGCGCAGGTACGCGGAGATTCCTTTTACCAGGTGACCTTCCAGGCACGGACTGCCGGAGGCCGCTGGCAGTCCATCGGCACCGATGACACGGCACCGTACCGGGTTTTCGACGACGTGAGTGACCTGGATGCCGGAACCCGGCTGGAGTACCGCGCGGTCGTGCTGGACAATCGGCGGCACACGGCTGCCTCCCGTACGGTGGCCGCCGTCGTACCTGCCGCAGGCTTGAGCATCACCTCACCCGGGGAGGGAGCACTGGTCAGCGGTGAAGTGACGGTCACTGCAGAGGCGGTTCCGGAGAAGCCGTCGCACGTGGTGGGGATGGAACGGCGCATCGGGGACGGGCCCTGGGAGCAGATGGCGGCGGACGAGTCCTCTCCCGCCTACACCGTTGTCGATGACCTGGAGCAGCTCGGTCTGACCGAAGGCGCCCGGGTACAGTACCGGGCGGTGCTGCTGAGCGGAGAGCTGAGGTCCTTCAGCGAGGTGCGCACCGTCGTCTACGGCACCCCCGAGGTGGTCCAGCCGGCGGCAGTTGCCGTTGCCGGGAGCCTCAACAGCGAGCTGGGCTGCGCGGGTGATTGGGAACCTGCCTGCCCGCAGGCCCAAATGGTGTTCGACGGCGCCACCGGACTGTGGACACTGACAGTTCCCGACCTTCCTGCCGGACGTTATGAATTCAAGGCAGCACTGAATGGCGGCTGGGAGGAAAACTACGGAGCCGGCGGCGTCCGCAACGGAAGCAACGTGGTGCTGGAGCATCCGGGCGGGCGTGTGGAGTGGAGGTATGACCACGCTACCCACATCATCTCGGCCTCGTGAGGCCGGGATCGTCCAGCGGGTCAAGGACGGTACTGGGTGGACGGCGTTTTGAGCGGGAAACACGCCCAATCTTGAGCGAAAATTGCGTCTTTCTATAGCGAACGCACGGGATGGGGTTCCTAATGTCGGGGTATGGGGACTTATAACGCAGTTTCAAGGAAGAGCTCCGCTATCGATTTCTTTTCCCCGCCCGCCGGGGTGGTCCTGTCCGGGAACCGCTGGCTGCACGCCAGCCGGGTGCAGACGGCGCAAACACTGCCGGTGCTCAGCCCGGGCGAGGTCTACGTGACGCGCCGGGGGACGGCGTACCACACCGGGTGGTGCCAGGTGGTTCAGCGGACCTGGGAGTTCAACCGGCCCGCGCTGATGGTCAGCGGGGAAAAGGGCAACCGGCGCCTTTGCCGGTCCTGCGCCGAGGACTCCCGGGGGATGTGACCTGTTGGGCGGGAGCGGCCCGGCAGTGCCTTAGGCATCCCCGGGCCGGCTCGCTTCCAGGGCGCGGATCAGTGAAGCGGCATCATGCGGACCACGGTGCCGGGATCCGTTCACGAAGAACGTGGGAGTCGAGTGCAGGTCCATGGCTTCGGCATCCAGGGCGTCATCCCTGACCCGGTTGCTGACCTGCGCTGACCTCAGGTCCGACTCAAACCGGTCCAGGTCCAAGCCCAGGTTGTCCGCCAATGAGAGCAGATCCGCCGGGCTGAGGCGATCCTGGTTTTGGAACAGGGCGGCTGCGTAGGTGCTGAAGCGCCCTTGCAGAGCCGCAGCCTCGGAGGCCTCCGAAGCTTCCACCGCATGCGGATGGACGCGGGTGAGCGGAAGGTGCCGCCAGACCCAGCGAAGTTCGCTGCCGAAATGTTCGCGGACCTCCTCCACCGCGCCGGTGGCTTTGCTGCAGAACGGACACTCGAAACCGCCGTACTCGACGAGTGTCAGCGGGGCGTCAACTTCACCGGCAATGTGGTCCCTGCCGGGAACAACCGGCCGGGCCAGCTGCCTTCCTACCGGCACCAGCGGTGCCCGCGACTCCAGGACTTTGAAGATGAGCGTGCCGAGCCCAAAGGCGGCCAGTGAGCCGGCAAGGACTCCCACGCGGGCGTCGTTCCGGGCATCGGGGTCCTCAATCGCCAGGCTGATGATGAACAGGGAGATCGTGAACCCGATGCCGGACAGCGCTGCACCCCCGGCGATCCGACCCAAGGTAAGCCCCGGACCGAACTCGCCCAACCGCAGCCGCTGCAGGAGCGAAGAAATCCCGAAGATCCCGACAAACTTGCCGACCGCCAAACCACCCAATACCGCCCACGTCAGGGGTGAGGCAGCAGCGGAGGCCAGCGTAGCGGCGTCGAGCACTACTCCTGCATTGGCCAGCGCGAACAGGGGCAGGATGAGGTAGGAAACCCAGGGGCGAAGAGTGCTCTGCAGACGCTCATTGACCGAGATCGATTCCCGCAGGCTCCCGGCGGCGGCACGGGCATACTCCGAGTTCGGTGATTGGCGGAAGGTCTGCGTCAACGCCACCGCACGTTCAACCTCATGCCGGCGCGGAGCGAAGACGGGTATAAACAAGGCAACAGCGACACCGGCCAGGGTCGGGTGGACACCGGCGTAGTAGAAAGCCAGCCAGGCACAGGCCGCCAGAATTGCATAAACCGTGCCGCGGCCGCGCGGCAGATAACGGGAAGCAGCCACCGCCGCCAGCCCGGCGAAGCCCGCAAGGAGCGGTACAAGCCTCAGGTCCCGGGTATAAACCACGGCGATGATGCTCAGGGCGGCGACGTCATCCACCACCGCGAGGGTGAGCAGGAAAACCCGCAGCCGTCCGGGGAACCTCGGGCCGACAAGCGCCGCACCCAGCAGGAAAGCCGTGTCGGTGGAGATCACAACACCCCATGCGTGGGCGTACTCCGTACTGCCGGCGATCAGCAGGAAGATGAGGGCCGGAACGGCAAGGCCGACGGCGGCGCCAACCACCGGGACAATGGCCCGTGAGCGGTTGGTCAGTTCCCCCAGCGCGAATTCGCGGCGCACTTCGAGGCCCACCATGAAGAAGAAGACAGCCATGAGCACGTCATTGACGACCTCCTGCAGCGTCAGCTCCAGGTCCCAGTTTCCGGCGCGGACCTCAACTGTGCTCTCCCAAAACCCGGCGTAACTCGGCAGCTGGGGCAGATTCGCCCAGAGCAGGGCGAGGGCCGTGAATATCAGGAGCAGGGCTGCGGCGCGTTTTTCTTCCCCCAGCGCTGCCAGCCGGACGAGCAAGCGGGAAGGGCCCTGGCCGATGGACAATGGCTGGCCTCCCTTCCGGAACTGCCGATGCGTCAGAGACTAGCGTTCGCCCCGAAGCCGTTCCATCTCCCGGCGGTCTTTCTTGGTGGGGCGGCCGGTTCCGCGGTCGCGCTGCGGGATGCCCAGGGCCGGTGCCGGCGGACGCTCGGGGGTGTGGTCCGTGAAGAAGTGCGAGGCCGCTTCCGCACCGACGCGCTTGCTGATCAGGCCGCGGACTTCCAGGATCCGTTCAAAACCCGGCTGCCGGACCCGGATGGTGTCTCCGGGCTGGACGGGCTGCGCAGCTTTCGCGGCGTTGCCGTTGAGCTTCACGTGCCCGGCACGGCAGGCGGCAGTGGCTGCGGAACGGGTCTTGTAGGCGCGGATGGCCCACAGCCACGCGTCAATACGCACGGTCTTTGGGCTGCTGCTGGGGATGCTCATGGTTGATTCAGAGTCTAGTCGGCGCCGGGCTTCCGGTTGCCCAGCAGCTGTTCGGCATCTGCCTGTGCCTGGAGGTCTTCCGGGGTGACCGGCCTTCCCGCCAGGACCTGGGGGACCGGAAGAACGGCCCGGGCAGCCAACAACCGGCGAAGCTCGGCCGGAGTGTAGGGGTCGGGGGACCCGGTATGGGCCATCGCATGGCAGTTGGGGCAGAGGGGAACAAGGTCGGTGACCGGATCCAGCTCGTAGCCGTCCTGCACCAGGCGCGGGGGCACGATGTGGTGGACCTGCATCATGCCTGAGCCGTTCTCACCGAAGGCAGCCCTGAATTCGAAGCCGCAGGCCGAGCACGCCGGGCCATGGTGGACCAGGCAGATCCGGATGGCATCCGGGTCGTTTTCGTAACGGCTGGCCAAGGACCACCGCAGTGCCTCCTGCGGCAAGGTCCCCGGGATGACAGCTGTCGCGGGGCTGGGGAGCGCGGCCAGCTGCAGTGCCCAGGCCGCCCGCAGGTCAGCTTCCTCATCGCGGTCCAGCAGCAGGATTCCGCTCTCCGGAAGGGTGCCGGAGGGCAGCAGGCCGCTGAGCGGAATCTGGTCTCCGAGCGGGAGGAGAAGGTCGATATCCACGTCCACCACGGTGACTGGACCGTCTGGATCTGCCTCGGCATCCGAAATGGCGTAAGGATAGGAGACGACGACGCCGTGGCCGGCTACGCCTTCATGCGCACCAGGGAGGACAAACCAGGTGTCCGCTCCTGGCTCAATGCTGGGGGCTCCGGTGATGTCCCAGACAGCCCGGAACATTCCGGCGTCGGCCGCACCGGCTGCGGCCGACGCATAGTCAGGCTGCCAGGCTTCCGGCCACACAGGGTCCCAGCCGAGAAGGACAGCGCTCAACTGTGGTTCCTCCAGGGACTGCTCAACGCGGCTGGTACGTCAGGCAATCGGCGAGTTCCGCCCCGGGCCCAACCCGTACGTCGTGGGCGTCGCACATCAAATGGTCATTGAAACGGCATTCTTCGCGCTGGCACGCGCCAACGGTGGCCAGGACCTTCGGCAGCCCGCCGGTGGACGAGGTGTCTATGAAGGTAGCGCAGCTGGCATGGTCGGGAGCGCCTCCAACCGTGATGGCATATGCGGTGCAGCCTTCGTGGTTGAAATCGCAGTTATGGACCGAACAATCGGAAACGGGTGCTACGTGGTCAGTCATGGGTTCCTCCCGTGCAGGTTGCCGGAGTGCATGTTGCCCGAAACCCGAACGTACCACCGTTATGCGCGAATAATTAGCACGAATTTTTGGGCTCTAATTGGTACCGGTGCGCCGGAACAGGTGCCTACAGCCGCAGTATTGCCACCGCGGTCAGCACCGCCGTGACAGTGAGCGCCAGCCGGAGAAGGAATGACGCTTCGGGGTAGGAACGGCGGAGGGCCTTGGGGAGCCCGTCCCGTGCCGGCCAGGACCGGGCATCACACCGGATGACCATCGCGGTGTAGACGATCGCCCCGCCGAGCCCGCAGACAGTCGTCAGCACGCCAACAACTGGATTCTCGGTAATCATGCCGCCGGAAAGCAGCACGCCGAGGGCCAGGCCGAACGCGCTGCCCCGACCCACAAAGTCGAGGTACTTCGCCATCGCCGGAAGGAACACTGCCGCAAAGCGGCGTGCGGCACTGGTGCGAAGCAACTGTCCGGCCGACTGTGAAAAGGTCCGTCGGGTGGCCGCGAGTTCTGCCAGGCTTCCCGCTGACCTGACCGCCGATTCCACGGGAGCGAAAGCCTCGGTGACGAGTTCTTCCTGCTCACGGAGGAGCCCTGGGCGTTTCAGCAGCTGGGCCAGGGCCCCTGCTGCGAGGACCCGCTGGCTGCTGTCGGGCCGGGAACGCCGCTGCCGTTCCATCCTTTTGAGCCATCCGGTATCGGAAGAGCCCAAGCCGTGCAGCGGCTCCGCGGTGGCAAGGCCGAGGCGCCGTGCATACGAGATTGTTCTTTTCCGGCCCGAAGGCGCCGGCAACCTGTCGCGGAGGGCCTCAGCACGTGCGGCAACCAGTTCGGTGTACCGGTCCTGCAAGGCCGGAAGGCCGGTGTTGTCCCAGCAGGCCCGAGCCGCGATCACCACACCGAACACTGCTGAAACAAGTGCCGTGGCCTGTATGACCGTCCAGGTATCCAGGACCCGCAGTAGTTCGTGCACAGTTCCCCCACATCGTTCTGCCTGACGGGAACAGCATTTCACGTTCCGTTTCCGGTGCTGGAGTACAGCGTCCGGGACGCGTAACAGTGGGGCCGGCGGGGTATGTGGCTGTCCGGGGAAGCCCCCTTTTTGGTGCCCGGGTGCGCGGCTGGGTATAACCGGGTTATGACCTCCGTGCAGCTGCCCGCCCTTGCAGGCGCCCTGGCCCGCAAAGCAGAAGCAGAGGGGTTGGAACTCGACGCCGCCCAGGCTGCGGCTCTCCCGCTCCTCGCGGCGGCAGAAGAATCGGTGCGCCGCGGAGTTTCCGACGGATCGGTCTATCTGTGGGGACCGCCGGGCGGGGGGAAGACCTGGCTGCTCGACGCGTTCTTCGATGCGGTTCCGGTGGAGCAGAAGCGCCGCCTGCACTTTCACGATTTCTTCCGCGAACTCCATGCCCGCACTTTTGAGGGGTACGGCAGGAAGGGATTCCGGGAACAATCGGCCTTCGCTGAGGGGCTCGATGCGCTGCTGGGCGACGCCCGCCTGCTGTGCTTCGATGAATTCCACGTCAGCGGGCCGGCCGACGCAGCGTTTGTCACCCGCCTGCTGCGGCAGGTGCTTGAGCGCGGCATTGTCCTCGTGGCAACGTCCAACTATGCCCCGGACGACTTGCTCCCGGACCCGATGTTCCACCACCTGTTTGAGCCGGGCATCGAACTGATCCACCGGCACCTCACCGTCGCATGCCTCAACGCCGGCGTCGACTACCGCAGTATCCCTGCAGCCACGCGCCCCAGCACGGGGTTTGCGTCTGGATACCACCTCCGCCGCCCCTATCCCTCGCTGCTGCGGGAGGCGGGCCTGCGGGAACCGGAACCTGAAGAAGCCCGGTCAGTCCAGCCCGGGCCGGTTCCGCTGAGCGCAGCACGAGCAGCGGGAGACCAGGTCTGGTTCCACTTTGCGGAACTCTGCGAGGTGCGCTCAGCGGCCTCCGACTACCTTGCGCTCGCAGGGCAGTTCCGGCACTGGGTGGTGTCCGGAGTTCCGTCCCTCACCGAAGCGGATCCGTATGCCTGGCAGCGCTTCGGGAACGTGGTCGACGTGCTCTACGACGCCGGATGCAGGCTGGATGTGATCGGCTTCGCTGATTACGAAGGACGTTTTCCGGGAACCGGGAACGCCGTGGACCTGGGCCGGATCAGCAGCCGTTTCGGCATGCTGCGGGAGCTCTCCGCGCCGCCGGTTGCCGGTTCAGTGCAGTGACTGGAGCTTGGCCTCGGCTTTGTCCAGCGCCCGGCGCGCCGCCCTCGCCTCACGGCGGGCAGTATCGCGGGAGCGCTCCAGTGTTCCGCGGTGCCGGTCCACAGTGCTGACCTCGCGTTCGAGTTCGCGGATTCGTTCCCTGAGGTCATCGATCTCGTCCGTCAACGCGTCCCGGGCAGCGGTTTGGCTGTCCAGTTCGGCTTGGACGGCGGCAAGCTGTTCCTCAGCCTTCCGCGCGGTTTCCTTCGCGGATGCCAGTGCATCTTCTGCACTGCGGAGCGCCTTGGCCTGCGCTGCCCGCTGTTGCCGGGAGGACATGCCTTCTCCATCCCCACGGACGGGAGCCGGCCGGGACGGCCGCGCTGCGCCGTCGTTCCTGGCGCCAGCCGACACCAGCGGCTGGGCGCTCCCGGGGTCAGCCACGGCGCCGTCCAGGTCCACGGGCTCCCAGCCGTTGGCTTCCAAGCCACGGACCAGGCGTCCGGTAGCAAGGGCCGCGGCCGCGTCCGCATCCGTCATGGCAGCCCACAGCGTCTGTTCCACTTCCGCGGCTACCGCTGCGCTGACCGGATGACCCGTTTCCCCGGCCAGCTCCCGGGCCTGACGGGCCAGGGCGCGCAGCATGCGGTGGCGTTCAGAGTTCAGCCGGCGAAGCTCGTCGCGGTCCAGGTCCGCCTGGGCCTCCCGCAGTGAGGCCCCGAGTGAGAGGACATCGGCGATCGCCTGTCCTTCCTGCCGCACCAGGGTATTGGCCAGCCATGCGGCGGCAGAGGGCTTTGGCAGGGCCTTCAGCCGCTTGCCGAGTTCCTTGTCGCCGGTCCGGGAGGCCTCAGCAGCGTGCTGGTTGCGGGCAGCAGTGAAGTCGGCAGGGAGCAGCCCGTAGAGTTCCGTGACGACCTCGCCCGGCTCCCTTCCGGCGCCCTGCCTGGCAGCCGTCACCCCGGGTACGGTCCGAACCGGCCGATGGCGATGAAAACGTTCATCGCCAGGAGGATGCAGGGGAGCGCCACCCGCTGCCGTTCACGGCGGCGCAGATGGACGGCGACGGCGCCGGCCATCAGCATGCCCAGGGCGCAGGCGGCAATGGGGGTGAGGATGGGAGCGACATCAGCTGCGGCGGGAATGATGAGCCCGAGAGCGCCGAGAATCTCCGCGAGGCCGATCAGCTTGACAGCCCACGCCGGAAAATCGGCAGGCCAGCGCAGCACCCGGACCAGCTTGTCGTACGGCTGGACCAGCCGCATGACGCCCAGTCCCAGGTACAGCAGGGCCAAGACGATTTCGGCCACCCATAGAAACACCAGCATTGCTGATCCTTTGTCCCCCTCCAGCGCCGGAGCGCACCGGTCACAATATCCTAGCCAGCAGCCCCCGTTCCGGGGTACCACTGAGAGTCCGCATGGTCAGGTCCGCAGCGAGCCGGGCACGGCCGTGCTGGAACGCACCACGAATTCCGTGGGGTGGAAGCCATGCAGCAGATCCTTGCTGACAGGGCGGTCCTGGAGAAGGTCAAGGACCGCACCGACCGCTGATGCTCCCTGTCCTGCCGGGTCCTGGCTGATCGTGGTGAGCCCGAAGACCTCCGCCAGCTCGTGCCCGTCAATCCCGATCACCGAAAGGTCTTCCGGGACCCGCAGGCCCATCTCACGGGCAGCGAGCATCGTGCCAACGGCGATCTCGTCGGCAGCGCAGAAGATGCCCGTGACCTGCGCGGCAGGATCCGCCAGGAGCCGTTTCGCCGCGGCGAATCCACCGGCGACGCTGAATTCCGAATTGCTGAGCCATTCTGGGGCGACGCTCAGCCCGGCATCTGCCATGGCCTGGAAGTAACCGTCCTGCCGGGTGCTGCCCATACGGAAGTCACGCTCGAGTTCCTCCCCGCCGCCGATGTGGGCAATCCGGGTATGGCCCAAGGCAATCAGGTGCCGGGTTGCCAGTGAAGAGATGCTGAATTCGTCCACCCGGACCGTTGGGGTTTCCGGCAGCGGGCCGCCGATTGCCACGATCGGTTTGCCGACTTCCCTGAGCTGTCCCAATTCTTCATCGGTGAGCCGCAGCGCCACCGTAATGACGGCGTCGAGCCGTTTGCGCTGCAGCATCTCCTTCAGCACGCTCTCGCGGTGCCCGGGGCCGTCGCTGGTGTTGTACAGCGTGAGGTCATAGCCCGCCTCGATCAGGGCCGACGCCGCCCCCTCGAGGACCTGGGAAAAGTACCAGCGTCCCACCGTTGGCAGGACAATCCCGATGTTCCTGCTGCGCCCGGAGGCCAGGGACGACGCGTTGTAGGAAATGACGAACCCGAGTTCGTCCGCAGCTTCCTGGACCTTGCGGCGGGTCGCCTCGGAGACCCGTCCGTTGCCGCTCAGCGCCCGCGAGACCGTCGCCGCCGAGACCCCTGCCCGAGCAGCGACTTCCTTGATCCCGGCCCCGCGGGCACCATGCTCCATTGCCGCTACGCCAGCCGGAGCCAGACGGCGGTATCCGGCCCCAGGAAGCCGTCCTGGCCGGCTTCCGGCACGCTCTGCGCAAGCAGTTCGCCCTCGGGCAGCTGCACGGTATTGGTGCCCATGTTCATCACCGCCAGCACGTTGCCGTTGACCAGCGCGACGACGCCGTCGTTTACGAACTCCGGCCACCACGCGAGGGACCCGTGTCCCAGGGAGAGTTCGCGCCGCAGCTTCAGGGCGGTGCGGTAGAGGCCAAGGGTCGACGCCGGATGGGCAGCCTGTACGTCCCGGGACAGTTCGCGCCACTCCTCCGGCTGGGGCAGCCATGCCGCTCCGGTGCTGCTGAAACCGTAGGACGGCTCATCTGCGCGCCAGGGCAGGGGTACCCGGCAGCCGTCACGGCCAAGCCGTTCCCCGCCGGTCCGGTGGAACGTGGGGTCCTGCCGGTGCCCGTGCTCAAGCATGGTGTGGTCCGGCATCCCGAGCTCTTCGCCCTGGTAAAGGTAGACGCCGCCGGGCAGGGCCAGCATCAGCAGTGTGGCCGCCCGGGCGCGCCGCAGCCCGAGGTCGTGGTCAGGCTGCAGATCCTCCGGTCCCAGGCCGTCTCCCGGCCGGTTGTGCCCTGCAGTGAGGCCAAAGCGGGAGACGTGGCGGACGACGTCGTGGTTGGAGAGGACCCAGGTGGTGGGAGCGCCGACCTGGTCGAAGGCGGTGAGGCTGGTTTCGATGATGCGGCGCAGTTCGGGTGCGTTCCAGGGGTGGTGGAGGTAGGCGAAGTTGAAGGTTTGGTGCATTTCGTCGGGCCGGACCCAGTCGGTGAGCCGGTCCAGGGGGTCGATGGTCGCTTCGGCGCAGAGCACGCGGTCGCCGTCGTATTCGTCGAGGATTTTGCGCCAGGAGCGGTAGATGTCGTGGATGCCGGCCTGGCCGAACATGGGGGCCGCCTCTCCGGGGAAGCCTTCGGAGGAGGCGCCGTCGGCGCGGCCGCCCCAGTCGGGGAGCCCGGTTTTCTTGATCAGGGCGTGGGCGACGTCGACGCGGAAGCCGCCGACGCCGCGGTCGAGCCAGAAGCGCAGGATGCGTTCGAATTCGTCGTGGACGGCGGGGTTGTCCCAGTTGAAGTCGGGCTGGGTGGAGTCAAAGAGGTGCAGGTACCACTGGCCGGGGGTGCCGTCGGGGTTGGTGGTGCGGGTCCAGGCGGGGCCGCCGAAGTGGGACTGCCAGTTGTTCGGCGGGTTTTCGCCGTGTTCTCCGGTGCCGTCGCGGAAGATGAACATGTCGCGGGCGGGGGAGTTTTCGGGGGCGGCGAGGGCTGCCTGGAAGAGGGTGTGCGCATCGGAGCAGTGGTTGGGGACGAGGTCCACGATGACGCGGATGCCGTGTTTTTTGGCGGTGGCGGTGAGGGTGTCGAAGTCGTCCAGGGTGCCGAAGAGGGGGTCGACGTCGCAGTAGTCGGCGACGTCGTAGCCGGCGTCTTTCTGGGGGGAGACGTAGAAGGGGGAGAGCCAGATTGCGTCGATGTCGAGTTCGGCGAGGGCGGGGAGTTCGGCGGTGATGCCGGGCAGGTCGCCGATGCCGTCCCCGTTCAGGTCGCGGAAGGAGCGGGGGTAAATCTGGTAGATGACCGAGGAGCGCCACCATTGGCGGTCGCGTTCGGCGGAGGCCTCATGCACGGGAACAAGGGAGGCTCCCGGAAGGAGGCCCTCAGGGGCAGCGATGGAGCTAAGCATGCCTTGAATCCTAGGCGATGGTACCCGGGGTAGTGCAAACGCTTCCACAAATTCTCCCCCGTGTTCCTGTCCAAGAGGTGGTTGAATCTTAGGGGCTTCTGACCAGCGGGAGCCGGTACTGGTCGGACGATTCAGCGTCCGCGATGGTGTGACTGGACGCACACTGTGCACACGCTTACACTTGCACCCATGCCACCGCCCGGGTTCCGGACCGGCTGGCGTCACCCGGCCCGCGGAGGGCCTTCACTACAGACCTAAAACACAGAAGAGGTACACCAATGAAGGTGCGCACAACGGGTACGACGGCGTTTCGCCGGCGTACCTTTACTCTCGGTGCCGTGTCGGTCACCGCGGCACTGGTCCTCAGCGCCTGCGGCGGATCGGACGCCGGCGAAAAGGCCGAATCCAGCGATCTGGCCTCCGGCGGCGCCACGACCCTCACGATGTGGGTGGACGCAGAGCGCTCTCCCGCCCTGACCGACGTCACGGAGAAATTCAAGGAAGATACCGGTATCGAGGTCAAGCTCGTCACCAAGGACTTCCAGCAGGTTTCGGATGACTTCATCACGCAGGTACCCACCGGCAAGGGCCCGGACCTGATCGTCGGCCCGCACGACTGGCTGGGCAAGTTCGTCCAGAACGGCGTTGTCGCTCCGATCGAACTCGGTGACAAGGCCGGCCAGTTCCAGGAAAGTGCCATCAAGGCCATGACCTATGAGGGCAACACCTACGGCGTTCCCTACTCGATCGAGAACATCGGCCTGCTGCGCAACACGGACCTGGTCCCGGAAGCCGCCGCCACCATGGACGAGGTCATCGCCAACGGCAAGGCAGTCGTGGCTGAAGGCAAGGCCGAATTCCCCTTCCTGGTACAGATGGACCCCAAGCAGGGCGATCCCTACCACCTTTACCCGCTGCAGACCTCCATGGGCGTGCCCGTCTTCGGCACGGACGAGGCTGGCAGCTACGACGCTTCGAAGCTGGAACTGGGCAACCCCGGCGGCGTCGAATTCGCCGAGAAGCTTGTGGCCTGGGGCGATTCCGGCGAACGCATCTTCAACTCCAGCATCACCCCGGATATCGCCAAGGAAAAGTTCAACGCCGGAGCCTCCCCGTACCTGCTGACCGGCCCGTGGAACGTCCCGGACGCCGAAGCCGCCGGCATCAACCTGGCTGTCGACCCGCTGCCGACTGCCGGAGATTCCCCGGCGCAGCCGTTCGTCGGCGTCAACGGCTTCTTCATCAGCGCCAAGAGCCAGAATGCCCTGGCAGCCAACGAATTCGCCCTGAACTACCTCACCACCGAGGCCGTGCAGGATTCCATGTTCGAGGCAGGCGGACGCCCGCCGGCCCTGACGGCTTCCTTCGACAAGGCTGCCGAAGACCCGATCGTGGCTGCGTTTGGCGAAATCGGTGCCAACGGTGTTCCGATGCCGGCCATCCCGGAAATGGAAGCCGTCTGGGCTGACTGGGGCGGCACGCAGCTGGCCCTCATCAAGGGCGAAGCAGACCCGGCAACGGCATGGCCGGCCATGGTCTCCAACATCGAGTCCAAGATCAGCAAGTAGCGGTACCAACCAGCCGCAGGCGACGAGTGGTCCGGACGGGATTCCCGTCCGGACCACCTGTAGGAGAACTTCATGGCCGTTTCCACGGACGCACCCGTCCGCCCGTCCAAACCCGCACCGGTCCGCGAGCGCAGGCGCAGTCCCGACTCGATCGCCGGAACGCTGGCCAAGATCCTGCTTCTGGGACTCGTGGACGCGTTCGCCGTCTACGTTCTGATGATGCTCTTCCTTGCCGAAGAGTGGGTCATCCTTGCCGTGGCGGCCGGCGTGACGCTGGCGATCAACTGGATCTACCTGCGGCGGGGCGGCCTTCCGGCCAAGTACCTGGCACCCGGGGTGCTGTTCCTGCTGGTCTTCCAGGTTTTCGTGGTGGTCTACAGCGGTTACGTGGCCTTTACGAATTACGGCGACGGGCATAACAGCACCAAGGAAGACGCCGTCGCGGCAATCTCCCTGACCGCCCAGCAGCGGGTGCCCGACTCCCCGGCCTACCAGGTCTCCGTGGTGGAGCAGGGGAACGAGCTGTTCCTGCTGGTTACCGATCCGGACGGACGGGTTCAGCTCGGCGGCAGCGAGCAGCCGCTCGAAGAGGTCCAGGACGCCCAGCTCGGCGGAACCGGCAAGGCGACCGGTGTCCAGGGCTATGAAACCCTCGCCTTCAATGACCTGCTCAACAGGCAGTCGGAGATCCTGGAACTCACGGTCCCTTTCTCCGAGGACCTCGACGACGGGACGCTGAAGACTGCTGACGGCTCCAACGCCTATGTCTACAAGCCGGTGCTGGTCTACGACGAAGCAGCAGATACCTTCACCAGTTCCGAGACGGGAACCGTCTACCGCGACAGCGGCGAGGGGTCCTTCGTTTCCGAAGACGGGGAACGGCTTGCCACCGGCTGGAAGATCAACGTGGGCTTCGAGAACTTCCAGCACGCCGTCACGGACCCGGAGCTCCGCGGACCGCTGCTGAGCGTGATCGGCTGGACCTTTACCTTCGCGGTTGCCTCCGTGGCACTTTGCTTCGGGCTGGGGCTGTTCCTGGCGATCACGTTCAACCACCCCACGCTCAAGGGCAAACGCACCTACCGGGTGCTGATGATCATGCCCTACGCTTTCCCTGCCTTCCTCGCCGGACTGGTCTGGTCAGGCATGCTGAACCAGGAGTTCGGCTTCATCAACGGGACGTTCTTCGGCGGTGCGTCCATTCCCTGGCTGAACGACCCCTGGCTGGCCAAAGCCAGCGTGCTGCTCGTGAACACCTGGCTGGGTTTCCCCTACATGTTCCTTGTCTGCACCGGTGCCCTGCAGTCCCTGCCCGAGGAAGTGAACGAGGCCGCGAGAATGGACGGCGCCTCCGCCTGGCGAATCTTCCGTTCCATCAAGCTCCCGCTGCTGCTGGTCTCCACTGCACCGCTGCTGATTTCCACGTTCGCGTTCAACTTCAACAACTTCAACGTGATCTTCATGCTCACCGGCGGCGGCCCGCGCTTCCCGGGCACCAGCCAGGACATCGGCGCCACCGACCTGCTGATCACCGTGGTCTACAAGGTGGCCTTCGGGCAGGGGACGGGCCGTGACTACGGTCTGGCCAGCGCACTGGCGATCCTCATCTTCGTCATCGTCGCCGTCATTTCCGCCGTCAGCTTTAGGCAGACCAAGTCGCTGGAAGAAGTGAACTCATGAGCACCTCCACCTCAGTTCCGTCCAGGCTCGCCGCGGAAGCCCCGCGCCCCGGGCCCGCCGTCCGGCCCACCCGCCGCAGTTTTGGAGCCTGGTTCAAGGACACCGGATGGCGGCACCTGGTGGGCCTGGTGATGACGGTCTTCGCCCTGCTGCCGCTGGCGTACGTCCTCTCCGCTGCCCTCAGCCCCAGCGGAACCCTGGTTGCCTCGTCCGGACTGTTCCGGGACATTGGGTTCGCCAACTTCCAGGCACTCTTTTCAGACCCGCAGAAACCGTTCGCCCGCTGGTTCCTGAACACCCTGGTGATCGGCGTGGTCACCAGCATCGCAACGGTCTTCCTGGGGGCGCTGGCCGCCTACAGCTTCTCCCGGATGCGCTTCACCGGGCGGCGGATGGGCCTGCTGAGCCTGCTGCTGCTGCAGATGTTCCCGCAGATGCTGGGCGTAGTTGCCATCTTCCTGCTGCTCTCGGAAATTTCAGACATCGTTCCCTGGCTTGGGCTGGGCAGCCAGCTGGGCCTGATCATGGTCTACCTGGGCGGGGCGCTTGGGGTGAACACCTACCTGATGTACGGGTTTTTCAACACGGTCCCCAAGACGCTCGACGAAGCGGCACGGATTGACGGTGCCGGGCATTTCCAGATCTTCTTCACCATCATCCTTCGCCTGGTGACTCCCATCCTGGCGATCGTGGGCCTGCTGACCTTCATCACCACCACGGGGGAGTTCATGATCGCCTCCATTGTCCTCAACGATCCGGATAGCCAGACCCTCGCCGTCGGGCTCTATTCCTTCGTGGGGGACAACCAGTCCCGGACGTGGGGCGTCTTCTCCGCCGGAGCGGTGCTGGCAGCCGTGCCGGTGATGGTGCTGTTCCTGTTCCTGCAGCGCTACATCGCCTCCGGCCTGGTCGCGGGCGCGGTGAAGGGCTGACGCGGGCAGGTTAGAAGCCGACGACGCCGTGCGGGATGTAGTGCTCGTCCAGCAGCGCCAGGTCCTCCGAGGTGAGCTGCATGTCCAGGGCGCCGACGTCGTCCTCCAGATGCCCCACCCTGGTGGCACCGACCAGCGGCGCCGTCACCACGGGATGCGCCATCACCCAGGCGATGGCCACCTGCGCCCTGCTGGTTCCATGCGCCTGGGCGACCTCACCGACGGCATCGGAGACCAGCCGGTCGGTGGACTCGTACGCGCCATAGAGCCTGTCGTCCAAAGCATCCCGCCCGCGGTGCCTGCTCGGCTCGTCCCAGGGGCGTGAGAGCCGTCCCCGCGCCAGCGGGCAGTACGCCAGGACGCCGATTCCCTGGTCCTCACAGAGCGGGTACATCTCCCGTTCCTCTTCCCGGTAGATCAGGTTGTAGTGGTCCTGCATGGTGATGAAAGGCGTCCATCCGTGTTCCTGCTGCAGGCAGAGGGCCCGGGCGAACTGCCAGGCGTATGTGGTCGACGCGCCGATGTACCGGACCTTTCCGTCCCGGACCAGCTGGTCCAGGGTGGAGAGCGTTTCCTCCAGCGGCGTCGTCCCGTCCCAGCGGTGGATCTGGTACAGATCGATGTAGTCGGTTCCGAGCCGGCGCAGGCTTTGGTCCACCTGCCACAGGATGTGCTTGCGGGACAGTCCCCAGCCGTTGGGTCCTCGGGACATCTCGCCGTGGACTTTGGTGGCGATGACAACCTCTTCGCGGCGGGCGTACTCGGCCAGCGCGACGCCGAGGATGCGCTCGCTGTCCCCGGCTGAGTAGACGTTTGCCGTATCGAAGAGGTTAATGCCCAGTTCCACGGCCCGCCGGATGAGGAGCTTGGATTCGTCCTCGCGCAGCGTCCAGTCATGGTTGCCGCGGTGCGGGTCACCGAAGCTGAGGCATCCCAGCCCGAGCGCGGACACTGTCAGGCCGGAGTTGCCAAGCTTGGCGTAGCGCATGGAGTTCATGACCTTGCCTCCAAGAATGTTGCCTCGGGCAGCGGGAGCGCCGGCGGCACCGCCGGTACTGCCGATGCTACGGCGGCCGTTGCACGGGGTACAGGGTCAGAGGGCTTCACGGCGGATAGCAGGGCTCAGCCGGGCCGCGCGGTGCGAAGCTCTACAGTCTCGGCGATCTCGGCAAGCCGGCTGGCGCGGGCGGACTCTGCCGGCGTGAACGGCTCCCCGGGCCGGATGAACCTCAGCGCCTCGTCCCAGGCCGTGGGGACCTTCAGGACCGGGGTTCCATATTCCGGCCCGCCCGGAGCGAGGCGGGACGGATCAACCACCAGTTCCGCCGCGAGGAGTTCCGAGACGGCCCAGCCGAGCTCCTGCGGGTTGGCCGCCACCCGTGCGCCCAAGGCCAGAGCCT
This sequence comes from Arthrobacter sp. zg-Y916, assembly GCF_020907385.1. Lineage (NCBI taxonomy): Bacteria > Bacillati > Actinomycetota > Actinomycetes > Micrococcales > Micrococcaceae > Arthrobacter > Arthrobacter sp. zg-Y916. Next base: position 10,677 of record NZ_JAJJOD010000008.1, on the reverse strand, counting down.
TGGTTTGGCCGTCGGCCAGGGCCAAAGCCGTCGTGGGCCAAACCAGCACAGACCCGGCTCCGCCGTCGGCAAGCGCCTCGGCCACGTCGTGTTCCCGCAGCCCAGGCGGTCCGGAGACCACGAGCTCGTCCATGACTCCGCCGGGCACTGGTTGCGAGGTAATCGAGAGGATATTCGCACGGGACCGTGCCAGCGCATGGGCCAGGTCCTCCAATGCACCGGGAGTATCCGCGAGGACCACGCGTGCCCTCCAGAGGGTTCCCGAACCGGCCAGCATGCTCCGCTGCCGCAGCGCCGGACCGTGGAGCCAGCTGTGCAGCAGCCGGCGGGCCGAAGGCTCGGCCACCCAAATCACCAGGACCGTGGCGGTGACCGTGAGCAGCAGGACTTTGGACAGGTAGGGAAGATCCGCCTGCAGGACGGCAGCGTGGACCAGGAGTTCGATGGGGAGCATGGCGGCAACGTTGGCGGCCGTGAGGCGGGTACGGCCCGGCCGCGGCAGCTGGCCGCAGGACCCGCAGGCCAGATCGGAAGCGGAGGCAGGGCGTTTCGTCATGGGCCCAGTGTCGCGGGGGACCTGTTTCGCGCGTATTGCGGGTGCGTCAATTGTGCGTGGCACAGGGTCTGCCTCCCGGGCAGGACCGGGACCTATACTTCAGCCATGGTTTTTGCTCCCAAAGGTCCCAGCGCCGGGCAGGACAGCAGTGCGGGTGCGGAGAAGGGCGCCGCAGCCCTGCTGCTGGCGTACCTGCAGGAGCAGCTTGCTGAACTGCTCCGGCAGCAGGAAAGGGTCCGGGCCGAGGAACCGGAGGCCGTCCATAAGATGAGGGTGAGCACCCGCCGTCTGCGTTCGGCGCTGGCCAGCTACCGCCGCCTGCTTGAAAAGGAACCGGCCCGCAGCCTGCGCGGTGACCTGAAATGGCTGGCACAGGTGCTGGGCGGGGCCCGTGATGCACAAGTGATGCGCCACCGGCTGCAGGCCCTCGTGGCATCGCAGCCTCCGGACCTGGTCCTGGGGCCGGTGGCGGCCCGGATCGACGAAGAACTGCTCAGCGACTATTCGTCCGCCGTCCAGTCGGTGCACCAGGCGCTGGACAGCGAGCGCTATGGGCAGATGGTCAAGCAGCTGGCCGGGATGGTAGCGGATCCGCCGTGGAACCAGGCCGAAACCGGTTCCGGGCGGCACACCGCGGAGGCAATGATCCGCCGGGACCGCGGCCGGCTCCGGGCCCGCGTCAAGGAGGCCAAGGCCGAAAAGGATCCCGAAAAGCGTGCGGAGATCCTTCACGAAGCACGCAAGGAGGCCAAGCGGCTGCGCTATGCCGCCGAGGCGTGGAGGCCGGCAGGAGGAAGCGCAGCAGACGCCATGGTGGAAGCCGCCGAGGGACTGCAGAAAACACTGGGGGAGCACCAGGACAGCGTTGTCACCAGGTCGCTGCTGCGCTGGATGGGAAGTACGGCCGGAGAGGGCGAAAACGGGTTCACTTACGGGCGCCTCCATGCGATTGAGGAGCACAGGGGAAGGGCCGCGGAGAAGAACTATCGCCGCCTGTGGAACAAGTTTCCGCCAGGGCCCTGAACCTCGGCCGCTGTGAACGGGCACTCTGGACGCGGCGGAGGTGCCGGACATAACCTTCAGGAAGCGGGGGTCAGGTCTCCGGAACCGCCGGGGCGCCCGGTTCCTGCGCTGACGGAGGGATCCAATGGCATCTCCCTGGGCGCCGCTGCAGAACCGGATGTTCCTCATACTGTGGCTGGCCCAGCTGGGGTCCAACATCGGCAGCTGGATGCAGACCGTCGGCGCGCAGTGGTATCTGGTGGAAACCGGCGCCAGTCCCGCCCTGGTATCCCTGGTGCAAACCGCCTCCCTTGCTCCTGCCCTCCTGCTCGGACTGATTGCGGGCGTCCTCGCCGATGCGTTCAACCGCCGCCGGCTGATCCTGGGCGCCAACCTCTTTGCCGCCGGCGCCGGGATCCTGCTCACGGTCATTGCCGCGTTGGGCCTGCTCGGGCCCGATGCCCTGCTCCTCTACACGTTCCTGATCGGCTGCGGGGTCGCCCTCAGCTCGCCGGCCTGGCAGGCCATAACCCCCTCGCTGGTACCGAGGGACCAGATCCGTTCCGCCTCGGCGCTGGGGTCGGTGGCGATGAATGCCGCCCGTGCCATAGGACCGGCCGTGGGAGGCCTGCTGGTTTCGCTCGCTGGTCCAGCCTTCGTCTTTGGTGTCAATGCGGTGTCATTCCTGGGCACGGCACTGGCGGTGTTCGTGTGGCGGGGCGCACCGGAGAGTCCTGCGGACCGCGAACGGGTCGGCGAAGCGATGGCAGCCGGCATCCGTTATGTGCGGGCAGCGCCCAGGATCCGCCGCATCCTGCTGCGCTGCGTGATGTTCATGGTTCCGGCCAGCTCCCTGTACGCCTTGCTTCCCATTGCCGTCAACGGCCATCTTCAGCTGGGTTCCTCAGGCTACGGACTCCTTCTTGGCGCCCTCGGCATCGGTGCCATCCTCGGAGTGGTAATCCAGGGCCGAGTCCGGGAGCTCTTCCCGGATAACGCCCTGCTGGCAGCGTCCGCCGTGGCGTTCGGGGCCTGCGTTTTTGCCGCAGGCTACCTCCCCGCGGTACCGCTGGCTGCCCTGCTGGTGCTGGGCGGAGCAGCATGGATCAATACCTTTTCCACGCTCAACAGTGCTGTGCAGCTGACCCTGCCGGAATGGGTCCGGGCGAGGGGACTTTCCGTCTACCTCATGGTTTTCACCGGAACGCAGGCATTCGGGTCGCTGTTGTGGGGGAGCCTGGCCACGGCGTACGGCTACTCGGCGGTCCTGGCCGCCGCCGGCGTCGTGCTGGTCCTGGTGGCCGCGAGCGTGGCGGTCCTGCCATTGCTTCCCCGCACCGGCAAGCTGGACCGCAGCGTTCCTGAGCCGGACCTTGGGCTGGAGGTCGAAAAGGAGCCGAGACCCGACGACGGGCCGGTGACGGTCTTGGTGGCCTATGAACTGGAACCGGGTGAGACCGCAGCGTTCGTGCAGGCAATGCATGAAGTCCGGCTCTCGCGGATGCGCACCGGAGCCACAGGGTGGGAGCTGGTGCATTCGGTGACGGATTCCCGCCAGTTCCGCGAGATTTACGACGTTCCGACGTGGCGCGAGTACATGCGCCAGGAGCATGAACGGCTCACCGGCGAAGACCGGAAGAACATTGAGCGGGCGGAATCCCTGGCGGCGGAGGAACCACGGACCAGGTGGTTCCTCCCCGCGAAGGCCTAGTCCCCGGCCGCCAGCGCTTCGCGGACCCGGGGTGCTACCTCGGATCCATAGAGTTCGATGCACTTCATCAGGTTCTCGTGGGGAAGCGTGCCCAGACTGTACTTAAGATCGAAACGCGACAGTTCGAGGGTCCGCGCGGTCCGCACGATCTTTGCCGCCACAGTTTCCGGCGAACCGACAAAGAGCGCGCCCTCAGGACCGGCCGATGCTTCATACTCCGAGCGGCTGACCGGCGGCCAGCCGCGTTCCCTGCCGATCCGGTTCTGCATCGCGGCGTAGTGCGGCCACGCTTCCTCCAGCGCCTGCTCGTCCGTAGCGGCTATGTAGCCGGGAGAATGCGCCCCGACGGGAAGCATCGGCTTGCCGAACTCCTTCAGCGCCCGCTTGAACAGGGAAACGAACGGGGTGAAGCGGGCAGGTTCCCCGCCGATGATGGCCAGCATCAGCGGCAGGCCGTAGTGGGCCGCGCGGACAACGGACTGGGGCGTGCCGCCGACGGCGATCCACGCGGGGAGGGCACCGTTTTCCGTGGGGGGATAAACCAACACGTCGCGCAAGGGAGGCCGGATGGTCCCCTCCCAGCTGACGGGCTTTTCTGCCAGCAGCTTGGTGAACAGATCAAGCTTCTCTTCGAACAGGACCTCGTAATCAGCCAGGTCGTAGCCAAAGAGAGGGAAGGACTCGGTGAAGGAGCCGCGGCCAAGGATGATTTCTGCACGGCCGTTGGACACGGCGTCGAGCGTTGCGAAACGTTCGTAGACCCGGATGGGGTCGTCGGAGGAAAGGACGGTCACCGCGGATCCCAGGCGGATACGGCTGGTCTGGCCTGCGATGGCTGCCAGCACGGTCTCCGGCGAGGACACCGCGTAGTCGTCCCGGTGGTGTTCACCAATACCGATGAAATCGAGTCCGAGGGAGTCGGCCAGGACGGCCTCCGCCACCACGTTGCGGACGACCTGGGGCATCGGCAGCTTGTTGCCCCCGCCGTCGAATGTCACGTCTCCAAACGTGTCCAGTCCCAGTTCAATCTGCTGTGCCACTCAGTCCGCCTTCTTCTCGATCTCATGCAAATGCATCTAATGATGAGCCTAACCTGTCTTGGCGCACGGGTATTCCCGCCGGTCCGGGTACGGGCCTGCTCCGCCGCGCCGCACCCGGCCGCACGGAGCGCCCCGCGCTCGCAGATAGACTGGAAACCGGTCCGGAGCGCGGCTCCGTGCCCGGGGGCGACGAGACAGATCCACCAACCGAGGACAGTTGAGGAACTTTGCGAGACTTTAGTGCACGCCTGGCCACGCCTGAGGAGATTGCGGACTGGGACAACCGCGTCCCGGCGAACCCCAACGGCGGCAACGTCCTGCAGTCCGCCGCCTACGCGGAGGTCAAATCGCACCACGGCTGGAACCCCGTCTACGTTGTCTTCACGTGCGCGGACTACACGTCCTACAACCTGGTCATCGAAAAGAAGGTCCCCCTCCTGGGCAGCCTCTGGTACCTCATCAAGGGTCCCGATGCCGCCGCAGCCGAAGACGTGCCGGCCATGGCCCGGGCACTGGGAAGGTTTGCCAAGGAGAGCGGCCGCCGGGTCTTCGCACTCAAGGTGGAGCCGGACATCGTGGACGGAGAAGACGTACGGAAACTCTTCCGCGAAGCCGGGCTGGTCAAGACCTTCAATCTCCAGCCCAACGACTCCACTGCGCTGCTGGACACGACGCCCGACACGGAACAGATTCTCAAGAACATCTCCTCCCGTGCCCGCAACGCCGTCCGGCGGGCGATCCGCGAAGAGGCTGACGTGCGCCGGGTGGAGCCCACCGAAGAGAACATGCGCGCCATGTACAAACTGATGAGCCACATCGAGGACCGCTCTTCGGCGAGGATGCGCTCCTACGAGTACTACCGGCGCTTCTGGTCAAACTTCACGGCCGCCGGACAGGGCCGCTTCTACTTTGCGTTCGAAGACGGCGAGCCGAGTGTCGGTGCGTTCGTCATCGCCTACGGCAAAAAGGGTACGTACAAGGACGGCGGCTCCAAGCCGCGGCGCAAGCAATACGGGGATTCCCACCTGGTGCAGTGGACTGCGCTGACCGAACTCAAGGAAGACTTCGGTATTGAGGAATACGATTTCTGCGGCACGCCGCCGAGCAGCGAACTCAAGAACAAGGAACATCCCCACCACGGACTGGGCCTGTTCAAGACCAGCTTTTCCAAGACCGTCACGGACTTCGCCGGGTGCTGGGACCTGGTGCTGGACCCGCTGCGGTACCGGATCTGGAACACCATCGGTGAACGTGTGACCCGCCAGATCTACTGGCGCAGGCATCACCAGCCTTTCTACTAAACGCACGTCAAGACGAGGCCAAAGGGGTGGACACTGTGGAGAACGAGAATGAGCGCCGCAACGCTGCCCTGAGCACGCAACCGGAGGCAGGGCTGATCCCTGTGATCAAGGCACCCGAACGGGCGGCGCGGAGCAGCGCCGCCGGCCTGCGCAGCACCAAGCCCAAGCCGCCGCCGGCGACGTCCTCTGTTCCGCGGCTGGAGAAGGGTGCTCCGGCAAAGGCTCCGTCAGTGACCCCCAAGGGCCAGCGTGCGGCCGGTGTCCCGCCGCGCACCGGCAAGCCGCGGGCACGCAAGACGACGCCCCGCCAGCACAGCCCCTCAGCGGCCCAGCGTACGGATTCGTCCTCGGCAGCGGCACGGCGGATGCTGCGCCGGCTGGTGCAGGGGGAAACACCGCCGACGCAGGCCATGTCGATCGTGGAACGACTGGCCGGGAGCCCCTACGCCAACCCCCGGGTACGCTCCGGCGGTCCGGATGCCAGTGCGCGGAAGACCCTCGACTTCGCCCTCGGCATGGCAGAAACCATGTTCAGGTACGGTGCCGGTGCCCTCGAAGTGGAAACGGCCATAATCGCCGTGACCGCTGCCTACGGACTCGAAAACATCGAAGTGGACATCACCAACCAGTCGGTGCTGCTGAACTACTCGCCCAAGGACCAGACGCCCATCACGGTCATGCGCGTCGTCCGGTCCTGGACGAACAATTATGCGGGACTGGCACTGGTGCACCGGCTGGTCACTGACATCGTGGACGGCCACGTCACCCGTGCCGAGGCGTCAGCCCGGCTGGGCGAGATCGTCCATAAACCCAAACCGTTCCCGCGCTGGGCTGTCACCTTCTCCGCCGGACTGTTTGCCGCCGCCATCGTCGCATTTATTGGCGGCGGCCCGCTGGGATCAGCCGTCGGATTTGGCAGCACCATCCTGGTCAGCCTGCTGCAGCGGGTGCTCGGACGCTGGCGGGTGCCGGACTTCTTCACCACGGCTGCGAGCGGGTTCCTCGTGACCGCCCTCGCCATGCTGTTCTGGTGGCTGGACGCCAGCGGTTCGGTGGACCTGAATATTGCGCCCGGAATCGTGGTGGCAGGGGGCATCCTCCTGCTGCTGCCCACCGGACGGCTGGTTTCCGCCGTGCAGGATGCGATCAACGGCTTCCCGGTGACCGCCGCCGGCCGCTTCCTCTCCGCCTTCCTCAGTTTTGGCGCCATTGTCGCGGGAATCGCCGTCGCACTGGTGGTGGGCACCCTGCTGGGGATGCCCTCCCTGGAAGTGACTGAAGAGACGTCGTCCCAGTACCCGTTCGCCGTCACGGTGCTGATACTCGCCGTAGCCCTGGCCACGATCAGCATCACCGAGCAGTCACCGATGAACCTGGTGCTGCCCACGGTGCTGATCGGCGTGGGCGGGTTCCTGGTGGGGACCCTGTCAGAAGCGGTGGGCGTGGGCCCACGGCTGACGCCGGCTGTCGCAGCGATCGCGATCGGCATGGCCAGCCGGATCGTCGCCCTGCGGATGGGTGCGCCGCAGCTGGTGATCGCCGTGCCGGCGATCCTGTTCCTGTTCCCGGGCCTGAGCATCTTCCGTTCCATGTACGGCCTGAGCATCGGGCTGGAGGATATTTCCGACGGCGTCATCGGACTCTTTAACGCCCTCACCGTGATCCTGGCAATCGCCGGGGGAGTGGTCTTCGGTGACAACTTGGCCCGTCCGCTGACCCGGAACCTCAGCGGAAATGACCGCCGCAACCGCAGGCGCTGAAGGCCCGGATACCAGGGGTCAGAGAACCTTGCCGATCGGGGTCCGCTTCTCTGCCTGGAAAGCGTCCTCGGTCCGGCCCGCTGCCCAGTAGCCGGAGAGCGAGACCTGGTCCCGCTCGAGTCCATGCCGGTTGAAGAATATTTCCCGGAGTTCCTTCATGGCTTCGCGCTCACCGTGGGCAAAAACCTGGACGCGTCCGCTGGGCCAGGGGTACGCGGCCACGGCTTCAGCCAGGACCTGTCCCGCTCCTGCGGCCGATCCCCGGTGAAGCCAGGTGATGCGTACGCCGTCAGGCGCGGTCAACGGCAGCTCGTCTTCCGGGCCGTGGACTTCGATCAGTGCGGAACCGATGGCGTCGGCCGGCAGGGCTTCCAAGGCGGCCGCCGTAGCGGGCAGGGCGGACTCGTCAGCTGCGAACAGATACCAGTCAGCCTCGGGATCCGGCGAGAAACCGCCGCCCGGACCGCCGAACGTGATCGTCTCACCGGGCTGGGCGCCGGCGGCCCACGGTCCGGCAAGGCCTTCCGCCCCGTGCACCACGAAGTCCATGGCCAGTTCCCGCTTCACCGTATCCACCCAGCGGACGGTGTATGTCCGTGAGACCGGCCAGTTTTCCCGTTCCGTCTGTTCACGCAGCGTTTCCAGGCTCACCGAGCCGTCCAGCGGGCGGCCGTCAGGCCCGAACCAGATCTTGCAGTAGGCGTCCGTGCATTCGCTGGGGTGGAACGAGTCGAACCCGGGGCCGCCAACGACAATCCGCACCATGTGCCGGGAGAGCTGTTCCCGGCGCAGGACCTGCATGGTGTGGACGGGCCTTGCACGCCGGACCGGAGCAGGGGAACGTGTGGCGGGTGCTTCAGGCATGTGTTGTTTCTCCTGGTACGGGGGGACTGCTTCTACGGTACCCCGGGAAGCTGCCAGTCCACCGGGGTGCTGCCCTGGGCGAGTAACATCTCGTTGGCGCGGCTGAAGGGGCGGGATCCGAAGAATCCCCGCGAAGCGGACAAAGGGCTGGGATGGGCCGACTCAACCCTCGGGGCACCGCCCAGCAAAGGCGCCAGGGCCTGCGCCTGCCGCCCCCACAAGACGGCGACGAGCGGGAGGGGTGATCCGTCAGCACGCCGCCGCGCAGCCAAAGCCCGTACGGCCAGATCGGTGATGTCCTCCCAGCCCCGGCCGCGGTGGGAGTTCGCCGCGCCGGCCTCTACTGTCAGGGAACGGTTCAGCAGCAGGACCCCCTGTTCCGTCCAGGCGCTGAGATCTCCATGGGCGGCGGGGGCGATGCCCAGATCCGCCTGCAGCTCCTTATAGATGTTGGCCAGTGAACGCGGAAGGGGCCGGACTCCCGGCTCCACCGAAAAGGAAAGGCCGACGGCGTGCCCCGGTGTTGGGTACGGGTCCTGTCCGGCGATGAGCACCTTCACCTCTGACATGGGGCGGCGGAAGGCACGCAGGATGTTCTGCGGGGCGGGCAGGATGTGGGCTCCGGCACTGCGGCGGCGTTCGAGGTCGTCTCCCAGCCGGTGGATCAGGCCGGCCGCCGGGGCAAGGGCCTCGGCCCAGTCCGGGGCCATCAGCGAGGCCAGCGGTGTCCCGCTGGTGAAAGGAATGGGCGTGCCGCCGTCGGTTTCCTGCTGCCCGCCGCCGGGCGTGACGGGAGGATCCAGGGGGAACAATGCCGGCTCTTCGCTGTTTCTCACCTGTCCAGTCTTGGATATCTCCCGCCAGAATCCCAACCGCATCCGCGGCACACCTAAATGACAAGGTTGTTATTCCGGTTTAGGATTACTGCTGGACACAGACTTTCCCCCGCACCGGCATGCCTTACTGCCGCGCCCGGGGGAACAGACCAGGAGACGGGGACACTCAGTGGCAGGAACAGCTGAAGCCGGGGCCTTCTCACCGGACGGCACCGTCGACCCCGAGAGCCCTTTGAGTGAACGCGAGCAGCAGATGCTCTCGCTGGAACGTTCCTGGTGGAAATACTCGGGGGCCAAGGAACAGGCCATCCGGGATCTCTTTGGGCTCTCTGCGACTGCCTACTACCAGATCCTCAACGCGCTGATCGACACGGAGGAAGCGCTGGCACACGATCCGATGCTGGTGAAGAGGCTGCGTAGACTACGTACTACACGCCAGCGTGCGCGCACTGCCCGCCGCATGGGCACCGACGCATAGGGCCCCACAGATCAAGGACAGACAACGCAACCATGAGCCAATACCCCAGGGACGAGTTCGATAAGGTCCCGGAGACCTCCACACGGCAGGGCGTCCACCGCGAACGCCTCATCCCTGCGCGCTCAAGTGGTATTGGCCTGATCATTACGGTTGGTGTCCTGGCACTCCTCGTCGGGCTGGCCGCATATGTGGTCCTGCCCCGTCTCGGCATCGGTGCTGACGGCAACGCGACACCGGTGGCCGCAGAAACGGAAGCGACCGATTCTGCTTCGCCGAGCGCCCCGGCAACACCGTCCAGCCCGCCGTCGCCGTCTGCGTCGCCGTCTGCGGTGCCGTCCAGCAGCCCAGAGCCGACCCCGGTGGAATCGACCCCCGCGGCAGACAAGACCCAGCCGGTGGTCGTCCTGAACGCAAGCGGCATCAGCGGCCTGGGCGCCGGCATCTCCGCCCGGATCGGTGCCGAGGGCTGGATCACTTCCAGTGTCGGCAACTGGGCCGGAGCTCCGCTGCAGGGCTCGGTCATCTTCTACAACGGCGAGGCCCAGCGCGCCAACGCGGAGGAGCTGTCTGCCCTCCTCGGGATCCCCACGCTCAGTGAGTCGCCTGAATTCGCCACTGTGACAGTGGTGGCGGGCCCCGGTTTCCAGTAAATAGCCGAGTGTTGTTAAAACTCGATAACTAATTCCCCGCCCCGGACCGCTGCCGGGTCCCTGTGGCTAAAGTTAGCTCCAGCCGCCGGGGTAACAGCGGTCCGGCCCCACCTCGGCACGGATCTCCCGGCAGCTGTTCCGGCGGAGCACCAGCCCCGGGACTGACCTGGACAAGGGGAGAGAAGCATGGCGCAGGGCATCGTCAAATGGTTCAACGGCGAAAAAGGGTACGGGTTCATCACAGTCGATGAGGCCCAGACTGATGTTTTTGTCCATTGGTCCGCCATCCAGTCAGCCGGGTACCGGACACTGGAAGAGGGCCAGCGGGTGGAATTCGAGATCGGTGAGGGACAAAAGGGTCCCCAGGCCGAAGACGTCCGGACGGTCTAGCCGGACCCCGCCAAGCAAAAGAGCCGGGGGGCCCCAGAGCCCAGGCGGCGCGCGCCGGAATAGAGTTTGTCGAGGTTGGGGCGCACGGG
>NZ_JAJJOD010000007.1:0-244687 GCF_020907385.1 Arthrobacter sp. zg-Y916 | reverse complement strand
CGGCGGGCGGGTGCCCCCCCCCCCCCCCACCACCCCCCCCGGCGCGCCCCCCCCCCGCGGGGGGCCCCCCGGCTCTTTCTCTTTGCGCGTGTTGGGGCGCCCTGGTCTTGGGCGCTGGCCATTACTCCCGCAGCGGCATCCCGCGCGCATCAGTCCGGAAGGTCTGGGCGCCGGCCAGGATCATGATTCCCTCGACGAAGCCCCAAATCGCACCAGCCCCGAAAGTGAAGAGGGTTACCAGCAGCTGCACGACGCCGATGGTGGTGTAGCCGAGGTAGAACCGGTGGACTCCGAGGCCGCCGAGGAAGATGCCGAGCAAACCAGCAGCGAGGCGGGACTTCGGCGCCCAGCCGTACGGGGCCGGGTAACCCTGCTGGTAAGGATTCGGCGGCCCGGGCTGGTAGTAGCCGGGCGGCGGGCCCGGTGGATATGGGTTCTGGCCCTGGTACTGGCCGGTGGGCTGGTACTCACCGTGGTACTGGCCCGGGTGCCCGGGGTTCGTGTAGCGCCCCTGTCCCGGATACTCGCCCTGATAAGGGCTCTGCCCTGGCTGGCCTGTTTGGCCTTGGCTCTGATAGCCGCCGGGTTCCGGGGACTGGTGCGCCGACTCGTCGTAATCGCCGGGCGGCCGGCCGTAGGGAGGCGGGGCGGCGCTGGATCCATGTGCGGCCTGCGCCGTGGGATCCTGGTCTTCCGGCTGGCCCGGGGTGGGTTGCCCCTGAGGGGGCTCGTTCGTCGCCATTTGCCTACTCCTGAAGATGTCGGGGTCACGCCGCCCGCAGGGAACCCGTTGGTAACGAAAGGGCGTGCATGGGACCAATCTACGCCGTCGGGCAGCGATTTGGAGGCAGCTGGCGGTCCACGGTGGGGCGATGGGGTACCGGCTCGGGTTTTGGATGGAAACCCCGGTCACAACCGGCCGTGACTGCTTGCACTCCCGGTGCGGGAGTGCTAATTATTGACTTAGCACTCTTGCGGGCTGACTGCTAAAAGTCGCCTGTGTTGAGTGAACCAGCAAGCCGCTGGGGTGAGGGGCGGAACGCGCGTAAAGAGATCGTGCGATTCTCCCCGTCCGTCGCGGGCACCTCAGAAGGAATGCAACATCCAAGCATGACTGTTCCGGAAGGACGATAGCCGTTATGGCCAAGATCATTGCATTTGACGAAGAGGCACGCCGCGGCCTTGAGCGGGGCCTGAACACCCTCGCCGACGCCGTCAAGGTCACGCTCGGCCCGCGTGGCCGCAACGTCGTACTTGAAAAGAAGTGGGGCGCTCCCACCATCACGAACGACGGCGTTTCCATCGCCAAGGAGATCGAACTCGACGATCCCTACGAGAAGATCGGCGCCGAGCTGGTCAAGGAAGTTGCCAAGAAGACTGACGACGTCGCCGGTGACGGAACCACCACGGCTACCGTCCTGGCTCAGGCCCTCGTCAAGGAAGGCCTGCGCAACGTTGCTGCCGGCGCCGACCCGCTGGGCCTGAAGCGCGGCATCGAGAAGGCTGTTGCAGCCGTCACTGCCGAACTGCTCGCCTCTGCCAAGGAAATCGAAACCAAGGAGCAGATCGCTGCTACGGCTTCCATCTCCGCCGGTGACCAGCAGATCGGCGACCTCATCGCCGAAGCGCTGGACAAGGTTGGCAAGGAAGGCGTCATCACGGTCGAGGAATCGAACACCTTCGGCCTGGAACTTGAGCTCACCGAAGGCATGCGTTTCGACAAGGGCTACATCTCCGGTTACTTCGTCACCGACGCAGAGCGCCAGGAAGCTGTCCTCGAGGACCCGTACATCCTGATCGTCAACTCCAAGATCTCCAACGTCAAGGACCTCGTTGCCGTCCTCGAGAAGGTCATGCAGTCCGGCAAGCCGCTGCTGATCATCGCCGAAGACGTTGAAGGCGAAGCACTGGCCACCCTGGTGGTCAACAAGATCCGCGGCACCTTCAAGTCCGTAGCCGTCAAGGCTCCGGGCTTCGGCGACCGCCGCAAGGCCCAGCTGGCTGACATCGCCATCCTGACCGGCGGCCAGGTCATCGCCGAAGAGGTTGGCCTCAAGCTCGAGAACGCCACGCTGGACCTGCTCGGCAAGGCACGCAAGGTTGTTGTCACCAAGGACGAGACCACCATCGTCGAAGGTGCAGGCGACGCCGACGAAATCGCCGGCCGCGTCAACCAGATCCGCGCCGAGATCGAGAACTCCGATTCGGATTACGACCGCGAGAAGCTGCAGGAACGCCTGGCCAAGCTGGCCGGCGGCGTTGCAGTCATCAAGGCCGGTGCCGCAACCGAGGTTGAGCTCAAGGAACGCAAGCACCGCATTGAAGATGCCGTCCGCAACGCCAAGGCAGCGGTTGAAGAAGGCATCGTCGCCGGTGGCGGCGTGGCCCTGATCCAGGCCGGCCAGAAGGCATTCGCCAACCTGAACCTCGAAGGCGACGAAGCAACCGGCGCCAACATCGTCAAGGTTGCGATCGATGCTCCGCTGAAGCAGATCGCCTACAACGCCGGCCTCGAGCCGGGCGTTGTCGTCGACAAGGTCCGCGGCCTGCCCGAGGGCTTCGGCCTGAATGCCGCAACCGGCGAATACGAGGACCTGCTTGCTGCAGGCATCAACGACCCGGTAAAGGTAACGCGTTCGGCGCTGCAGAACGCTGCATCCATCGCCGGTCTGTTCCTGACCACCGAAGCTGTTGTTGCTGACAAGCCCGAAAAGGCCGCACCGGCCATGGGCGGCGACGACATGGGTGGCATGGGCGGTATGGGCGGCTTCTAGTTCCCAACCGCCGGCCCCCGGGCCGGCAGCACCACATGCGCAGGAGCGCGGTACCTTCTTGAGGTGCCGCGCTCCGTTGCGTTACCCGCAGGTTCTCCTCCCTAGCGCCGAAAGAGCGCCGTATTTGCCGCCTCCGTGTCTGCGTACTGGACCGAGGCGTACGCCAACGCCTGGTTGATGCTGGCGAGCGACTCTTCGACCCTCGCCTGGGTGGTCCGCCAATCCGTGATGAGCAGCTGGAAGTTGGCCGAGGCCTGTCCCTGCCACGACTCACCGAGGGACAGCAGCCCTGCCTGCATGGAATTGATGTCTGCCTGCAGCCTGTCGATGGTCGCACGGACCTCGGTGCTTTTGGCAGCCAGGATGTCACTGTCGACGACAAACCCCGCCACGGTTTCCTCCTCACATCTGGGCCCGCCTGGTGCGGTCCGTGCTTCCAAGGATCAGGCAGGGCAGGGCAGCCATCCGGAGCGCACGCCAGAGGGTGGACAGTGCGGAGAGCGGGGGTGCGTTGACCGGGCGGTGGAGGACAGGTCCGCCCGGGACGAGCGGGACTCAGGGACGCAGGGCGCCGCCGTCGTCCTCCCGGCTGTCGCCTTCTGCAGTCTCGTCCTCGTGTTCGGGCATGCTGTCAGGCTGCTTATACGGCAGGCGGATGGACATCGTAGCGCCGCCGCCTTCGGTTTCGGTCAGGCGGACCGTGCCGTCGTGCTGGGCCACCAAGGCAGCGACGATCGCCAATCCCAGACCTGTTCCACCCGTTTCCCGGTAACGCGAGGAATCGGCCCGGTAGAAGCGCTCGAAAACCCTGGCTGCGTCCTCTTCCGAGATTCCGGGTCCATGGTCCCGAACTTCAAGCACGGCGTCCATCCGGTCATGAATCACCGGTGCTACGCCTACGGCGACTTCAATGGGTGAGCCTTCCGGCGTATACCGGAGTGCGTTCGTCATCAGGTTTGCCACGACCTGACGCAGCCGTGCCTCATCACCCATGGCAGGGGCGCTCCGGGGCGAATTGCCGTCAAGTCCGACCACGCGGATTTCCCGGTCCGGGGCACTGGCCCGTGCGTCAAGGGCGGCGTCGTTGCCCAGGATCATCAGGTCCACGGGCCGGTACTCCAGCGGGCGCTGTTCATCGACGCGGGCCAGGGTGAGCAGATCCTCCACGAGCTGGCCCATCCGCTTGGCTTCGCTTTCAATGCGGCCCATGGCAGCGGCGATTTCTTCCGGCTTTTGCAGCGCCCCGTGGCGGTACAGCTCGGAAAATCCCCGAATGGTCACCAGCGGTGTCCGGAGTTCATGGGAAGCGTCCTGCACGAAGCGGCGCATCTTCTGCTCGGACTGCGTCCGGGCAGCGAATGCGGTTTCAATATGCGCGAGCATGGCGTTCAGTGACCGGGAAAGCCTGCCGATTTCAGTGGCCGGGTTCCCGACTTCCACGCGGCGGGAAAGATCACCGGCCGCAATGGCTGCGGCCGTCTTCTCGACCTGGCTCAGCGGACGGAACTGCCGCGTGACCGCCCAGTAGGCAATGCCCGTGGCGCCGAGCGTGCCCAGCAGCCCCACGGAAAACACCAGCGAGGCGGCCTCATCCACGGTCTCAGCCACGGAGTCCAACGGGACAGCTACGGCAACAGATCCGGGGAGGTTTGCCACATGGAAGACCTTGACCCGCCATCCCTTGCTGCCGGGGGCGGTGCCGGGCACGTCAAAGCCCCGGCCGTCCCGCGCCGTGACTTCGTCCGACGTGATGTTGAGCAGTATCGGTGTATCAAAGTCGGTGTCGGAGTGCGTCTCGGGTCCGTGCTCGCCGTCGTCATTCAGGTACAGGCCGTAGAAACGGAACAGTGAGGTGTCAGTCGAGGGCGCACCTGAGATCAGGTAGCGCGAAATGGCCGGAGCATTGTCCTGGATGTCTGCATCGAGCCTGCTGACAAGGATCTGGCGCAGCACGTAAATGGTGGCAAGACCGGTAATGGTCACCGTCACCACCATGAGCACGGCCATAATGGCCACCAGCTGTGATCTGAGGGAAGCGGACTTCCAGCGCCGGATCAAGGCTCAGCGCTTCTCCGTGGTGCGCAGCAGGTAGCCGACGCCGCGCTTGGTCTGGATCAGTGCGGGGGCATCAGGGCTGCGGTCGATTTTGCGGCGCAGGTAGGAGATGTAGGACTCCACGATCGAAGCGTCTCCGTTGAAGTCGTACTCCCATACGTGGTCCAGGATCTGCGCCTTGGACAGTACCCGGTTCGGGTTCAGCATCAGGTAGCGCAGCAGCTTGAATTCGGTGGGGGAGAGTTCGATCGTGACCCCGCCGCGCCGGACCTCGTGCGCGTCGTCGTCGAGCTCCAAATCCTCCACGCGGATGACGGCGTCGTCATCGTCCAGGGGCTGGGTGCGGCGCAGGACGGCGCGGATCCGGGCCACGACTTCATCCAGGCTGAAAGGCTTGGTCACATAGTCATCCCCGCCGACGGTGAGGCCGGTGACCTTGTCTTCGGTGTCGTCCCGGGCGGTCAGGAACACTACGGGGAAGTGCCGTCCCGCGGCCCGGAGCCGGCGGGTCAGGGTGAAGCCGTCCATATCCGGAAGCATGACGTCCAGGACAGCCAGGTCCGGGCTGTGTTCGTCCACGGCGGCGAGGGCTTCGCGGCCGTTTCCGGCTGCAACGACGTCGAAGCCGGCGAAACGCAGCGAGGTGGAGAGCAGCTCGCGGATGTTCGGCTCATCATCGACAACGAGGAGGCGTGCTTCGGGTGCAGACGATTTGTTCACCCGCCTAGTTTCTTACATTCAGCTGGACGTTGTCTGTAGGCCGGCAATAAGTCAGCTGGAAATGTCCCATGTAAGCACTGAGGCATCCCGGTACGGTCCTGCGGGAACGGAACCGGTAAAACGTCAGAAGACTGTCAACGCGGAAACGAGGTCGCGGTAGGCCATTCCAGAGGTCACCGGCTCGAGCGTGGCACGCTCCGCGTCAACCGTCAGCAGATGCTGACCTGCCCGGCCCGCGTCCACGTAGCCCCACTCGGGGACCGCACCGGCCGCGGTTTGCACCTGGACACGCCAGATGAACCACGGTTCGCTCCACATCCGGATCCACGCCGGATCCTCCGTTGGCGGCGGCTCGTCTACGGAAGCGATACGGCGGTCGAAGACCTCGGTCGGGAAATCGAGGGCACCCGTCGTGAGGGTCCAGGCGGGACCCAGGCCCAGCCACGAAGCTACCACCTGGGCCAGATCGGGGAGACCGACGAAATCCAGCTGGACGAGGGACTCATAACGGTCGATGCGGCCCGCGTCGAGTTCCGCGCGGGAGGGGCCAGCGAGTACCAGGGCATCCTCGTCATCGATTTGTATCTGCAGCTCGGTGGATCCCTGGGGATGCAGGCAATGGATGCTGACGGAGGCACGTGCTGAGGTCAGCGGTGCCGTGACGGTGATGCCCTCCGGCGTCAGGCGTCCGGCGGTATCCATGAGCCCGGCCTCGACCAGGGCGGCAAGGCCCGCCTTCCGGCCGGCCCGCTGGAAACGGCCGGCATAGCCGCTCTCCGCGGCTGCATCCAGCAGATGTACCGCTTCACCATTCAGCCACGGTCCCCGGGAGCTGAAGGGCTGCCGGGCCGACAGGCCGCCGAGTTCTTCAAGGTCGGCTCCGAGAATCCGGCTCGCGGCCTCATCCAGTGCCGGCTCGCGGTCCGGGACAATATCAACCATTGGAGGGGTCCTTCAGGGTGGCCGAGAGCGCGATGGCGCCCAGGACTTCGTCGTAGGCGGTCAGCTGGTTGGCCGAACAGGAGGTGGTCACAGAGGCGGCCAGTCCGTTGCGGAACAACAGCAGCTGGCTGCAGTGGATCAGCCCGCCGGACCCCCGGTGCAGGTACTCGAGCCGGCGGACGGCTTCCAGTTGGGGGACCGGGTCCACTGAGAGCAGATAGGGGTCTGCCAGGGACGTCAGCAGTGACGCCATAACAACTGTGCTCAGCTGGGTTACGGTGCCGGGGAAGGGGAATGCCGTCACGGCGACGTTCGGGCGGAAGCCGCCCTCCTCCATCCACTTCGTGAGCGGTGCTGCCACCACCAGTTCCGCGTCCGGGTGCGGAATGACCTCCCAGTCGGACGGGCGTTCAAGCGCTACATTGGCGCTGCACTCAGCGGTGAACATTCCTAGGCTTTCGCAGCCAGGAGAACGGGGAGGAATACTCGGGTTTCAGGACTTCGTCCTTGTCCGCACCGCGGTCCAGCCAGTCTTTGTACCACGCGGGCAGCATAATCCGGGGGAGGCGGAAACAGCAGGCGAACGCCACCATGAAAAGCGGGGTGATGGTGAGCACCAGAACCCAGTCGGTGACCCACTCAGCGCCCAGGATGGTAACCAGGCTCAGCAGGACCGCCACAATGATGACGGGCTGCAAATAGAGCCCGAAGAACCCGAGGTAGTTCTGCTTTCCGAACTGATAGACGCTTCTTTGGCCCGCCCACGTACGCCAGGTTCCCTTATAAGCCGCTATGCCGGAAATGAGCATATAAGCGATTCCGCCCACAGCCGCTGCTACGAAAAGGATCATCCCCGCTGTCACCATAGCTTCAGATTCTCCCATGTTTCCTTGAGGCCTCCGCCCACAGCGTCAGCAAGTCCCTTGTCCCTCAGGTTTCTCACGACATTTCCGATGCCTTCTCCGACGGCACCGCCTACCCATCCCCCCACAGCGGCCCCGGCAAGCGTTCCCACCACCGGGATGGGGATCAGGCTGCCCAGGGAAGCGCCGATTGCTGTTCCCGCGATGCTGCCGCCAATGGCACCACCGCCTTCGACAACGGCGGTGGCGGCGGCACTGCCTACACGGTCTCCCGTACTCATCTCAGGATGCTCCAGCTGGTCCTGGTTCCATTGTTCGGACCAGTTCTTGTAGACGGACAAGGCGCCGTCCGCCACGCCCAGTCCATTGGCCACCCTGTTCGCCCAGCGCGGCAGCTCCGGAGCGGCCACGCTGTTTCCACTCGCGTTGGTCCGCCGCCGGGCTCCCGGGACCTGGGGGTCCCGGAACACCGGCCGATGAATGGTCAGCGCCCGTGCGCCCAGTGGCGCGAGCATCGCCGCCATGAGGCTGCCGGCCGGGAGGTAGCGGTACGGCCGGCCGTTCAACCGCAGTGTGACTGATCCGGGCACATTGAGCCGGCGCCTGTTGGAGCCGGGGTCCAAAGCGATCCTAATCAGCCGGGGACCGGGGTTCTGGTGCACTGAAAGGAGTCCGTTGGCCGCCAGGCCGGATGAGACCGCGGCGTAGGGCGACGTTGCGATTCTGTGCGGCTCCAGAAATGACGTGTGCAGACCGGAAATCGCAGCAGCGCAGGCGTCTTCGGCAGCTTGGAGCTCGGCGGCTATCGAGGCTGACTCACGGGTGAGGCGTGCTTCTTCTGACTGTGCGGCGGCCGCGCTTTCCTGGCTGTCGTCGTCCAGCGGCCGGCAGGCGTGGGCTTCCAGCGCTGCCACGAGGGCGTCGTAGCGGGGGCGAAGCGCGTCGACGGCGTCGGCGTAGGCATCAAGGGCATTCCGGATTGCGCCGGTCACATCCGCTGTTGCGTCGGTGTAAATGGCCGCTTTGTCCATGGCACCGTGGACTATGTCCTGCTCGGGGGCCTGATAGCTGTCCTGGAGCGCTGTCCAGGTTGCAACCAGATCCTGGCCGTAGTCCTTCGCCCGTTTTCCCGACGCATCGATCGCGGCCGCGTCTTCACGGATGGCGCAGGTGTCCGGCAGCACCGGGAGATTCCCCGCGCTCACCGTCCGCCTCCTGTGCTGTCCGCGCCGGCAGCCGGGGATTCCCCTGCCATCCGATTGGCATTGCCGGCCATCTCTTCATCGCCGCGCACATAAGAATTGACGGCGTCGCTGGTCGAATTGCAGGCGTTGTCGCCGCGAATGGTGCCGCTGTTGAGCAGCCGGGACAAATAGTCCTCATAGCAGTCCGTGAGTGCCTGAAGGATGACGGGACTGTTGGCGGAGCAGGCAGCGGAGGTGACCGCGTTCTGGAGCTTGGTCTCTTCGGCCTGCAGGTCTTCCACCGTGGCCCGCGCCTTCCCAATGACGCCGCGGACTGCGGCGACCTGGATATCCCAGCCGTTAATCGGCATCTTCCCCCCTGGATGACAGAACGAGCTGCGTTCCGCTGAAGCAAATCTCTGGCTATTGCCTCTAAGAATCTAGCGCAGGAAACACAAATGCCCCATGGGGAGAACTACCCATGGGGAAAACTATCCGCGGCGGGAGCATGACAGGAAAGTTACACGGCTCGGACGGAAACCCCGCCTCGGCTAGGCGGGCTTTTCGATGTCCGCAGCGTCCTGGATGGAATAGGCGTAGCCCTGCTCGGCCAGGAAGCGCTGCCGCTTCGCAGCGAAGTCCTGGTCCAGGGTGTCCCGCGCGACGACGGTGTAGAAGTGCGCTGCCCGGCCGTCAGCCTTCGGGCGCAGCAGGCGCCCGAGGCGCTGCGCTTCTTCCTGGCGCGAGCCGAAGGACCCGGAGACCTGGATGGCCACCGAGGCTTCGGGCAGGTCGATCGAGAAGTTTGCGACCTTGGAGACCACCAGGGTCTTGAGTTCCCCCCTGCGGAAGAGGTCGAAGAGCCGCTGGCGTTCCTTTACCGGAGTCTCACCCTTGATCACCGGGGCGTCCAGGCGTTCGGCCAGTTCGTCCAGCTGGTCGATGTACTGGCCAATGACCAGGATCTGGTCCCCGGCATGGCGCCGGACCAGGTCCTCAACCACCTTGGACTTGGTTTCCGACGTCGAACACAGGCGGTACTTGTCGCCGTCTTCCGCCATGGCGTACGCAACGCGCTCGTCCCGCGGAAGGTCCACCCGGACCTCGATGCAGTCTGCGGGCGCAATGTAGCCCTGGGCCTCAATGTCCTTCCACGGAGCGTCATAGCGCTTTGGCCCGATGAGGGAGAAGACCTCACCCTCGCGGCCGTCTTCACGGACCAGGGTGGCCGTGAGTCCAAGCCGGCGGCGGGCCTGCAGGTCAGCCGTCATACGGAAGATGGGTGCCGGGAGCAGATGGACCTCGTCATAGATGATCAGGCCCCAGTCGTTGGCGTCCAGCAATTCCAGGTGCGGGTACAGTCCTCCGCGTTTGAGCGTGAGCACCTGGTACGTGGCAATGGTGACCGGACGGACTTCCTTGACCGCGCCGGAGTACTCGCCGATTTCGTCTTCAGTGAGCGATGTGCGCTTGAGGAGCTCATCCTTCCACTGCCGTGCCGAGACGGTGTTGGTGACCAGGATCAGCGTGGTCGTGGAGCTGGTAGCCATGGCAGCAGCACCCACGAGGGTCTTCCCGGCACCGCACGGAAGCACCACCACGCCCGAGCCGCCGGCCCAAAAATTCTCCGTGGCCAGCTTCTGGTAAGGGCGCAGGGCCCAGCCGTCCTCGTTCAGCAGGATCGGATGGGGAGTTCCGTCAACGTAGCCGGCGAGGTCTTCCGCCGGCCAGCCCAGCTTGAGCAGGAGCTGTTTGAGCTGGCCTCGCATCGCGGACTGCACCACCACGGTTTCCCCGTCGATCCGGGGGCCGAGCAGCGGCTGGATCTTCTTGGCGTGCAGCACTTCCTCAAGGACGGGATAGTCATTGGTCCGCAGCACCAGCCCGTGCTGTGGATCCTTCTCGAGCCGGAGCCGCCCGTAGCGGGACATCGTCTCTTCGATGTCCACGAGCAGGGAGTGCGGAACCGGGAAACGGGAATACGTGAGCAGGGTGTTGAGTACCTGTTCGGCGTCCAGGCCCGCGGCGCGGGCGTTCCACAGCCCCAGGGGCGTCAGCCGGTAGCTGTGGATGTGCTCGGGAGCCCGTTCGAGTTCCGCAAAAGCCGCAATCGCGTGGCGGGCTTCCTGGGCTTTCTCGTGATCCACTTCCAGCAGGATGGTCTTGTCACTTTGGACGATCAACGGTCCGTCAACCATGTGCTGGGCTGCCCTCCACTATTTCCACATCCATTATCCGGTGTATTGACACTACGCGCTCAACGTCGCGCCGCGGATCGAAGACCCTGACCCGCCCCTCGCCTACCGAAAGGGGAACGAAGATCTCCTGCCGTTCATTCCCCTGGCTGTCCACCACTCCCATCCGCACGGAACTCTTGGTGCGGATGGCCTTGCGCAGCGTCTCCAGCCCTACCAGCGGCATCGACTCATCATTATGTTTGGCCACAGCCGGCCCGCGGCCGCGGAGCGCAGCCAGCTGGGCATCCAGGTCCTCATCACTGAGTTCCCATTGGTTCACCCGGGTACTGGACGACGACGGTGCCGGCACAGGGGGGCGGACATGGGAACCGTTGGCCTCGCGGGCCCTGCCTTCCATGACCGGCGCGTAGCCGAGGCCGCGGATAGCCAGTGCGAGTTCCTGCGGCGTGGCAGCGGAGGAAACCACTGTCGGCGCAATCCGCGTCAGCCCCAGCGGCGCGGAGCGGGGATCGGCAACCAGTGCGTTGAGCGCTGCCTCGTCGTCACTGCGCAGGTAGGACCAGGCTGCACCGATGCGCAGGCGCCCATGGCGGCTGGCGGTGTCTTCCACGAGGTAGCGCAGCGGCTGCGGAACCTCGGTGGCAGAGTAGTGGGACAAAAACTCCAGGATCGAGGCGGCGTCCATATCGGCATCAAGGGCGCGGCGGATGGAATCTGCCGAGAAGCGGTAGATCGCGGCAGGTCCGCGGCCCTCGGCATCTGAGATGAGGGAGAGCTGCCGGGCGACTGAAGGATCCAGGTAACCGGGTGCCACCGCGGTCAGGTCGGCCTGGAGCAGGAATGAACTCAGGGGTGCCGGCAGGGCCTGGTTTAGCCTTCCGGTCGCCCTACCGAAATCGGAGGCGGCCACCGCGTGGCCGAGCTCAGAGAGGGCACCCGATCCGATGAGGCCCAGCTGGGCAGCCTCCTTGAGGATGCCCGGAACCAGGCGGGCGAACCTGCGCTGCAGCCTGGGCTGATGCCAGGTCAGTGCGCCGATCAGGTCCTCGACGTCGAACGCTGCCGAATGGGTTTCCTGGCCAACGCCCGCGGCGGAAAGTTCGGACAGCATTTCCAGGGCCCGGCGCCGCACGAGGGGCGCATCGGGGCGCGAGAGCTCTCCGGCCAGGGCATTAATCACTCCTCCGCCGGGCAGCGGTCCGCCCACCAGCGAGGGCGCCCGCTCTGCCTCCAGCCAGGATTCCACCAGCCGGCGCCACTGCAGCTCGCGGTCCAGGGTCAGCCAATCGGTTTCG
Organism: Arthrobacter sp. zg-Y916; assembly: GCF_020907385.1. NCBI lineage: Bacteria > Bacillati > Actinomycetota > Actinomycetes > Micrococcales > Micrococcaceae > Arthrobacter > Arthrobacter sp. zg-Y916. The sequence goes on along the minus strand of NZ_JAJJOD010000007.1, from coordinate 232,656 downwards.
GCAGTTCCCCACCGTGCGGTGGCCGCATCAAGAACCAGCAGGCCGGAGAGGGCAGCCAGCTCCAACAGCCAGGCCGTACCCATGGGGTCCAGCCGCAGTGCTTCGGAGACGCGCCGCACCTCCCGCACGCCCACTCCGCCCGACCGCAGGGTTCCAATGGGTGCCTCCGCAGCGACGGCCAGCAGTTCGGTCATGAGGCGCAGGGTTTCAGCTACCGCTCCGAAGGCCGCGTTGTCGCGCAGGGTATTCGGCACCGCCCGCGGTGTCGGGGACACAGGCTCAAGCTGGAAATCAGAAACGATGACATGGCCGCGCGACGCCTGGCCTACGGGACGGGGCAGCTCCACATGCAGGGCATCCAGCGGCACCAGCAGGCCGTGCGCGACGAGCCATTCGACCGGAGTCGGCGAGGGATTATCCAGCACGGCGCGGCTGATGGCGGCCTTCTTCGGGATAGTCCCGACAGGGGAGTACTTGAACCGGCGCAGCAGGTCCCCGGTCTGCGGCGGTGCGTCAGCCAGGAGGGCGTTCCAGCCCGCCGGGTCCGAGACCAGGTGATGCAGGGAATGTGCCGCCGTGGCGGGAGTGTCTGCCTTCTCGATGGGCAGGCCGCGCTTTCTCAGCCCCTCCACGATCTCGACGAGGCGTTGCCCGAACTCGGGCTGCTGGGCAGCGAGCGTGGAATACGGGCGGCCAAGCCCTGCCGGGTAGGCGCCCAGCGCCTCACCCAGAACGGACACCGGCAGGTAGAAGCGGCGTCCGGCGTCGGCCTTCGGGGCGCCGGGGTGGGGGCGGGCACGGCGCAGCAGCGCCAGCTGGTGCAGGTAACTGAGGATCGAATCCAGGGCCTTGATGGTTGAACCGGCGATCGAGGCCTTCAGCCAGGAGGCCGTTGTGCTGAGGTGTGAGTCCTCATTGGTGGTGAGATCCAGTGCTTCGAGGACCTGCATCTGGGGAGCCGTGAGCTTTTCCAGCGCCCGCTGGACGCTGATGCGCGTGGATGCGCGGGCCGCCAGGGCCTGGAAATCCGGCACCGGAGGAAGCACCAGGTCCGGCCGGGCGGTCAAAAGCTCACGCAGTTGTTCGTCACTGCGCGCTGCAAGGTCTTCGGCCAATGCTCGGATCGCGGACATCGTCCAATACGTTACCCGAGTGGAGGCGAAAACAAACGGGTCAGCCTCGCCGCCGGCGCACGATTGAGTCAATTACCAGCCCCGCCATCAGCACAAAAGCGATCGGCAGGGCGTAGAAAGCCCCGGCAGCAAAACCGGGCCAGACGCTTTCGCCGCGCAGCGCTTCCAGGAGCAGGGCAGCAAGGCTCGCGACGCCGGCAAGCGCCAGCAGCGCGGCCAGCACCGTCACAATCAGCCGCAGCGGTGAACGGGGGGTGCGGGGGGCAGCTCCGGCGCCCTCGGAATGAGCGGGCCCGCCGGGAGAGTTGGCAGCAGATTTTCCCGGGTGCGGGAGGCGTTCGTCCATGATGTTTAACGCTAACAGCTAAAATTTCCGGCCATCAAAGCGGACACTGGAGTGCGATTAGCAGCGTCGGGATATTCTAAAGGGAACAGACTTCACCGTAGTATCTCTGGAAGTGCCCTGCCGCCCGGCTGGGACAGCGATGCAGGGAATCAACGGAGATTCGCTGCGGATGCACCACCGTATGCGGCGGGACCGCCGCATCCATTAGCTAAGAACGAGGTAAGCGAAGTGCCCATCGGCAAGGTCAAGTGGTTCGACACTGGCAAGGGATTCGGATTCCTGGCCACTGACGACGGCCAGGAAGTTTTTCTGCATGCCTCCGCACTTCCCTCCGGTGTGAGCGAGGTGAAGCCTGGAACCCGCATGGAGTTTGGTGTGGCGGACGGCCGCCGCGGGCCGCAGGCGCTTTCCGCGCGCATCCTGGAAGCTCCGCCCTCGGTGGCGAAGGCCACGCGCAAGCCGGCTGACGACATGGCCGTGATTACCGAAGACCTTATTAAACTGTTGGACGGCATTTCCAACGGACTGCGCCGGGGCCGGTACCCCGAGAAAAAGCACGCAACCAAGGTTGCTGCAGTGCTGCGGGCCGTCGCCGATGACCTTGACGCATAGGGGCAGATCCACGCAGTGAACACAACCGACACCTTCGTTCCAGAAGAGCCGAAAAAACCCGCGGCACGGAAGCCCCAGCGCCGGCCCTCCAAACCGGACGCCGTGCTGGCAGCTGCCGTGGAGACGGCACGCGCCGGGCTCCTGGAAGTGGTGCCGGAGGTCCAGCTGGGAGAGTGGATCGGGGCAGTGCCTGAAGCTGACCGGCTGGTTACCCACCGGTTCCAGGCGAATCGGGCCGGCTACCGCGGCTGGCAGTGGTACGCCACCGTTGCGCGGGTTCCCCGCGGAAAGGTCGCCACGGTCTGCGAAGTCGGACTGCTGCCCTCCGAGGACTCTGTCCTGGCTCCGGAATGGGTTCCGTGGTCCGAGCGGCTCCGTCCGGAGGATGTTGCTGCCCAGGCAGAAGTAAAGGCAGGGGAGCGCGCAGAGAACGCTGCCCCCGAAAATGAGGAACCCCGGACCGGGGCTGAAGAGCAGGAAAAGGCAGTCGAACCGGAAGAGGACGCAGCCGACGGCGCGGCCATGGAGGACGAATAACAGTTGAGCAGGCGGAACCAGGTTCTTGATCCCGGAAGGGAGAAGTGAACCCCCATGTTCCGTTCGCTTCGCATCTTCAACTACCGCATCTGGTTCATTGGAGCCCTGGTCTCCAATATCGGCACCTGGATGCAGCGCACGGCCCAGGACTGGCTGGTCTATGACATCCTGACGAACCAGGATGCCGCGGCCATGGGTATTGTGATGGCGCTCCAGCTTGGACCCCAGCTGCTGCTCGCCCCCTGGGCCGGGCTCATCGCCGACAGTTACGACCGGCGAAAGGTCCTGCTCACCACCCAGGTATCCATGGCTGCCCTGGGCGCCGGGCTGGGATTGCTGGTGCTCTCGGGACATGCACACCTGTGGCACGTCTACGCTTTCGCGCTGGCGCTGGGTGTCGTCTCGGCGATTGACGCCCCGGCCCGCCAGAGTTTTGTCTCCGAGGTGGTCTCCGAGGAGAACCTGCCCAACGCCGTCGCGCTGAACAGTGCGTCCTTCAACGGTGCCCGCATGGTCGGCCCCGCAGCAGCGGGCCTGCTGACCGTGGCGGTCGGGCCCGGCTGGGTGTTCCTCATCAATACCGTGACTTTTGCGGCGATGGTCCTGGCGCTGCTGAAAATGCGCAGCGCGGAGCTGCGGGTGCTGCCCAAGGCGCCTCCGGGCAAGGGGCGCATCCGGGCAGGGCTGAAGTACGTGAAGTACCGGCCGGACCTGGTCATGGTCTTGGTGGCGATCTTCATCGTGGGCACATTCGGCCTCAACTTCGCCGTATATATAGCAGCCATGGCCCGCACCGAGTTTGGCCAGGACGCGGGAATCTTCGGTCTGCTGAACTCGATCATGGCCATAGGTTCTGTCTGCGGGGCACTGCTCTCCGCCCGGCGGGAACGCCCGCGGCTGCGCTTCATCTTCGGGGCTGCGGGAGCATTCGGGGTTTCCTGCCTGCTTGCGGCGTTCTCCCCGAACCTGTGGATCTTTGCCCTGTCCCTGATTCCCACCGGGCTGTTTGCGCTGACCCTGATGACAAGTGCAAATGCCTATGTGCAGACGACGACGACCCCCGTCATGCGCGGGCGTGTCATGGCGCTGTACTTCGCCATTTTCATGGGCGGGACGCCGCTCGGTGCGCCGATCGTGGGTTGGGTGTCCAACGCTTTCGGACCGCGGTGGAGCCTTGGGGTCGCGGCGGCATCGGGCATCATCACCGCCGTGGTGGGACTGGTCTGGGCCTGGCGTTCCCACCATCTGCGCCTGCACTACGACCGCACCGTCCGGCGGCGCCTCTACCTGACGACCCGGGAAACGGAACAGGACCCCAAACCGCGGTAGCGGCGGGGCCCTGTTCGTGCGGCTGCCCGGCGGGTGCCGGATGCCTGCTGCTAGGAATGCTCGATAACGTAGTCGATGCACTGCAGCAGTGCGCTGACGTCCTCGGGTTCGATCGCCACGAACGTCGCGATGCGCAGCTGGTTGCGGCCGAGCTTGCGGTACGGCTCAACGTCCACCACGCCGTTCGCGCGCAGGGTCTTGGCGATCCCGGCAGCGTCGATCGAATCGTCGAAGTCGATGGTTGCGATCACGTTGGACCGGTCTTCGGCCCGGCCAACAAACGGCGTGGCGACGGAGGACGCTTCGGCCCAGGCATAAATACGGCCTGCTGAGTCTGCCGTGCGGTCCGTGGCGAACTTCAGCCCGCCGTTCGAGTTCAGCCACTCCAGCTGGGCGTTCAGTGTCACCAGGGTGGAGAGCGACGGCGTGTTGTAGGTCTGGTTCAGGCGTGAGTTGTCGATTGCCGTCTGCAGGTTCAGGAAATCGGGGATCCAGCGGTCCGATGCGTTGATCCGCGCTGCACGCTCAATGGCGGCCGGGGAGAACATGCCAAGCCAGAGCCCGCCGTCGGACGCGAAGTTCTTCTGCGGTGCGAAGTAATAGACATCCGCCTCCGAGAGGTCGACGTCGAGTCCGCCGGCAGCGGATGTCGCGTCGATCAGGACCAGGGAATCCTTGTCCGCACCTTCGACCCGGCGGACCGGAGCCGCAACGCCCGTGGACGTCTCATTCTGCGGCCAGGCGTACACGTCGACGCCCGCCTCGGCCTGCGCCTCGGGACGGGTTCCGGGCTCCGCCTTGATGATGCTGGATGCGGACAGGAAAGGCGCCTTGTTCGTAGCCGCAGCGAACTTGGATCCGAATTCACCGAATGAAAGATGCTGTGCCTTGTTCTCCACGAGGCCGAATGACGCAACATCCCAGAACGCCGTGGATCCGCCAACGCCGAGGACTACTTCGTATCCTTCGGGAGCGGAGAACAGCGAGGAGAGTCCCTCCCGGACGCTGCCGACCAGGTTCCGGACCGGAGCCTGGCGGTGGGAGGTGCCAAGGAGCTTTGCTCCGGCACGGGAGAGAGCCTCCATTTGTTCGGGGCGGACTTTGGAAGGACCGGCACCGAAACGTCCGTCCTTTGGAAGAAGATCTGCAGGGATGGTAAGTGCGGTGGTTTCGCCCATTGTTGTATTTGCTCCAAGCGGGTTGGCAGGGTACTTCACGTACATTTCCATTCAACACCCGGCGGCCGTGACGTTCCTATTTGTGACCGGGTGCCCTAAGGTGGCCCGCGGCATGGTGTTTGGGCCCGGTTCGGTGCGATGGGCTAACGTGGAACCGAACCTGCGGCGCGGTCTGCGCCACGCCGGTTTTCCATCCCTTCTCTTCCGCACGAATGCTAGGAGCGGCTGGTCATGACGGACCTCATAGACACAACTGAGATGTATCTTCGAACCATTCTGGAACTCGAAGAGGAGAACATCGTGGCTCTCCGGGCGCGGATTGCCGAGCGCCTGCGCCATTCCGGTCCTACGGTCTCCCAGACCATCGGCCGGATGGAACGCGATGGCCTGGTTGTGGTTTCGGGAACCCGTCAGCTGGAGCTGACCGAATTCGGACGCCGGCGGGCAACGGAGGTCATGCGCAAGCACCGCCTGGCCGAGCGCCTGCTGGCCGACGTGATCGGACTGGACTGGGCCTACGTCCATGACGAGGCCTGCCGCTGGGAACACGTGATGAGCGAACGGGTGGAACGGCGGCTCTACGACTTGCTGGGACACCCCACAGAGTCGCCCTACGGGAACCCCATTCCAGGCCTGGAGGCGATTGGCGGGCTGCCCTCGGCGCAGACAACCAGCTGCCTGAATTTGGTCTCGGCGGTGGGTTCTGCCCAGCCGGGAGAAGAGATGCTGCTGGAACGGCTGGCCGAACCGATCCAGGTGGATCCCGAACTGCTGACCCAGCTCGATGAAGCCGGCCTGCGGCCCGGCGCCACCATTACGGCGGAGGTGGTAGGCGGCTATATCTCCGTGCGGGTTCCCGGGATTGAAGGCGCACTGGAACTGCCCGCGGAAGTGGCATCCCACGTCTTTGTCGCGCAGCCCGCCCGCGACATTCCGGTGTCCTGATAACGGAATGGTATCTTTTCGACTTTTTACCCTATAGTTGCATCTGACTACAGCAACCCCACCGCTTACCGGTCCGACAGCCGAACCCTGCCACTGGACCGCAGGTGCAACCGTTCGAAGGCAGGGGCGGAGGACCCAATCACCGGCAGCAGGGCTGCCTTGGGGTGAAGCCTCCGAGCAGCATGGAATCCTTGCGGATCCCGTGCGTCAGAGGCCGAGTTTTCTCTACTCGAATCCGACAGCTAACTTCGCAGGCTTTGCAGAGAGGGAAAAACTTGTCGAAGCATGCAGCTTCGGGCAGGCGCAGAGCCGAAACACCGGCTGCACCGCTGCGCCCACGCTCCACCGACCGGTCAACAGGCCGGCGCCGCGCAGAAACAGTCCAGCGCCCCCTTGGGGCGTCGGCACAGAAGCTGGCCATTGGTGCTGCGGCATCGGGCCTGGTCCTGACGGTCGCCCTGCCTACGACCGCTGCTGCCGATATTCCGATGGAGCAGCCCATGCCGTCAGCGGCACCTGCCGTGTCGGCGGATCCGAACGCCACACTGAGCTTCGACCGGGCGGCGCTTACCAGCAAGTTTGATCCGGACGCCAAGCTCCAGGGGCTCACCGTGGCCGGAATGGACGTCACGCCGGCCGCAGCCAAGGGCACACTGGCCACGCCGCTGGAATCCGAACTGGTGCAGACCTCGTCCTTCGGTTACCGGGTCAGTCCGATCACGGGAGCAGCGGGAGAGCTGCACACCGGCCAGGACTTTGCTGCTGCCTGCGGGACCGAGGTCACGGCAGCAGCCAGCGGCACCGTTACCTTTGCCGGGTGGCATGCCCTCGGCGGCGGGAACCGCGTGGTCCTCGATCACGGCAATGGCGTGGAGACGACGTATAATCACCTTTCCGCCATCAGCGTGTCTGTGGGGGATAAGGTCCAGCGCGGCCACTTGGTGGGCGCCAGCGGCAGCACCGGCGCATCAACCGGCTGCCATCTGCATTTCGAAGTAATGGTAAACGGCACTGCTGTCGACCCTCTTGGGTGGTTGTGATCCGCTCAACACGCTTTCGTGACCTGAGCGTGACATTTCCCTGATGTTGTTATATTCTCGTCACCGTGCCTGGTTCGCAAAGACCGGGCACTCTCGAACAGTTCGCCGAGCTCTGCCACTGTCTGAGATCCGTTCGCAAAAATCGCATGGCAGAGGCGGGGGAACCAATTTTGGGTTTCGTAAGAAGCCCTAGGGGTTAAGTTGCTGGACCTAGCCGTCCGCAGCCGGGTGACTCCCATCCGAATCCGACAGCTCACCTCGCAGGCGTTGGGAGAGGCAAACACTGTGTCATCAAACACGTCCGGACGCCACCGTGCGCCCGCAGTCCAAACCAGCCCGCTTACGGCGCTTTCCAAAGCCGTAACCGCCAACGCAGGATCTGTCGGCCGTCAGGCCGCCGTCGTCGTCGCAGCTTCCGGCCTCGTCCTGGCCGCAGGTATGCCGGCGCAGGCCGCACCGGTCTCCACTGACCGCCAGGCACTGGAATCCACCCCCCTCAACGTTGTGACCTCCAACGGGACCGTCACGGTCTCCGAGCAGGCACCTTTCGAACTTCCGGTTGAGCCCCTTGCCGGCTCGCTTTCCGGTGCCGAAATCCGCGCCGAAATTGCGGCAGCCGAGCTCGCGGCAGCCGAAGAAGCCGCAGCGGCACTCGCCGCCCAGCAGGAAGCCTATGCAGCCCAGCAGGCCGCAGCCGCTCCCGCAGCCGCAGCACAGGCTTCCACCGGCCTCACCACGGCGTCTTCCACTCCGGCGGCCGAGGTTAGCGCCAGCGGCGTTGCAGCCGGACTGGTAGCTTCTGCCTACTCGCAGATCGGCGTGGCACAGGACTGCACCGCCATGGTCGAGAAGGCACTGCGCTCGGTCGGCAAGTCCGTCGGCGACCTCGGTCCCTCACAGTTCTTCGCTTTCGGTGCCGTGGTTGGCACTCCGCAGGCAGGCGACCTGGTAATCACCGGCGGCCACGTAGCCATCTACGTCGGCAACGGCCAGGTCATCTCCGGTGGCCTGAACGGCATGAACACCGGCCTGCACTCCCTGTCCGACCTTCCCGGCGCAAGCTTCGTCCGCGTCAGCTGACGCGCGGTTGCCTGAAACTACGGAGAAACACCTTCCATGACCTCGACAACTGAGCGCGCGCGCCACCGGGCTCCTGTCCAGCGCACCAGCACCCTCACCGCCCTGGCCGGCGCAGTCAGCACCAACGCCGGCACGATGGGCCGCCAGGCCGCTGTCATCGCAGCAGCCTCGGGCCTGGTACTGACCACCGGCGTCGCAGCAAACGCTGCCGGTGCGGAGACCTCCCGTGACGTGCAGACCAGCAAGCTGGATCTCTCCTCCATCCCTCTTCAGGTCCCTGCTGATGCAGCAGGCCTGGAGCTGAAGCTCGCACAGGTACCCGGCGTTATTGCTGCCGAGCAGTCTGTTGTGGAAGCAGAAATCGCCGAAACCGCCGAAACCGCCGACATCTCGGTGCAGTCGCAGGAGGTCATCGCTCCCTCAGCGCAGGCCCAGGGCACCGGTACAGCTGCTGCTGCACCCGCCCAGGCGGCTCCCGCAGTTGCCTCCGGTGTCGGCGCGACCATCGCGGCCGCTGCCTACGCACAGCTGGGCGTGATGCAGGACTGCACCATGCTGGCAACGAACGCCCTGGCAGCTGCAGGCATCAACTACCACGGGTGGCCGGCCGGCTACCTTTCCCTCGGCCGCACGGTGGGTGCAGCTGAGGCGCTTCCGGGCGACCTGATCTACTACGCCGACGGCGGCATGGGCCTGGCTCACATTGCTGTTTACGTCGGCAACGGTCAGGCCATCCACGGCGGCTTCTTCGGAAACCAGACAGTGGTTGCCCCGGCAGAGCTCGGCTCGGGCGGCGTCTACATCCGCGTTGGCGGCTAGCAGTACCTTTTGACCTAGCAGTACCTTTTGACACAGTCCGGCAAAGGACCTTCCCCCTCGGGAAGGTCCTTTGCTGGTTCTGCCCGGCTATAGGCGCGGCCGCTCGGCACTCCGCCGATTCCTTGCCTTTCCTTCCCCTTAAATGGCGCGATTGCCTCCCGCGGCTTACTCTTGCAATCAAGATTCGAAGTACCGCGGTGTAAAGGTGGGGCTGCTTCTCCGCCTGCACCGGCGGGCAGGCGAAGAGGAACGTGCATGCGAACCTTGGTTCTGAATGCCGGCTACGAACCGCTGGCTGTCGTAACTTTCAAGCGCGCGCTGGTGCTGGTGCTCACCGGCAAAGCGAGCGTGCTTGCAGAAAGCGGCGATCCGGTGGTCGGCCCCACGGACGTCTTCGGACGCCCCTCAGTGATTCTCCTCAACCGCTACGTGAACATTCCCTACCGCGAGGGAACGGTCGCCACGCGGCGGGGTGTCCTGAGAAGGGACGGGCACTCCTGCGCGTATTGCGGTAAGCAGGCCTCTACCGTTGATCACGTTGTGCCGAAGTCCCGCGGGGGAGAAGACAGCTGGGAGAATCTTGTGGCCTGCTGCCTGAGATGCAACAACCACAAAGGGGACAAGACGTTGAACCAGCTCGGATGGAAACTGCGCTTTACTCCCCGGCCACCCAGGGGTGCCCGGTGGCAGATCCGTGAGCTGGAGCAGCCCGCAGCCCAGTGGAATCCCTTCCTCGGCGATACGGCAGCCTAGTGGCACTGCCGGAACCGCCCCCGCCTGCCTATGACGCCGTCGTCCTGGCCGGCGGACGCTCCTCCCGATTGGGGGGTGTGCCCAAGGCGGAGCTGGTCCTCGGGGAAAACAGCCTGCTTGAAATCACCCTCGACGCCGCTGCCGGAGCCCGCGAAATAGCCGTCGCCGGACCTGACCGGCTGGAATCAATGCTGCTTAGGCACGGGGATAACTGCGTTCGGGTCCGTGAGGATCCTCCGTTCGCAGGCCCGGCCGCGGCAGTCGGCGCCGCCCTCACGGTGCTTGACCAGCGGTCCGCTGCCCGCGGCCGCCCTGCGCCGGAATGGATACTGGTGCTGGCCTGCGACATGCCCGGCGTGGCCCGTGCAGTTCCCGCCCTGCTCACTGAAGCCGCCCGGGATCCCCGAACCTCCCTCATGGCAGTCGATGCAAGGGGCAAGGCGCAACCGCTGGCGGCGCTGTACCGGAGCGCCGAGCTGCGGCGCTGCGTGGCAGCGCGTCCGGAGGGACTGGAGAATCTGTCAATGTTCAGCCTGCTTGCTAGGGTGCAGTGGAGAGAGGTCGCCGTTCCAGCGGGAAGTACCGCGGACGTGGACACCTGGGAGGATGCCGGAAGATGGGGCATCAGCCCGGGTAACCGCACCGCCTGAAACCTGCTGCTTCCGGTGCTACGCGACGGACAAAGGAGCCACTATGGGAACCCAGCAGCAGCAACTTGAAGCTTGGACGCAGCGCCTGCTGCAGTCCTTGGAGCTCGAAGGCACAGAGGTGGACATCGACGCGGTCCTCGACTTGGCCGCAGCAGCAGCACACAACGTCGTGCGGCCTGCTGCACCGCTCACCACCTTCGTCGCCGGGCTGGCAGCCGGCCTGGCTGCGGGAAGCGGGCAGGCTGATGAGGCACTCGCCATGCGGGCAGCTATCCGGGCAGCCCAGCGTGAATGCGACGCCGCAGGGACGCAGGAGCAGAAGTGAACGGCGCCGCACCCCTCATTCTGCCGCTGCAGCCGAACACTTCCTGGGAACAGGCACGGCGGGCTTCCCACGCCGCGGCCCGGCCGCTGCCGTTTGAGACGGTCCCGCTGGCTGAAGCACTTGGCCAGACACTTGCCTCCGACGCCGTTGCCCTCCAGCCCGTGCCGCACTACCCGTCGTCCGCCATGGATGGCTGGGCCGTGGCCGGAGCACCGCCGTGGACGCTTGTGACGGCCGAAGAGCCCGAACATGAGCGCTGGCAGATCCACCGCGAATCGGGCCGCCGTCCGCTGCAGCGGGGACAGGCCGTGCCGATCCTGACAGGTGGACTGATTCCGGCCGGAGGAGAAGCGGTGCTGCGTTCCGAAAACGGGGTGCTGCGTCCCGGGGATCCCCAGACCATCGTTCCGGGGCCTTCTGCCCGGGCTGACGAACCGCGGCCCGGTGAACACATCCGCCCGGCGGGGGAGGAAGCAGCAGCAGAAGAAACCACGATCCCCGCGGGGACGGTGCTGAACCCGGCCCACATCGCGCTGGCTGCGGTCTGCGGCCATGACACGCTGCCAGTGCTGCGGGCCCCACGGGTTTCGCTGCTGTTCACCGGGGACGAAGTCATCGAGTTCGGCCTGCCGGACTCCGGTCAGGTGCGGGACACCTTCGGCCCCCAGCTTCCGCAGCTGGTGGAAATGCTCGGCGGCAGGATTGATGCCGTGCGGCGGCTTCCGGACCGGCTGGAGGACGTCGTCGCGGCGCTGAGCACCGATGCTGTGGACGAAGCGTCCCTGGCGATGTCCTCCGGCGATGTGCTGGTGACCACCGGCGGCACGGGAACATCAGAGGCGGACCATTTGCGCCGCGCGCTGGAGTCCGTCGACGCAGAGCTGCTGATAGACGGCATCGCGATGCGTCCGGGCCACCCCACCCTGCTGGCACGCCTTCCCGACGGCCGGTTTGTGGTTGCCCTGCCGGGCAACCCCCTGGCCGCGATGATGGCGGTGTTCACGGTCCTGGAGCCGCTGCTTGACGGGCTTCGCGGCGCAGCGGCGGCACCGGAGCGCCATGTGCTGGCAGGGGTCAGCATCGACCCGATGCCGGGCAAGACCCGCCTGGTGCCGTGCCGCATCCAGGACGGGCGTGCCATGCCCTCGCAGTACTACCGCTCAGGCATGCTGCGGGGACTGGCCGACGCTGACGCCGTGATGGTGGTACCCGAAGGCGGCTGCAGCCCCGACCAGAGTATTACTGCGCTGCCGCTGCCGTGGCCGGTGAAGCAGGCTCCAACCGGATAATCACCGATTTCGATGTGGGGGTGCCGCTGACGTCAGCAACCGAGTCCAGCGGCACCAGCACATTGGCCTCCGGGTAGTACGCGGCGGCACAGCCCACAGGGGTGTTGTAGGCGACCGCACGGAAGCTCTCGGCGCGCCGCTCCACCCCATCCTCGTACTCCGAGACCATGTCCACCAGGTCACCGTCCTTGAGTCCGGCCGCCGCCAGATCGGCGGCATTGACGAAGACGACCCTCCGCCCGCCGTAAATGCCCCGGTAACGGTCATCCTTGGCATACACCGTGGTGTTGTACTGGTCGTGCGCACGCAGGGTCTGCAGGATGAGGCGGCCCTCGGGCACCTTGGGGTACTGCAGTTCATTCGCCGTGAATCGGGCCTTGCCCGTCGCCGTGGCAAACTTCCTGCCGTCACGGGGGCCGTTGGGAAGCACAAAACCTCCGCCGCCCCGCTTGATCTTGGACTCGAAGCCCTCGAACCCGGGAATGACGTTCTCGATGTGGCGGCGGATCACGGAGTAGTCCGCACGGGCAGCCAGCCAGTCCAGCTGCGGGGCGTTGTTCCGGAAGGGCGCTTTGGTCCCGGTGAAAAGCCGTTCCGCGAGTTCGCTGACGATCGCAACCTCGGAGCGGACCTGCGGGCCGGGCGGGTCCAGCCGCCCCTGGGATGCGTGGACGGCGCTCATCGAGTCTTCCACAGTGACCCGCTGGTCCCCGCTGGCCTGCGTGTCGCGGTCGGTACGGCCCAGGGCCGGAAGGATGAGGGCCCTGGTGCCATGGACCAGGTGCGACTTGTTCAGCTTGGTGGAGACCTGGACCGTCAGCGCCGTGTTGCGCAGGGCATCCTCCGTGACCAGGGAATCCGGGGTCGCGCGGATGAAGTTGCCGCCCATGGCCATGAACACGCGGACCTTCGAATCCCGCATGGCACGGATCGCGTTGACGGTGTCGAAGCCGTGGCGGCGCGGGGACTGGAATCCGAATTCGTCGTCGAGCCGGTCGTGGAAAACTTCCGGCATGCGCTCGAAGATTCCCATGGTTCGGTCACCCTGGACGTTGGAATGTCCGCGCACCGGGCACACTCCGGCTCCCGGACGGCCGACGTTGCCCTGGAGCAGCAGGACGTTAACGATGTCGCGCAGCATCGGTACGGAATGCTTGTGCTGCGTCAGGCCCATGGCCCAGCACACCACGGTGGATTTCGATGCGGTCAGGCGGGCGCCGGTGGCTTCGATCTGTGCGCGGGTCAGGCCGCTGGCAAAGCAGATTTCATCCCAGCTGGTCCGGCGGAGTTCGGCAAGGTAGGCGTCCAGCCCGTCTGTGTAGGACTTGATGAAGGCATGGTCGAACACGTTCCCGTGCTCTTCCTCCTGCTCGAGCAGGTATTTGCCGAGTCCCTGGAAGAGCGCCTGGTCCCCGCCCAGACGAATCTGGAGGAAGTCGTCGGCGAGCTGGGTTCCGCCGCCGAACTTGGTGCCGAGGATGCCCGACGCCGTCTGCGGGTTGTCGAAACGCAGCAGTCCCGCTTCCGGCAGGGGATTCACCGCGATGATGGTCGCGCCGTTCTTCTTGGCCCGTTCCAGGGCGGTCAGCATCCGGGGGTGGTTGGTGCCGGGATTCTGGCCGGCCACGATGATCAGGTCCGAGCCCTGCACATCGTCCAGGCTGACGGTGCCCTTTCCCACGCCCAGGGTTTCGGTCAGCGCCGAGCCGGAGGATTCATGGCACATGTTCGAGCAGTCGGGCAGGTTATTGGTTCCGATGCCCCGGACCATGAGCTGGTAGAGGAACGCGGCCTCGTTGGATGTCCGTCCCGAGGTATAGAACACTGCCTGGTCGGGGGAATCCATGGCGCCGAGTTCCTCGACGATCAGGTCATAGGCAGCGTCCCAGCTGATGGGGCGGTAATGGGTGTCACCGGCCTCGAGCACCATGGGGTCAGTGAGCCGGCCCTGCTGGCCCAGCCAGTAGTCGTCCATCTCCAGCATCTCGGCCACGGAGTGCTCAGCGAAGAACTCCGGCGGAACCCGGCGCTTCGTGGCTTCTTCGGCTACGGCCTTGGCCCCGTTCTCGCAGAACTCTGCGGCATGCCGCTTGTCTCCTTCAGGCCAGGCGCAGCCGGGGCAGTCAAAGCCCTTCTTCTGGTTGACGTTCATGAGGGTCTGCGCGCTGCGGAGCGCACCCATCTGGTCGAAGGAAATACGCAGGGAATTGATGACGGCCGGAAGGCCGACGGCATGGGTCTTGGGTTCACCCACCCGCAGTTCGGATTCGTCGATTCCGTTCTTCGGAGCCTTGCTTGGCACAGCCACCACGTCCTCATGTAAGAATTCACCTAGTCTGAAGTGAGGCCAGTCTAAGACTTATTGAGGAGCGATGGGATGGGACGGGTTTCACGGCGTGCCCGAATTACAAGGTTCCGCATCGACGGGACGGCCAGCAAGCGCGACGACGTACTGGCCGGCGAGGAACCGCTCGAGATCCGCTTCCAGGGCCGATCCTTCACGGTGACCATGCGGACGCCGGGCGATGACTTTGACCTGGTGGCGGGCTTCCTCGTCTCCGAAGGCGTGATTTGGGAAGCCGGCCAGCTCATATCGATGCGGTACTGCGCCGGCGTCGACGAGGAAGGCCAGCAGACATTCAACGTCGTGGACGTGCAGCTGCGCCCCGGTACGGCGCTGCCGGACACGGGCATGGAACGCCATGTCTACACCTCCAGCTCCTGCGGCATCTGCGGTACGGCCTCCATTGAAGCAGTGCGAAAGTCCTCCCATTTCGATGTCGCCGACGACGGCGTGCGGGTACCCCTGGACGTGCTGGCGTCGCTGCCGGACAGGCTCCGCGGGAGCCAGGCGCTCTTCGACAAGACCGGCGGAGTGCACGCGGCCGGACTCTTCACGGCCGAGGGAGAACTGCTGTGCCTCCGCGAGGACGTTGGCAGGCACAACGCCGTCGACAAGGTGGTGGGCTGGGCGCTCCGCAACGGCCTGCTGCCGCTGCGCGGCACGGTTCTCCAGGTCTCGGGCCGGGCCTCTTTTGAACTTGTTCAGAAAGCCCAGCTGGCAGGTATTCCGGTCCTGGCGGCGGTCTCGGCGCCGTCCTCACTGTCAGTGGAACTGGCGCGTGATGCCGGCATGACGCTTGTGGGGTTCAGCCGCGGCAGTTCGCTGAACTGCTACTGCTTCCCGGAACGGATCGAAGCGCGGGCAGAGGTCGCCGCGGGCACCGGGGCGGGTTCCTAGCCGCTGGGCAGCAGTACTTCGACGCAGGTGCCCTCGCCCACGGCGGAGTCAATGGTGAGCGTACCGCCGTGCTGGTGCACGATGTCCTGGACGATCGCCAGGCCCAGTCCGGTACCGGGGATGGCTGCAGCTGTGGCGTTCGACGCGCGGAAGAACCGTCCGAAGAGCCTGGGCAGGTCTTCAGCGGGGATGCCGATACCGGTATCCCGGACACAGATGCGCAGCATAGGAGCTTTGCCGTCCGTAACGGGAACGCGGCAGGCCTCCACATTGACCGACCCGCCGGGCGGCGTGAACTTCACCGCGTTGGAAACCAGGTTGCTGAAGACCCGTTCAAGCTGTTCGCGGTCGCCGTCCAGACGGAACGCCGAATCCGTCTCCTGCAGCGTGAGGCCGATATTCCGGCTTGCAGCAGCGGGGGTCAGGGAGGCGATGACCTGATCCAGGAGTTCGCTCAGGATCAGCTCCTCCACGTCCATCCGGGGTTCCTCGGCGTCTGAGCGGGAAATGGTCAGCAGGTCGCCGATCAGGTGGTTCAGGCGGCTGGCGTTGCGGCCGACGATTTCGAGCATCTGCGCAATTTCGGGCGAGATCCCGCCGCCTGACCCGTCGAGGATGAGATCCAAGTATCCGGTGATGGATGTCAGGGGCGTGCGCAGTTCATGGTTGATCGTGGCCACGAAGTCGGTTTTCTCCCGGTCCAGCTCGCGCTGGCGGGCCAGGACGGTGCGCTGGGCCGTAATCAGGTGGCCCTGCACCAGTCCGTGGGCGAGGTTGCCGCTGACGTGCTGGATCAGTGAAAGCTCCGTGGGAGTCCAGACCCGCTCCGTGTTTTCTCCCGCCAGCCAGATGATGCCGAACGGCCGGTCCCCGTGGCCCAGGGGCACGATCACCGAGGTGCGCAGCCCGGCCTCGCGAGGAGCCGGGTGCAGGATCGGGTGCGTGTCGCATTCAGGATCCCAGTGGTCCCGCGCGGCCAGCACCCGGCCGTTTTCCCACAGCATTTCCGCTACTTCGATGGCCTGGCCCGGGTCGGGGGCCGGGATCGCGGCACGGGTTCCGGGCCGGCTCCAGGAGGTCAGCAGCTCCGGCACCCGTTCATCGGGGAAGGTTGTCAGGGCGACGTGGTCGGCACCGAATACGCCGCCCAGGCCGGAGACAACGGCGTCGGCCATGACATGGGGGTCGTTCGTGGCGCGGACAGCAGCGGAAATGACACGCGCCTTGCCGCGCAGCAGGTTGTTCACCTCCCGGCGGCGGCGCACGGCCAGGGACTCGGCCCGGATCAGCGCCGCGCGGTAGGACAGCTCATTGCCGGCCAGCGGGCTCAGCACAAAGTCCGTGATGCCGCGCCGCACCATGTCCTCCACATCAAGGAGCTCACCCGTAGTGATGAGGATGACAGGGGGACCGGAGCCGTCGGCACCGGGGAGCAGCCAGCTGCGCAGGTCCGGCCCTGCGGCCTCCACCGTGGCCGTGTCGACGACGGCGAGCACGGGAAGCGGAGCGTCCGGGACACTGCCGGAGGACACCGGACGCAGCCGGGCGAATGAAAGCGCTTCTTCCACTGCACTGCGCAGTGCTGTGTCGCTGACGGCAACCAGCGCCGGCAGGTCATCGCCGGGGCTGTCGGTAGACAGCCCCTCGTGGGTCGGCGCCGTGGGCATAGCGGCCCTTTCACTCTGTGTTCCCGGCTGTGTGCGGGCGGTTTGAGTGTATCCCAGCGCCGGGCCTATCCCGTGGTGCAGGACACATCGTTACCTGTGTCCCCTCCGGCTGCTGCCGCGCCCGGGAATGACGCGGAAGCGGCGGCGGTTATGAACGGCAGGCACAGGGACTCCGTCGCTTAAGCTGGTAGGTGCCGCCAAGTAAGGAAGTTAGACGCATGAGCATGGAAGGTGCTGCGTGGAGTTCTCTGTATAAGATCTCCACGGCCAAAGGCACAGACAAGAAGATTTCCCGCGAGACGCTGAAGCGTATTCTCGGGTTCGCAGCCCCTTACCGCAGGCAGCTGATCGGCTTCCTGGCGCTGTCCACGCTGGGAGCGTTCCTCGCCGTAGCCACGCCGGTCCTTGCCGGTGAGGTGGTGAACGCCCTCGTGGCCCAGACCTCCGTGGAGACCGTCATCTGGCTGGCGGCGCTGATCGCCGTGGTGGCAATCGCGGATGCGGGGGTTTCCCTTGCCACCCGCTGGTTCTCCTCCCGGATCGGCGAGCAGGTCATCCTGGACCTGCGGACCGCCGTCTTTGACCACGTCCAGCGCATGCCGATCGCCTTCTTCACCCGGACCCGCACGGGCGCGCTGGTCAGCCGCCTGAACAATGACGTCATCGGCGCCCAGCAGGCTTTCAGCGGAACGCTCTCCGGTGTGGTGAGCAACGTCGTCGCACTGGTCCTGACACTGATTGTCATGCTCAATACGTCCTGGCAGGTGACCGTGCTGGCCATGCTCCTGCTCCCGGTGTTCCTGGTGCCGGCGCGGCGGATGGGCGGACGGCTTGCCGCGCTCCGGCGCGAGGCCGCCAACCACAACGCCTCCATGGGCACCCAGATGACCGAGCGGTTCTCCGCTCCCGGCGCCACCCTGGTGAAGCTCTTCGGCCGGCCCGAGGCGGAATCCACGGAATTCGCCGTCCGTGCTGCACGGGTCCGGGACATTGGCGTGAAGACAGCCATGATGCAGTCCATCTTCGTGACGGCACTGACCTTGGTTTCCGCGCTCGCACTGGCCCTGGTGTACGGGTTGGGCGGCTACTTTGCCCTGACCGGCACCCTGAACACGGGCGACGTCGTGACCCTGGCCCTGCTGCTGACACGGCTGTACGCACCGCTGACCTCGCTGGCGAATGCCCGGGTGGAAATCATGAGCGCCGTCGTCAGCTTTGAACGCGTATTCGAGATCCTGGACCTCAAGCCGCTGATCCGGGAGAAGGAAAAGACCGCTCCGGTTCCCGCCGGACCGCTGGGCGTGGAGTTCGACAACGTGAGATTCGCCTACCCCACGGCGGACAAAGTCTCCCTGGCCTCCCTGGAAGACGTGGCGGTCCTGGACAGCCGCGGAGGAGAAGACGTGCTCCACGGAGTGTCGTTCAGGGTGGAGCCCGGCCAGACGGTGGCACTGGTAGGCAGCTCCGGCGCCGGCAAGTCAACGATCGCGCAGCTGCTCTCCCGCCTGTACGACGTCGATTCAGGGGCTGTCCGTTTCTCCGGCACCGATGTCCGCGACCTCAGCTTTGAAGGCATGCGTTCGGCGCTTGGCATGGTGACGCAGGACGGGCACCTGTTCCACGAGACGATCCGTTCCAACCTGCTGCTGGCGAACCCCGAAGCCTCCGAAGAAGAGATCTGGGATGCCCTGCGCCGGGCGCGGCTCGAAGACCTGATCCGGTCGCTGCCGGACGGGCTGGAGACCATGGTCGGGGAGCGGGGCTACCGGCTCTCCGGCGGAGAACGCCAGCGAATGACCATCGCCCGGCTCCTGCTGGCCCAGCCGCGCGTCGTCATCCTCGATGAAGCGACCGCCGCACTGGACTCCACTTCTGAGGCAGCGGTCCAGGCAGCCCTTACCGAAGCGCTCGAAGGTCGTACCGCCGTCGTGATTGCGCACCGCCTCTCCACGATCCGCAACGCGGACCGAATCCTGGTGGTGGAGGACGGGCGGATTGTCGAGCAGGGCACGCACGCGGAACTGCTGGCGGCCCGGGGCCGCTACGCCGAACTGCACAACACCCAGTTCGCGACCGGCGAGCCGGCGTCCGTGGCTGACTAGGCGCCGGCGACGATCACCTTTGTGCCTGCGGCTTCGAAGGCGGCTTTTTCCTCTGCAGTAATCCCTGAGTCCGTAATCAGGTTGCTGAAATTGAAGCCGCTGAGCGTCGCGAAGCTGCGGGCACCGATCTTGGACGAATCGGCCACTACGTAGGTCTGGGAGGCACGCCGGGACATCAGCGCATTCACGGCGGCTTCGGCTTCGTCATTGATGGTCGGGCCCACCTCCGGGTCCAGGCCGTTCACCCCGACAAATGCCAGGTCCAGCGCCACCCGCTGCAGGATGGTGTCCGTGTACGGTCCCACCAGCTCATAGGAACGCGGATTGACGACGCCGCCGGTCACCATGACGCGGATATTCGGCCTGACGACCAATTGGGCAGCGATGTTAATGGCGTTGGTGACAACCGTCAGTGTCGGCTTGCTGGAGGTTTCCATGAGGTCCCGGCGCATGCCGAGCGCGTGGGCGATCGCCGTGCTTGTGGTACCGCCGCAGAGTCCGATCACTGCGCCCTTGGGCACCAGGGCGCTGGCAGCCTGGGCGATTGCCTGTTTCTGGGCGGCCTGGTCGTCGCGCGCGTACCGGGAGGGAAGGTCGTAGGCAACCGCGTCCATCCTGGCACCGCCCCTGGTACGGGTGAGCAGCCGCTGCGCGGCGAGGGCATCAAGATCCCGGCGTGCCGTGGCGGGAGAAACCTCCAGCTGCGAGACGATGTCCTCCACCAGGACCTGGCCCTGCGCGGCGAGCAGATCGAGGATTGCGTTCAGCCGCTCTGTCTTTTCCATGGGTTCCTAGTCTTCGCCGGGGCAGTGGCACCCATGGAGCGAGAAGAGCGTCAGCAACCGGCCTGCCTCCGGTGCCAGAGCCTCCCGGCCCGCGCGGAGGTACTTCCGTGAATCCACCAGAGACGGGTTCTGTTCGAGCGCCCCGCGGACTGCACGGGTGAAGAAGCTGTTCAAATGGGTGGAAACATTTATCTTAGTCATCCCCGCCCGAATGGCCGCGACCAGCATGGCGTCGCTCACACCGGAGGATCCGTGCAGGACCAGCGGAACGTCCAGGCTCCTGCGCAGCTCGGCAATCAGGTCCAGATCCAGGGCGGCTGACCGATCGGTCATGGCATGGGAGGACCCGACGGCGACCGCCAGGGCATCGACTCCCGTTGACAGGACAAAGTCCACGGCTTCGAACGGGTCGGTGCGGATTCCGGGGGCGTGTGCGCCGTCCTTGCCTCCAATCTCCCCGAGTTCCGCCTCCACGAAGACGCCTGCTGCCTCGGCATGCTTCACCACTCGTGCTGTTGCGGCAACGTTCTCGCTGTACGGCAGGCGCGAAGCGTCGAACATGACGGAGCCGAATCCCAGCTCGAGCGCGCTGTGCACCAGTGCTTCGTCCTCGGCATGGTCTAGATGCAGTGCCACGGGGACGGAGGCAGCGGATGCCACGGACCTGCAGGCCAAAGCCAGCGGTTCCAGGGCCCCGTGGTACGCGGAGCAGTTTTCCGAGATCTGCAGGATGACCGGCAGGCCTGCTTCCTCCGCACCCATGACGATCGCCTCGGCTGTTTCAAGGTGCAGGACGTTGAAGGCGCCTATGCCGGTTCCGGTCGCAGCTGCGTCCTGCACCAGCGTGCGGGTAGGTGTGAGGCTCATGCGTTTTCCTCCTGTGTCAGGGCTGCGCCCCGGGTAACCCGATGTACCTGCACTTCGTCCGCGAAGGAGGCATAGCGGGGAGATATTTCGCCGGCAGCCGGCATGAGAACAGCGGCTGCGGACCAGGCCGTCGCGGCCCGCAGCCAGGTCGCCGGATTAACGTTGCCGGCGGCCAGCTGGACGGCAACCGCCGCGACGGCGGCGTCCCCGGCTCCGGTGGGATTTCCCGGCAGGCTGCGGCCCAGTGATGCAGTGTAGAAAGCGCCCGTCTCCTCCGCGGTAAAAAGCCACATTCCCTCAGCGCCCGCGCTGACCAGGACGTTCCGGGCTCCGGCCCGCAGGAGCGCTGCCGCGCCTGCGGGGACGCCAGCCTGCCTGGTTGCCTCCGCCAATTCCTCGCGGTTGGGTTTGAGCAGGAAGGCGCCCGCGGCCGCGGCCTCCAGGAGTGCGGGGCCGGAGGTGTCAATGATGCACGGCAGCCCGGACGCGTTGCCGAGCCGGACCAGCCGGGCGAAAAAATCGGGGGGAGCCTGCGGCGGGAGGCTGCCCGCACCAACCAGGCAGCCTGCATGGGGGAGTTCGGCTTCGACAGCTCCCAGCAGGTGCTCCCCTTCCCCCGGCGAAAGCGGGAATCCTGTTTCGTTGAAGATGCTCGTCAGCCCGCTCCCCTCATCAACGAAGGCCATGCTTCGCCTAGTGGGTGCTGCGGTGTCCACGAGCACGTGGGGCAGGCCGGAAGAAGCCAGTTCGGCTCGGAATATTTTCCCCGCCGGACCGCCGGAGGGAGCGACCGCCAGCGCCCGGTAACCGAGCTGGTGTGCCACGCGGGCCGCGTTGATGCCTTTGCCTCCGGCCCGGGCCAGCGGAGGCTGCACGCGGTGGGTGCTTCCCGGTATCAGGGCGGGAACGGCGTACGTCTCGTCGAGAGCGGGGTTCGGGGTCAGGGTGAGGACCGTGCCGGGAACCTGGTTCATGCGGTTGCCGCCAGCAGGTCCCGGGCGCGCAGCGCGGCCCCCGTCAGGCCGGCATCCTGTCCAAGGACGGAGCTGAGCAGCCGGGGACGGCGGTGGAAGGAGAGGCGGGAATCAACCAGCCGTGCCACCGGATCCAGCAATGCGCTGCCGGCCTGGGACAGTCCGCCGCCGAAGATGACCGCTTCACTGCCCAGCACCGCGGTTATCGAAGCGACGACAGCGGCGAGGGCCTCGACCGCCTCGTTCCAGATCCTGGCGGCGTCGGTGTTCCCGGCAGCAGCCGCGGCCAGGACCTCCCGGGCGCCGGAGACAGGCACGCCGGTGAGCTCTGTGTAGCGGCGGGCAATGGCACCTGCTGAAGCGACAGTTTCCAGGCAGCCCGAGGCGCCGCACGCGCAGGGGATGCCGCCTGCCACCGGGGCATGCCCGATTTCACCGGCGAACCCGCCGCCATGGACGCGCCGGCCGTCGCAGAACAGGGCTCCGGCGATCCCGGTGCCGATGACCATGACGACGGCATCCCGCAGTCCGCGTCCGGCGCCGAGCCGCATCTCGGCTTCACCGGCCAGGCCGACGTCGTGTCCGAACGCCACCGGCAGTCCGGTCGCCTCCTCGACATTGCGGGAGAAGGGATAATTCCGCCAGCCGAGGTTCGTGGAGAGGATGCCGACGCCGGATACCTCATCCACGAGGCCCGGAACCACCAAACCGATGGATCGGACGGGCACACTGCCTGCCTGCTCCTGGTAATCCGCCAGAAGCCGGGCGACCTCTTCGACAACGACGTCGCCTGGACGCTGGGCGTCGCGGGGCGTGGAGAGCCGTCTCAGGCCGTGGAGTGTGCCCGAGCCGTCCTGGAGGGCGACCTTGATGTCGGTGCCGCCGACATCGAGGGCGAGGACGAGTCCGTTCCCGTCCCGGGGAACCAAGGGGTGCATTTGGAGTCCTAGTCGTCCAGGATGACGGAGCGGGTCAGGTTGCGGGGACTGTCAGGGTTCAAACCAGCGGCCAGTGCCCTTTCCAGTGCGACTTTGTGGACCCGGACGAGTTCGGCCAGCGGATGCCGGCCTTCGGCCTCGAACCGCGCGCCCGCAGCACGGACGTCATCGCCGAGTCCAGCGGGCTCCGGAGCCAGGAGCCAGGTGACCCTCCCCGGTGCAGCTATCGCAATCGGGCCGTGGCGGTATTCCATGGCGGGATACGATTCCGTCCACTCCTGGGCTGCTTCCCGCATTTTGAGGGCCGCCTCGTGGGCCAGGCCGACGGTCCAGCCCCGGCCCAGGAAAGTAAACTGTCCGGCTTCCAGCAGGGGCGCGGGAGTGCTTTCCTCCAAGACCCCGCGGGCATCGGCGACCGCGTCCGAGAGATCCCAGCCGAGGGAGGAAAGCAGGTAGCAAAGCGCTGCCGTGGCGAAGCGGGTTTGGACAACGGATCTTTCGTCGGCGTACGGCAGTGCAATGACGGCATCGGCCAGTTCGGCGGCAGGCGTTCCCGTTGCTCCCAGCACGAGGACCGTCCGTGTTCCTGTGCCGCGGAGGCTGGACATGAGTTCCAGGATTTCGCTGGTGGTCCCGGAGCGCGTGATGGCAACTACGGTGTCGTATCCCCGTGCCGTAAGGCCGGCGGCTTCAGAGGCGGCAAAAGCGTCGGTGACTCCGTGGCCGGCACTCTCACGCGCAGAGGCGTAGGCCTGTGCCATGAACCACGAGGTGCCGCACCCCACCACGGCCACTCTCGCTCCGCTGCCCGGGAGCAGCTGCTCGCCGCCTGCCTGGCTGATCGCGCGTTCCCAGATCCCGGGCTGGGACTGGAGTTCTTCGCGCATCCATTGCCCCGGAAGGGTGGCGGCGGATGCTGTGGTCGCAGATTCGGGCATTTCGGGCTGTGCTCCTTTTCGAAGGATGCGCCTCACTCCCGGGGCGCGCGATTACTTCATGGTGCATCTTGATTGCTTTAGATGTCCAGCAATCATAAAAAATCATCCTAGCTGGTGGCCCGTTTCCGCCCGCAAAGCCGCGAAGCCCGCACGTTTCGGTGTCATGAAACTTTTTCCAACCTCTTGACTCTGTGCACTGGGCAGGAAATTATGTGGCATCTGCTTGCTTGCTTGTGATTGTGAACAGGTAGAAAAAGTCATGATTTATCACGCGCCCTACCGGTCCATCACTTGAAAGAGGATTCAATGAAGAGAAAACTCCCCCTGGGCCTCATGGCGGCCGTCGCCGCCGGCACCCTGGCAGTCTCCTCCTGCGGCTTCGGCGGGGGAGGGGACAGCGAAGACGGCGCCACCACCCTGAACATGCTGGTCCCCACGTATTCCGACGGCACCAAGGCCCTGTGGGAGGGTGTCATCGAGGAATTCGAGGCGGCCAACGAGGACATCGACATCAATCTCCAGGTCGAGTCCTGGGAGAACCTTGAATCAGTCCTGCAGACCAAGATCCAGGCAGGGGAAGCGCCGGACATTTACAACGGCGGTGCTTTCTCCGCCTTCGCGGAAGAGGGACTGCTCTACCCCGCGGCGGATGTTGCCTCCGAGGAGACAATCGCCGACTTCCAAGAATCGTTCGCGGAGAATGAAGCGCTGGACGGCACACAGTATGGTCTGCCGCTGATTGCTTCGGCACGTGCCCTCTTCTACAACCAGGACCTGTTCGACGCAGCCGGCGTCGAGGCTCCGCCCACCTCCTGGGATGAGCTGCATGAGGCCGCGAAGAAGATCTCGGCGACAGGAACCCCCGGATACGGTATGCCGCTGGGGTCCGAGGAAGCCCAGGGTGAGAGCCTGATCTGGTTCGCAGGCAACGGCGGCGGCTTCGGCGACGAATCGGAAATCACCGTCAACAGCCCGGAAAACGTTGAAGCGGCGGAGTTCATGAAGAAGATGATCACCGACGGCGTCACGCAGCCGGACCCCGGAGCCACCCAGCGCACCCCCATGCTGAACGTCTTCGCACAGGGCCAGATCGGCATGGTCTACGCCCTTCCGCAGACTGTGGGACAGATTGAGGAAGCGAATCCTGACCTCAACTACGGTGTCACCAGTGTTCCGACGAACACGGGTGAGCCGTCTACCCTTGGCGTCGCTGACCGTCTCATGGCGTTCAAGAACGACGACACCAAGGCCGAGGCCATTACCGCGTTCATGGACTTCTTCTTTGCCGAGGACCAGTACGTGAACTGGGTCCAGACGGAGGGCTTCCTTCCCACGACGAAGAGCGGATCCGAGGCCATGGCGTCGGACGAAACCCTGAAGCCCTTCCTCGAGATGCTGCCCAGCGCCAAGTTCTACCCGACAACGAACCCGGCCTGGAATGCCACCGACGGTGCCTTCAAGTCCCTGATGGGCCAGTTGGAAGACCAGGACGCGGCTACGGTCCTGGAGCAGATCCAGTCCAAGGCAGACGCTTCCTAGACCGGACAGAGCAGCACGGATACAGCAGCACAGATACAGCAGAACAGATGCAGCAGCAGGGGCCGGTCCGCACGCCGGGGGCCGGCCCCTCAGCCCGAGAACGGTAGCCAGACATGAGCATACTGACCACGCCGCGGACATCGGTTCCGGGACGGAAACCGCCGAAACCGAAACCACGGACGAAGGCACAGAGGTCCCGGGAAATATTGGCAGCCCTTCCCTGGATAGGCCCGGTGCTGCTGCTGATATTTGGCGTGGTGGTCTTTCCCGCCGGTTACATGATCTACAGCTCAACGCGGAAGATCAGCCAGGCAGGCACCAACGTCGAAGGTGTGGGCCTGGCAAACTTCGCCACGATCTTCAGCGATCCCAATCTTCCCCGCATCCTGCTCAATACGGTGGTGTGGGTAGTCGTCGTCGTGAGCTTGACGGTGCTGATCTCGCTCGCCCTGGCGAACTTCCTCAACAAGCCGTTTCCCGGCCGGACACTGGTGCGCATGGCCGTCGTCGTGCCTTGGGCCGCCAGCGTCGTCATGACTACCACTGTGTTCTATTACGGGCTGGACCGGGACTACGGAATCATCAACAAGTTCATGGTGGACATCGGGCTGATGGACAGCCCTTACGGCTTCACCAAGAACGTTGCCTCCGCCCTTGCGGCAGCGATCATCGTGGGAGTCTTTGTGTCCCTGCCGTTCACTACCTACACCCTGCTTGCCGGATTCCAGGCTATCCCCGGCGACACACTGGAAGCCGCGAAAATGGACGGAGCTGGACCCGCCAAGACGTTCTTCAGCGTCGTCCTGCCGCAGCTGCGCGGTGCCCTGGCCGTTTCGGTGCTGATCAATATCATCAACGTCTTCAACAACCTGCCCATCCTGAGGATCATGACGGGTTCCATTCCCGGATACAACGCGGACACGTTGATGACCTACATCTTCAAAGTGCTCCAGTTCGAGCGGCGGCTCGACATTGCCAGTGCGCTCAGCGTGGTCAATTTTGCCGTGGTGCTCGTGATCGTCGCGGTGTACGTCAAAGTCGTCAAGCCCATGAAGGAGGCCTAGATGGCCGCCACCGCGCCCGTTCCCGTTCACGTCCCGGCACCGCTGAAGCTCCGGACACGCGGCAACAGCACCGCCGAAAACAGCCGGCGCCGCATGGGCCTGCGCTCTGCAATCGGGGCAGTCATTGCGCTGGTATTCCTGACGCCTTACCTGATCATGCTGGTCGGTTCGCTGAAGACCCGGTCCGAAATCCTCGCTGTGCCCCCGGCCTACTTTCCCCAGGACGGACTGCAGTTCGGCAACTACGCCTCCATGTGGGACACGCCTGAAACGCCGCTGACCTTTAACTTGATGTCTACGGTCATCATCGCCGTGTGTTCGACCATCCTGGTGCTGCTGGTGGCTACCCCGGCCGCGTATTACACGGCACGCTTCCGCTTTCCGGGACGGATGGCCTTCCTGTTCCTGGTGATCATCACCCAGATGCTCCAGCCCGCTGTCCTGACCGCCGGGCTGTTCCGGCAAATGCTGTGGCTGGACCTGAACGACACGTGGCTTGCCATGATCCTCATCAACGCCGCCTTCAATCTCTGCTTCGCACTCTGGATCATGCACAGCTTCTTTGCCGCCATTCCCAAGGAAATCGACGAGGCTGCACAGATCGACGGCGCAGGGCGGCTGCGGGTGCTTTTCACCGTGAACCTCCCGCTGGTGTGGCCCGGCATTGTCACCGCAGTGATCTTTACCTTCGTGTCGGCGTGGAACGAATTCGCCGCCAGCCTGGTCATCATGTCCACGGCGGAGAACCAGCCGCTCTCAGTGGCACTGACGAAGTTTATTGGCCAGTACTCCACCAGCTGGCAGTACGTCTTCGGAGTCTCAATCGTCGCGATCGTCCCGGTGATCATTCTCTTCGCAGTCATTGAGAAACGGCTCATCGGTGGCCTGACAGCCGGCGCCGTCAAATAGCCGGGAGCCCGCGGGGCATAAAAAAGTGCCCCCGGCCGGAATCGAACCGACGACCTGCCCTTTAGGAGAGGGCCGCTCTATCCTACTGAGCTACGGAGGCGTGGCTGCCGGGTGCCGGCAGCGATAGACAGCTTACCTGTTTTCCCCGGCTGATGCGGCGCCGGCCTCGGCCGCGCCGCCGGACTCCTCCAGCGCCTGCAGATGTTGGGAGTAGGCCTGCCGCATGCCGTTGAGGAAGCTGTGGATGGTTTCCAGCTCATCCTCGCTGTAGCGGTCCATGACCTGGCTCGTCAGCAGGCCCAGCGGGCCAAAGTAGGCGCCGGCGAGCTGGCGGGCCAGGGCTTCGAAATGCAGCGTCACTTTGCGGCGGTCCTGCTCCGAACGGGTCCGGTGGATGTGCCCGATCCGCTCCAGCCGGTCGATCACTGCAGTCGTGGCTCCGGTGGATGTTCCCAGCAGGCTGCTGAGCCTTCCCGCGGTGAGCGGTTCTCCCCGCACTTCGGCTTCCATAATCAGGGTCAGTGCCCGCATGTCGGTGGAGTTCAAACCGTGGCTGTGGGCGAAAGCGTCCGCGACCAGCTGGCCGTCCAGGCCCAAGCCCCGCACGGCATTCACGATCTCAAGCCTCAGCTCATTTCTCTCCACGGGTACATAGTAGCTCCATGTTGAAGTATCTCTAAATAAGAGATACTTTGTTCCCTAGTTACTTTTTCCAGCCCCCAAACAGGAGTCCGAAATGCATGCAGGGATAGTTCGCTCGGCCAGGGCGGCGTTGGTCACGCTGTTCCTTGGCCTGGTAGTGATCGTGGGGCTTTTTGCCATTCCGGTCCCCGAAAACGAGTCCTCGACCGTGGGCCAGCTCAGCGATAAGTACCAGGTCACCCAGGTGCAGGAGCTGCTCAAGGAATTCCCTGATGCGCAGCAGTCCACCGCGCTGATTGTGGTTTCGCGCGAAGACGGCGGCGAAATGAGCGAGGCTGACATTGCGGGCATCGCTGACATCAGTGCCGCAGCATCGGACGCTGGCGTCGAAGCACCGCCCGCCCAGGTTCCCCCGATGGTCTCCGAAAACGGCGTAGTCGCGATTATCCCGGTCACGCTGCAGGCAGCCAGTGACGACGGCGACGCCGTGGGCGAAGAGGTTGCCAACCTGCGCGAGGCCGTCAGCGGCGCGGCGCCGGAGGGAATCAAGGCGGAACTGACCGGCGGAGCTGCGTTTACCGCAGACCTGGCCGGCGTTTTCGCCGGAGCCAACTTCACGCTCCTTGCCGTGACCGCAGGAGTCGTTGCCCTGCTGCTGATCGTCACTTACCGCTCACCGTGGCTGTGGATCGTCCCGCTGGCGGTCGTAGGCACCATCGAACAGCTCTCCCTGCGCATGGTGGACGTGCTGGCCCCGCTGGTCGGGATTCAAGTCGACCCGTCCGCAGTTGGCATCACCAGTGTCCTGGTGTTTGGTGCCGCCACGAACTACGCGCTGCTCCTCATTGCCCGCTACCGCGAAGAACTCCGGCTTCACGACAGCGTCTACGCGGCCATGGGCAAGGCCCTCACCCGCACCTGTGAAGCGATCATCGCCTCCGGCGGCACCGTCATCCTGGCACTGCTGACCCTGCTCTTCACCGACACCATGAGCTACCGCGGACTCGGGTTCTCCGCCGCATTGGGCATCGTCTTCGCGATCCTGAGCGCCCTGATCCTGCTGCCGGTTGCACTGGTGCTCCTGGGCCGGAAGCTGTTTTGGCCGTTTGTGCCCAAGGTCGGAGACCCGGCACGCGAAGGCAAGTTCTGGGGCAAGCTCGGCGACGCAACGGCCCGCCGGCCGAAGACGATCGCCGGCATCGCCGTCGTGGTTCTCCTGGTCATGGCCAGCGGCCTCTTCAGCGCCAAGATCGGCCTGAGCGAGAACGAACAGTTCACGGACAAGCCCGAAGCCGTAACTGCTGCGGAGACCCTGTCCGAAGGATTCGCTGCGGGCAGCACCTCCCCGGTGATCGTCCTGGTGAAGTCGGATGAGGCAGAGGCAGCAACGGAGGAGCTCGGCTCCCTGGACGGCGTGGACAGCGCCTCCATCACCGACGAGCACGATGGTCTGACCCGGATTGACCTGATCAATTCCTATGAAGCAGGAACCGGGGAATCGAACGACTTCATTCGGGATCTGCGCGCTGAGCTCGCGGAGACCCCGGAGTACGGAGCCCTGGTTGGCGGCGAAGCAGCCGAGCGGGTTGACCAGCTGGATGCGAACACCCACGACGTGACCCTGGTGGTTTCACTTGTCATCATCCTGGTGTTCCTGGTGCTGCTGGTCCTGCTGCGGTCCCTCGTTGCGCCGTTCCTGCTGGTCGGTTCGGTGCTGCTCACCTTCTTTGCCGCCAGCGGCCTGAGCTGGCTGCTGTTCGTGAACGTCCTGGGCTTCCCGGCCCTGGACACCCTGACCCTGCTGTACAGCTTCCTGTTCCTGGTGGCGCTGGGTGTGGACTACAACATCTTCCTGGTCACCCGGGCCCGAGAGAATGCCGGCACCATGGGAACCAAGAAGGGCATGCTGGCAGCTCTGCGCTCCACCGGCGGCGTGATCACCAGCGCCGGTATCCTGCTGGCCGCAGTGTTCGTGGTGCTGGGCGTCCTGCCCCTGGTCACCCTGACCCAGGTGGGTATTACCGTGGCCATCGGTGTCCTGTTCGACACCCTGATCGTGCGGACCGTGATTGTGCCGGCCCTAGTGTTTGTCCTCGGCGACAAGTTCTGGTGGCCGAGCCGTCCGGGAGCTAAACACGGCAAGCACGGACGCCACCAGGCTGAGCCCGAGGAGGACCCAGCGGGCAACCGTCAGGATGCTGGCCAGGCCGGCGTCACCGGCCGCTAGCTCCGCAGACCCCAGGGCGTTGTCAATCGCGACGTTCTCCCACAGATCCGCAATGACGAACAGGATCGGCGCGGCCCACAGCACCCAGCGCAGCGTTCGTCGCTGGGTGTTGAGGCCGATGATCAACAGCCAGGCAAATCCGAACATGAGGGGAAATATGGTGCCCGCCGTCTTGTGCAGGTAGCTGAGCTGGCCCAGCGCATCGGCATCCATTGCCGAGCGCAGGGCAGCCAGGTACTCCATGTCGTACCCGCCGATCAATGAGTCCGGCATGGCCAGCCCGCCCGACAACTGGGACATCTGGTTCAGCCCCAGAAGGTGGTAGTACCAAAACATAAACAGCGCGGTGGCCGCCGCGGCGATCAGGATCAAATTGGCGTTGTTCCTGGCCTGCTGCGGTGTCCGCTGCGTTGTTTGGTTGGCGGCCATTTCCCGCTGGACAGGAGTCAGAGCCTTCTCGCCGTGCTTTGCTGCGCGCTGTGCCGGAGTTTTTCCCATAACTACAGTATGGGGGAGGCGGCTTGTGGACGGCGGCGGGGCCTTGCGCGGCCCGCTAGGGTGGGGCCATGAGCGCGTTCGCCACTGAAGAAGATTTCGTCCTGGCCGCGTCCCTGGTCCGCGAGGCGGGTGCCCTCGCCTTCGCGATGCGCGAAGAGGGGCTGACCGGAAGGCAAAAGACGTCGGTGTCCGACGTCGTCACGGCGGCTGACCATGCCGCCGAAAAGCTGATACTTGAGACGCTCCGAAGACTGCGGCCGGACGACGGCATTGTGGGGGAGGAGGGTGCGAGCCACCAGGGGACCTCCGGCCGGACCTGGGTCATCGATCCGGTGGACGGGACCTACAACTTCCTCTCGGGTTCTCCCTACTGGTGCTCCGCCCTGGCGCTGCGTGCCGACGAGGACACGGACCTGCCCGTGGACAACCCCGGTGTCCTCCTTGGAGCAGTGTTCCAGCCGCAGGAGGACAAGCTCTGGCTCGGTGGGCCCGGGAGGGCAGCGACCCTGAACGGGGGCGCCCTGCCTGCCCTGCCCGACGCCGGCCTGGACCGCCTGAGCGCGGGAACTTACCTGCACCCCACTTGGCTCATGCGCAGCGAAGTTGCCGGTCCCTGGACCAGGGCGGCTGCCGGTGCGGCCACCATCCGCATGCTGGGGTCCGGTTCATGCGACCTTGGTTCAGTGGCCACCGGGCGGCTCGGTGTCTGGTTCCAGCACAGCTGCCCGGAATGGGACTGGCTTCCAGGCAAGGCCATCGTGGAAGCGGCGGGAGGAGCCACCGCGGTGATCGAGGTCAACGGCTTCCGGTGGTACGTCGCCGGTCCCGCAGCCGCCGTCCGCGACG
This sequence comes from Arthrobacter sp. zg-Y916, assembly GCF_020907385.1. Taxonomy (NCBI): domain Bacteria; kingdom Bacillati; phylum Actinomycetota; class Actinomycetes; order Micrococcales; family Micrococcaceae; genus Arthrobacter; species Arthrobacter sp. zg-Y916. Next base: position 201,383 of record NZ_JAJJOD010000007.1, on the reverse strand, counting down.
TGCAGCGGCTCCTCGTTGAGGGATAACCGCTGCCGGCGATGGTTGTCCCCGGCCAGCACGGCCCTTCGGCAAAATGTCAGGGCCAGGACCTAGACTTAACCGCACCATGGACTATCTCTTTGATCCGTACTTTTCCACGCCCGGCAAATCCAAGACTGCCTCCGGTGCTGCCGGGGATGACGCCGCCCCGAACACTGAGGGCCAGGCAGCGGGTGCCGTTGCCGAAGCGCCAAAGGCTTCCGGGGGCCATGCCCGCGGTGGGCGGGGCGTGGATGAAGCACGGGCAGCCGACCTGCTCCGCGGCCTGAACCCGCAGCAGGAAGAAGCAGTGAAGCACGCGGGCTCCCCGCTGCTGATCGTGGCCGGAGCCGGTTCCGGAAAGACCCGCGTGCTCAGCCACCGGATCGCGTACCTGATGGCCACGGGCCGTTCGAACCCCGGCCAGATCCTGGCGATTACCTTCACCAACAAGGCCGCAGCGGAAATGCGTGAGCGGATCGAATCCCTGGTGGGCGGCGTCGCCAAGACCATGTGGATCTCCACCTTCCACTCCTCCTGCGTCCGGATCCTGCGCCGCGAGGCCAAAGCCGTGGGCATGAATTCGAACTTCTCCATCTATGACTCCGCGGACACGCTCCGGCTGATCACCCTGGTGGCGAAGGGCCTGGACCTGGATCCCAAGCGTTTTGCCCCGAAGGCCATCGCGAACAAGATCTCCGGGCTGAAGAACGAACTGATCGATGATGAGTCCTATGCCTCCAGCGCCAATTACTCCGATCCGTTCGAGCAGGCCGTTGCACAGGTGTACACCGGATACACCCAGCGCATGCGCCAGGCCAACGCCATGGACTTCGATGACCTGATTGCCCAGACGGTCTACATGTTCCGTGCCTTCCCGGGCGTCGCCGAGTACTACCGGCGCCGTTTCCGCCACATCCTCGTGGATGAGTACCAGGACACCAACCATGCCCAGTACGCCCTGGTGCGTGAGCTGGTAGGCGTGCCCAGCGAGGATAACCAGCTGGACATTCCGCCGGCCGAACTGACCGTCGTCGGCGACTCGGACCAGTCCATCTACGCCTTCCGCGGCGCCGACGTGCGCAACATCGTGGACTTCGAAAAGGACTACCCGTCCGCCCGGACCATCCTGCTGGAACAGAACTACCGTTCCACCCAGACCATCCTCTCCGCCGCGAATGCGGTGATTTCCCGCAACCCCAACCGGCCGGAGAAGAAACTGTGGACGGCGGAGGGCGACGGCGCGAAGATCGTGGGCTACGTCGGCGAGAACGAACACGAGGAAGCCCGGTTCATCGCCGAGGAAATCGACCGGCTTCAGGATGAGGAAGACCTGCGCCCGGGCGACGTCGCCATTTTCTACCGCACCAACGCCCAGTCACGGTCGCTCGAGGACGTGCTGGTCCGGGTGGGCCTGCCCTACAAGGTAGTGGGCGGCACCCGTTTCTATGAGCGTAAGGAAATCAAGGACGCGCTGGCGTACCTGCGGGTGCTGGCGAACCAGGACGACGTCGTGAACCTGCGCCGGATCCTGAACGAGCCCAAGCGCGGCATTGGCGACCGGGCCGAGTATTCGATTGCGGCCCTGGCCGAGCGGGAACGGATTAGCTTCATGACGGCGCTGCGCCGGGCCGAGGACGCTCCCGGCCTGGCAACGCGCTCGCTGAACTCGGTCAACGGTTTCGTGAAACTCATCGACGACCTCGCCGAGGTTGCGTCCGGCTCCGGGGCTTCCGCAGCGCTGGAAGCCGTCCTGGAGCAGACCGGCTATCTGGCGCAGCTGAGGCAGAGCTCGGACCCGCAGGACGAATCCCGGGTCGAGAACCTGGCTGAACTCGTCGCCGTCGTGCGCGAGTTTGAACGCGACAACCCCGAAGGCACGCTGGAGCAGTTCCTGGAGCAGGTGTCCCTGGTGGCTGACGCTGACCAGATCCCGGACGCACCGGAGGGCTCCGCGGAAGAAGTAGCCGCGGCGGTCGAGGAATCCCGCCGGCAGGGCGTGGTGACCCTGATGACGCTGCATACCGCCAAAGGGCTGGAGTTCCCGGTGGTGTTCCTCACCGGAATGGAGCAGGGAATCTTCCCGCACCAGCGCTCGGCCACGGACCCGGCCGAGCTGGCCGAAGAACGCCGGCTGGCCTATGTAGGACTCACGCGCGCCCGGCAGCGGCTCTATCTCACCCGGTCCGAGGTCCGGAGCATGTGGGGGCAGAGCCAGTACAACCCCGCGAGCCAGTTCGTGGCCGAGGTGCCGTCGGAACTGATCGAGTGGAAGCGCGAAGGCATGGACCGGCCGGCGTGGGGCGGCGGAGGCAGCATCACCTCCAGCCGCTACAGCGGATCGCACTGGGGAGCCGGCGCGGCATCATCCACCGGCGGCAGCATCGCTGCAGCCCCCGTGTCCAAGGCCATCGGCCGGGTCCAGCCGCAGAAGGAAGTCATTTCCGTGACGGTGGGGGACAAGGTCAACCACACCTCCTTTGGCCACGGCACGGTCCTGTCCGTCGAAGGCGCAGGGGACAAGACCGTTGCCAAGGTGAAGTTCGACGCCGGCGAGAAACGCCTGCTGCTGCGCTATGCGCCGCTGACCAAGGAGTTTTAGCACACAGGCACGGCCATAACCGAAAGACCGCAATTTCTACAAACCATAGAACTGTGCGCTTCATCACTAAAGCGGTAGTCTGTGAAACGCGTTCGGCGCCAAGGGACTAAAGTGCCAATGGGGCAGCCCGGCTTCACGCATCTGCTTCTCGATCAGCTGATCGATATGTAAACCTACTTCGACGTAGAAGGACACTAGCCCGTGGACCTGTTTGAATATCAGGCGCGCGATCTGTTTGAGGCGCACGGTGTACCCGTGCTTGCCGGAATCGTGGCGCACACTCCTGAAGAAGCCAAAGCTGCAGCCGAAAAGATTGGCGGCGTCGTCGTCGTCAAGGCCCAGGTCAAGGTCGGCGGCCGCGGCAAGGCCGGCGGCGTCAAGGTAGCGAAGACCGCTGACGAGGCGTTCGAGCATGCCAGCAACATCCTCGGGATGGACATCAAGGGCCACACGGTCAACAAAGTGATGATCGCCCAGGGTGCCGACATCGCCGAGGAGTTCTACTTCTCCGTCCTGCTGGACCGCGCCAATCGCAACTACCTGGCCATGTGCTCGGTTGAAGGCGGCATGGAGATCGAGCAGCTCGCCGTGGAGCGTCCCGACGCCCTCGCCCGGGTAGCCGTTGATCCCGCCGTTGGCATTGACACCGCGAAGGCAGAAGAAATCGTCGACGCTGCCGGTTTCGCCCCTGAGCTGCGCGAAGGCGTTGTCAACGCGATCCTCAAGCTGTGGGATGTCTTCGTCAAGGAAGACGCCACGCTCGTCGAGGTCAACCCGCTCGTGAAGACCGGTGCAGGCGACATTGTTGCCCTGGACGGCAAGGTCTCCCTGGACGAGAACGCTGACTTCCGCCAGCCCGGCCACGCCGAGCTGGAAGACAAGGACGCAGCTGACCCGCTGGAGGCCAAGGCCAAGGCGAACGACCTCAACTACGTCAAGCTCGACGGCGAAGTGGGCATCATCGGCAACGGTGCAGGCCTGGTTATGTCCACGCTCGACGTCGTTGCCTATGCCGGCGAAAAGCACGGCAACGTCAAGCCCGCCAACTTCCTGGACATCGGCGGCGGAGCTTCGGCCTCCGTCATGGCTGCCGGTCTGGACGTCATCCTGAATGACTCGCAGGTCAAGTCTGTCTTCGTGAACGTCTTCGGTGGAATCACCGCCTGTGACGCTGTCGCCAACGGCATCGTCAAGGCCCTGGAGATCCTCGGCGACGAGGCCAACAAGCCGCTGGTCGTCCGCCTGGACGGCAACAACGTCGAGGAAGGCCGCCGCATCCTGGCCGAGGCCAACCACCCGCTGGTTACCCTCGCCACCACCATGGACAACGGCGCCGACAAGGCTGCCGAGCTCGCCTACGCAGCTCGCTGACCGAGCCGATCCCCAGAAAGAGAATTCACATATGTCTATCTTCTTGAACAAGGACTCCAAGGTCATCGTTCAGGGCATCACCGGCGGCGAAGGCACCAAGCACACCGCCCTGATGCTCAAGGCCGGGACCCAGGTCGTCGGCGGCGTCAACGCCCGCAAGGCCGGCACCACCGTGACCCACGGCGATGTTGAGCTGCCCGTCTTCGGTACCGTGGCCGAGGCCATGGACAAGACCGACGCTGACGTCTCCATCGTCTTCGTGCCGCCGGCCTTCACCAAGGACGCCGTCATGGAAGCAATCGACGCCGGCATCGGCCTCGTCGTGGTCATCACCGAAGGCGTTCCCGTGCAGGATTCCGCCGAGTTCTGGGCCCACGCCCAGTCCAAGGTCGACGCCGACGGCAACCAGGTCACCCGCATCATCGGCCCGAACTGCCCCGGCATCATTACCCCCGGCGAAGCCCTGGTCGGCATCACCCCGAACAACATCACGGGTAAGGGCCCGATCGGCCTCGTTTCGAAGTCCGGCACCCTGACCTACCAGATGATGTACGAACTGCGCGACCTCGGTTTCTCCACCGCCATCGGCATCGGCGGCGACCCGGTTATCGGCACCACCCACATTGACGCCCTCGCAGCCTTCGAAGCTGATCCCGAGACCAAGGCGATCGTGATGATCGGCGAAATCGGCGGCGATGCCGAAGAGCGTGCAGCCGAATTCATCAAGGCCAACGTCACCAAGCCGGTTGTCGGCTACGTGGCAGGCTTCACGGCTCCCGAAGGCAAGACCATGGGCCACGCCGGCGCCATCGTCTCCGGTTCCGCTGGGACCGCCCAGGCCAAGAAGGAAGCCCTCGAAGCTGCAGGCGTGAAGGTCGGCAAGACGCCGTCCGAGACCGCCACGCTGCTGCGCGAAGTCTTCGCTGCGCTCTAAAGTTCCACCAGCACCGCCCCCGTGCCCGGATTCGTCCGGTGCACGGGGGTTTTGTGCGTTCACCATCAGAAAGACGTATCAATGAGTTCCACGCCAGCTTCCCGCACAGCGCCCGGAGACCACCGCCGGGCCCTGCGCCGGGCCACCTGGATCGCCACACTGGGCGGCTTCCTCTTCGGGTACGACACCGGAGTGATCAACGGGGCGCTGCCCTACATGCAGGACGATCTGGGACTGACACCCTTCACGGAAGGCCTGATCACCTCCAGCCTGCTCTTCGGTGCGGCGTTCGGCGCTGTGGGAGCCGGACAGCTGGCTGACCGGATCGGGCGGAAAAAGCTGCTGCTGATCCTGGCCGGTGTATTCATCGTGGGTGCTGCCGGGACCGCCGCGGCACCGGGTGTGGGGATCATGGTGCTGGCCCGTGTTGTCCTGGGCCTCGCCGTCGGCGGTGCGTCCGCGGTTGTCCCCATGTTTCTGGCCGAGCTGGCACCGGCCGCCCGCCGCGGGCAGCTGGTGACCCGGGACCAGCTGATGATTGTTTCCGGCCAGCTCGCAGCCTTCGTCTGCAACGCCGTGATCGGCAACCTCTGGGGCGAGGAAGGCAACGTCTGGCGCTGGATGCTCCTGGTCGCGACCCTTCCGGCCATCGCCCTGTGGATCGGTATGAACTTCGTGCCCGAAAGTCCGCGCTGGCTGGGATCCAAGGGCAGGTACGCGCAGATGCTGACCGCGCTGCAGAAGATCCGCAGCGCCGAAGAAGCGCGGGCGGAGTATGAAGAGATCAAGGGGCTCGCCGGCACTTCGCGCACCGGCCGGCTGAAAGACTTCGCCGAGCCGTGGCTGCTGCGGGTCCTGCTGATCGGCATGGGCCTGTCGATTGTCCAGCAGATCACCGGCGTCAACGCGATCATCTACTACGGCACGCAGATCCTTGCCGACGCCGGTTTCGGAACGGAAGCGGCACTGACGGCGAATATTGCCAACGGCGTCGTCTCTGTTGGGGCTGCACTGCTGGGTATCTGGTTGCTGGGCAAGGTTGGGCGGCGGCCGATGCTGCTGACGGGCCTGATCGGCACCAGCAGCATGCTGGCCCTCATCGGGATCGCCTCGATCCTCATGCCTGAAGGGACTGCCCGGGGTTTTGCAGTGCTCTCCATGACTGTCCTGTTCCTGGCTTTCCAGCAGGGCGCCGTTTCGCCGGTGACATGGCTGATGCTGGCCGAAATCTTCCCGCTGCGGGTCCGTGGCCTGGGTATCGGCCTGTCCGTGTTCGTGCAGTGGATGGCCAACTTCGCGGTCGGCTTCTCCTTCCCCATGCTGATGGCCGCCCTGGGCATCTCCAACACGTTCTTCATCTTCGTTGCCCTGGGCATCTGTGCGGTGCTCTTCGTGAAGCGGTACCTGCCAGAAACCCGGGGACTTTCCCTGGAAGAAGTGGAACGGCAGATGCGCACGCTCTGACCCTGCCGTGCAGGAAATGGCCCCGCCGGGAGTCCGGCGGGGCCATTTCTCTGCGGCTAGGGCACCACCGGGTAGCTGGCGATGACCGGGAGAGACACAGAGGCGGTGAAAGAGGTCAGGGCGGTGACCTTGGGGGAGGTGTAGACCGAGGAGCTGGGGGTGACCTGCAGTGCCAGTTTGGTTTGCGGCGTCACGTGGTAGGAGATCTCCTCCAGCGGCACGGTTACGGTACGTTCCGTGCCGTCCAGGATCAGCGGCACGGGAGTCACCTGGTTGCCGGCGACCAGTGAGCTTCGGGACTTGTCGATGATCTGCGCGTAGACGTGTGTATTGGGTGTCCGGGAGGTGCCGCGGTAGGTCAGCGTAAGCTGCGGTGCTCCGAAGACCTGCGTCGCGGCCGCCGGAGCCGTGATGGGTGCATTAACCGCTACCGGTGCCCACGCTGCGGCAATGACTCCGCCGCTGACCGCGGCGGGGGAAAGCAGCAGTTTGCCCTTGCCCGAACCCGTCAGCGTACCGACAGGCTGGGGATAGCCGTTGGAGGCCCTGGTTGTGCCCTGCTGGTCGATGAACTCGAAATCCGTGCCGGTGGAGACATCATTGCCGTCCAAATGCTTGCTGAACCAGTTGAGGACTGCACCCGTGATGCGGTCCGGTCCCGCCACACCGGAGCTGCACAGGCCGTGGCCGCCGCAGAACTGCAGCATCTTCACGTCGGTCCCGGCGGATTTGAGGAGGTTGTAGTTGCGCGTGGCCTCGTCCAGTGTGAACAGGGTGTCCACGGTTCCCTGGATGATCAGCGTCGGGGCCGTGATCGAGGTGAACATGCTCTCCGGTGTCAGGGACTCGAAGTAGGCAACAGACTCCGGACTCAGCCGGTTCGGGTAGGTCAAACCTTCGCGGCAGGCTTTTCGCACCAGGGCAGCCAGTGCGCCGCGGTTGCCCACAAGCTCGCCAAGCTGGCCGGTGACGGTTCCCTCCAGGCACAGCAGGGCTCCCCAGCCCGATTTGAAGGAGCCTTCCTTGTAGAGGCTGGTGGTCAGGTCATTCCAGGCGATGGTTGGAGCGATTGCGTCAACGCGCTCATCCAGCGAGGCCAGGACGAACTGGATGCCGCCCCCATAGGAGGCACCCGCCATGCCCAGTACCGGGTCGCCCGGGGCATCCAGGGCCGCTTCCGGCTGGGAAGCGATGAAGTCGATGAGGACCTGACCGTCACGGCCTTCGAACTCCGGGTTGTTGACGTATGCTTCCCCGCCGCTGAAACCGAAGCCGCGGGGATCCCAGGTCACGACGTTGTAGCCGGCTTCCCTGAGCGGGGCAATGCCGATGGAGCCAACCAGTGCGCTGGTGGAGGTGTTTGGGATTCGCCCTCCAGGCAGCCCGAATCCAGGTCCAACCATCACGGTCGGCGCCTGTTCGCCGGCCTGCAGCCCCAGCGCCGGAAAGAAGTTGGTGTGGATGGGGGTGCCGTCGAAGGAAGGAACGACGACGTCGGTCCGGGGAGCCGGCGCGGGGGCTGCGTGCGCGGCCGGTGCGGCCACTAGTGAACCGAATGCCAGGGCGCCTGCGGTGAGCAGGCCGAGTGATTTTTTCATGGAAGACCTCAGCGACTTCATTGTCAGAAGGTGCGGTTACCGGCCGGTAACCTGAGGCGAGCTTAGGGTTCCTAAATATTTGGGCACAAGCATCCAACGCGAAAATACGGCTGCCCCAGCCGATATTCCGCTCGCCGCGGTTAGTTGAGGGGTTTTCCAGCCGCCGGTTCGTGTGCGGGATCAGAGGAGCATCCGCTGACGATTTCGACGGACTGCCGGTAGTCATTGGCAGCGTAGCGAACCGTTACGCCTGAGTGGCTGCCTACGTAGGTGAAGTCCGTGGAAGGTGCGGCTTCAGGTCCCGGCGTCAGTGCCGAAAGCATCTCGGTCCCCAGGGTGCCCAGGATGTGCTGGGCCTGGTCCCGGGACGCCACGGCGGACTCAGGCGCCGGCCCGGTCAGGCGCGTGGTGAGGACCTGCCGCCGCGGCCCCGTCCCTGTGCTGCTGGTGCCCCAGCCGGACCCCCGCAGCACGGTGCACGGCGTGACCTGTGGCTGCAGTGTTCCCTCGGCATAGGCTGTGCCGTCCGAGGAAGTCCACCCGGCCGGTCCGAGCGCGCCGAGCAGGCCGCGCAGCAGTTCCTCCTGCGCGGCCACGATCTCGGCTGCAGAAAGTTCGGCGCCGCCGGCTGGGGGACCGGCGGCGGGGGCAGCGGGCGGTGGGGGGACCGCTGATCCTGCTGCCAACACGATCCCTGCGGCTATGACGCAGAGTGATCGCGGGTCTGTCCTCCTCATCTGCGGCATTGTGCCGGTGGGAAGGAGAAGTGTCGAGAGTACTGCCTCAGGCCTTCGTGGTGCAGGGGCGGGACCGGCTCCAGTTGCGGCGGCAGAGTGTCCTGGGAATCCGCGCGCGCGGAACCAGCCGGACGGGCGCTTCTTTGCAGTGCCTAAGCATTTTCCACCTGTTTATGTTTGTGCCGCTGTTCTGACGGATCCTGCAAAGAGCAGCGTTGCGGCGTCTCGGTTTTAAGCTCAGCAGCCACGCTAGTGCGGATTCCCGGATCCGGACATGGGGAGAACTACCCATGCTCCTGGCTTTCCCTTTCCCGGCTAGGCTGGTAGGCGACGAACAGGCACCAACCCAGGAAGGCTCCCATGCGCGCCACCATCATCCACGGCCCCGGCGATATCCGTGTCGAGGACCGGGACTATCCCCGGGTCGAGCTTGATTCCGACGCCGTCGTCCGGGTCAGTGCCGCGTGCGTCTGCGGGTCCGATCTGTGGCCGTACCGGGGTGTCCGTGAGACGCGTGAGCCACGCGCGATTGGCCACGAGTTCATCGGTGTGGTGGAAAGCGTTGGACCAGGAATCTCCTCGCTGGCCGTCGGCGATTTCGTCATTGCGCCTTTCACCGGCAACTGCGGCCACTGCCCAGCCTGCCGGGACGGGGTCACTGTGGCGTGCGAGCACCTGGTCAGCTGGGGCAGCAAGGACGAGAAGGGCCATTTCGTGCAGGGCGCCCAGGGGGAGGCAGTGCGGGTGCCGAATGCCGAGGCCACCCTGGTCAAGGTGCCCGGCGTTAAGGATCCTGATGACGAACTGCTGGCAGACCTGCTGACGCTTTCGGACGTGATGGGGACGGGGCATCACGCGGCAGTCAGTGCCGGAGTTGGCCCGGGCTCCACGGTGGTTGTCGTGGGCGACGGCGCTGTCGGGCTCTGTGCCGTCCTTGCCGCCAGCCGGCTCGGCGCCGATCGCATCATTGCCATGTCCCGCCATGAGGACCGGGCAGCGCTCGCCCGGGAATTCGGCGCCACAGATATCGTTGCCGAACGAGGCAAGGACGGCGCGGACCGGGTCAGGGACCTCCTCGGCGGAGTCCTGGCCGGTGCCGTCCTGGAGTGCGTGGGTACGGCCGAATCCATGGATCAGGCGCTTCGCTGCACCCGGCCCGGCGGCCGGGTTGGTTTCGTCGGCGTTCCCGCGGGCGGTGCCGAACTCCCGATCGGCCTGCTTTTCGCCAAGAACATCACTGTTGGAGGTGGAATGGCTCCGGTCCGGACCTATCTCCCCGAACTCCTTGAAGACGTCCTTGCCGGCAAGATCCATCCAGGCCGGGTGTTCGATTCCGTGCTGTCCCTGGAAGAGGCGCCCCGGGCATACGCCCTCATGGATCAGCGGCAGGCAGTCAAGGTCATGCTGAAGCCCTAGCTGGTACGCATGTGATTTCTTGCACTTCTGCAATTTTGCAGTTGTGAAAAGTTTCCCCGGGTGACAAAGTAGTTCGGTGAGTCAACAACTTTCCCTCCGCGATCGCAAGCGCGCCGAAACCTGGGCAGCGCTGCACGCGGCGGCAGCCCGCCGGGCCATCGAAAACGGGCTGGACTGCGTCAATGTGGAAGTGGTTGCCGAAGATGCCGGCGTTTCGTCCCGGACGTTCTTTAACTACTTTGCCTGCAAGGAAGACGCGGTCCTCGGACTGCAGGAGCCTTCGGTCAACCAGGAGATGCTCGAGGACTTCGACATCGAAGGGGACCTGCTCAGCGAGGTCTGCAAGCTCATGCTCTCCGTCCTCCGCACGATCCAGGGCGGAGATGACTCCAATGACCTGCGCAGCCGCATTTACCAGGCCTACCCGCACCTGCGTCACCGGCGCTACCAGTACATCCTCAAGGTCGAACAGCTGGTCCTTGAAACGGTAAGCAGCCAACTGGCGGAATCACGCCGCTGGCGCGAGCAGGGGCCCGATTCCGGCTGGAGCGGGCACGACGTCGACGACGTCGCCTCCACGATTGTCCTCACCGCCGGCACCCGCATGCGCCACGTCATGCAGAAAACCTGGTCCAACCCCACCCAAACCGCCCAGTTCCAAGCCCTCGATCAGGGCATGGAACTTCTCAGAGACGTTCTCAAGGAAATCCTATGACGCGATCCGCTGCAGGTGCAGCTCCCCAAAGCACTGGGAAAAAACCCAGTCTCGTGCTTGTCTTCACGGCCCTGGTCCTGGCGATGCTCCTCTCGGCGCTCAACCAGACCATCCTGGGCACGGCCCTTCCCACCATCGTCGGCGAGCTCAACGGGGCCAACCTGATGCTCTGGGTGATCACCGCCTTCATCCTCGCCTCGACCGTGATGATGCCCATCTACGGGAAACTCGGCGACCTGATGGGACGCAAGTACCTCCTGGTAGCCGCAATCCTGATCTTCCTGGCAGGGTCCGTTGTCGGTGCACTTTCCCCGGACATGACGTGGCTGATCGTCGCCCGCGTCATCCAGGGCATCGGCGCCGGCGGCCTCATGATCCTCTCCCAGGCCATCATCGCCGACGTCGTACCCGCACGTGAGCGCGGAAAGTACATGGGCTGGATGGGTGGAGTCTTCGCGTTCTCCTCCGTTGTGGGTCCGCTGATCGGCGGCTGGCTGACCGAAGGTCCCGGCTGGCGCTGGGCGTTCTGGTTCAACATCCCCGTTGGGGTGCTCGCACTGCTCGGCGCGCTCTTCTTCCTCAAGCAGCGCGCCGTTCCCTCCCGGCCAAAGATCGACCTCTGGGGCATGGTGTTCATTGCCCTTGCCACCACCGGGCTGGTCCTGGTCAGCAGCTGGGGCGGCAGCAACTACGACTGGAACGATCCGCTGATCCTCGGACTGATCGCGGGCACCGTGCTCGCAGCCGTGATCTTCGTGATGGTGGAACGGCGCACCCCCGAGCCCATCATCCCGATGGAGCTTTTCCGCGACCGGAACTTCAACCTCGCCACGGCCTCCGGCCTGCTGACATCCGTGGCCATGTTCGGTGCCATCGGCTACCTGCCCACCTACCTGCAGATGGCCACCGGCGCCAGCGCCACCGAAGCCGGCATGCTGATGATCCCCATGATGGGCGCCCTGCTGGTGAGCTCTGTGGTCTCCGGTTCGCTGGTTTCCAAGACCGGACGCTACAAGTGGATGCCGATCACAGGTTCTGCGGTCATGGTGCTGTCCCTCTTCCTGATGGGCACCATCACGGCAGACTCACCCGTCTGGCAGCTGTGCGTCTACATTGCCATTCTTGGCCTCGGCCTGGGCCTCAATATGCAGATCCTGGTCCTGGTCGTGCAGAACTCGTTCCCCATGCGCCAGGTCGGCACCGCGACGGCAGCCAACAACTACTTCCGCCAGATTGGCGCGACCCTGGGCTCCGCCGTCGTCGGCAGCCTTTTTGCCCACCGCCTGACGGACCTGCTCAGCGAAAAGCTTCCCGCCTCCGCTGCCACGGCCACGGGAGGCGGCAATTCCCTGACCCCCAAAATGGTCCACGAGCTGCCCGACGCGATCCAGGGCATCATCATCACCTCCTACAACGAGGCGTTGATTCCGCTGTTCCTCTACATGGTGCCCATGGCAGTGCTGGCGACAATCCTGTGCCTGTTCATCAAGGAAAAGCCGCTGGCTACCCGGCTGGAACCCGAAGTCATGCCGGAGGCTATCGGTGAGGGCAACGTCCTGATCAGCACCGAGGACGAGGGCAACGGTCCGAGCACCACGGAGATCCGTCAGGTCAGCCAAACGCGCTGACGCACTCCGCTTTTTCACGACCCCCAAAAATCGAGGGGCCAGTTGCGGGGGGTGGTGGGCCGGAGACGCTCCGCCACCTGGCCCCCCCCCCCCCCCCACCGGGGGGGGGCCCCCCCCCCCCCCCCCCCCCCCCCCCCCCCCCCCCCCCCCCCCCCCCCCCTCGGTGGTTTCTTAGGCGGGGCCGGTGCCGAAGAGCAGGCCCAGTGCGTAGGTGACCGCGGCAGCACCCAGGCCGATGGCCAGCTGCCGCAGCCCCCGCTTCACCGGCGAGGCTCCGGAGAGCAGGCCCACCACGCCGCCGGTCAGCAGCAGGGCGATTCCCACCAGCGTGCAGGAGAGGACGACGGCGGAGAGCCCGCCCATGCCAAACAGGTACGGAAGCACGGGGATGATGGCGCCCGAGGCGAAGAAGCAGAAACTGGACAGGGCCGCGCCGATCCCGGTCCCGACGGACTCGTGGTCATCTCCGGCGGCTTCCTCCATCTTTTCCGGCCAAAGGGAAAGCGACGGATCGCAGTCGCAGGTGAACAGCCCCATCCTCTCGGCGGCCCGGTGCTCTGCGGCTTCCCGGCTCATCCCGCGGGCACGGTAGACCAGGACGAGTTCGTTGGCGTCAATGTCCAGTGACTTTGCTGCCGACAGGGTTACCTGTGTGGGCCGGGAGGCTTCGAGCAGCTCGCGCTGGGAACGGACGGAGACGTATTCCCCGGCTCCCATCGACAGGGCGCCCGCCAGCAGCCCGGCAATTCCGCTGAAAAGGATGAACGTACTGGAAACCCCGGTGGCTCCAATGGCCATAACCAGTGCCAGGTTGGAGACCAGGCCGTCATTGGCACCGAAAACCGCTGCCCGGAAATTGCCGGACAGGCGTGTACGGCCCCGCGTCGCCAGGCCCCGGATTACCTCTTCGTGGATCTGTTCATCGGCTGCCATGGCGCTGGTGGCTGAAGGATCGTCGCTGTAGGGGGAGCGGCCCTCGGCGCGCTGGGCAAGGGCCAGGACGAAGACTGAACCGAAGCGGCGGGCGAGCAGGCCCAGCATGCGGTTGCGCAGGGACGGGCGGGTGGGTTTGTCCGCCTCGGGGCCCAGCAGCTGGCGCCAGTGCTCTTCATGGCGGCGTTCAGCGTCGGCCAAGGCGAGGAGGATGTCCCGTTCTTCGCCCTGGCGGCGCTCAGCCAGATAGCGGTAGGTGGCTGCTTCAGCCTTCTCATCAGCCAGATACTGCCGCCATCGGCGACGCTCTGCCGCGGACGGTTCGCCACGGTCTGGGGGCTGGGGCCCGGAAGTCGGTGGGGTGCTCACTTATGCTCCTGCTCATGGCCGGAGCGGAAAAAGGGGCTCCGGCCAGCTGTCAAAAACCGGCCGAAGGTCTCGCTCGCCGGGTGCCGGGCACCGCGGTGGACTGCCGGGCTGCTGCTGCAGCCAGTATGTCGACAGGCCTCGATTTGAGCCGATTTCATTGCGCACGACGGCGAAACTAAAATTGGAACAAACCTGAGCTACTCCCCTTCGGTTCCCCAGTCTAGCGGAGGAGCCGGCGCACCCGCTGCGCAGTAAGGGAGAGGGAGATGCTGGTGCGTACACCCGCCAAAGCCGGGTTCCTTAACCTGGCTGTGAACCGGATAGAGTCAATGCCGTGAGCAAAGCTGTCAAAGGACTTTTCGAACATAACAGGCCCTGGATGCGCCACTATGCCGAAGGAGTGCCTACGGACCTTGTGCTCCCCAAGGGCTCCCTGGTGGACATGATTGAGGAATCCGTCAGCAAATACGGTTCGAAGCCGGCACTCCAGTTCTTCGGTGCCACAGTTTCCTACCGTGAGATGGGTGAACAGATCCGGCAGGCTGCAGCCGGCTTGAAGCGGCTGGGGGTGCGCCCCGGAGACCGGGTCGCGCTCGTGCTGCCGAACTGTCCGCAGCATGTCGTCGCGTTCTACGCGGTGCTCCGCCTCGGGGCGATCGTCGTCGAACACAATCCGCTGTACACGGACCGCGAGCTGCGGCACCTGTTCGAGGACCACGGTGCCACCGTGGCAATCGTCTGGGACAAGGCAGTCGACCGGATCCAGGGACTTCCGGCGGACATTCCCGTCCGGACCATCGTGTCGGTGGATCTGATCAGCGCCATGCCGCGCACCATGCGGCTGGCGCTGAGCCTTCCGATTCCCGCCGCCCGACGGAGCCGGAGCGCCCTGACCGCGGATAAGAAGCCGCGGAGCGCCGGACGGCCCGTCCTGGAATGGAAGAAATTCCTGGATAACCGCCCCCTGCCGCGGCGCCACCCGCGTCCGGCGGCCGGGGACCTTGCTGCGATCCAGTACACCTCCGGCACGACGGCTGACCCCAAGGGTGCCATGCTCACCCACGCGAACCTCATGGCTAATGCGGCCCAGGGACGGGCCTGGATTCCAGGGCTGCGCATGGGCAAGGAAACGGTTTATGGTGTCCTGCCGATGTTCCACGCCTACGGCCTGACGCTGAGCCTGACCTTCGCGATGAGCATTGGCGCGAAGCTTGTCCTTTTCCCGAAGTTCGACGTCGACCTGGTGCTGAAGGCTGCCAAGAAAACCCCGCCGACATTCCTGCCCGCGGTACCGCCCATTTATGACCGGATCGTGGAAGGTGCCGCCAAGGAGGGCGTCTCACTCAAGGGCGTCCGCTTCGCGATTTCCGGGGCCATGAACCTGCCCGTCGCCACAGTGGAAGCCTGGGAAAAGGCGACCGGCGGCTACCTGGTCGAGGGCTACGGCCTGACCGAGACCTCGCCTGTGGCACTGGGCAATCCCATGGGGCCGACCCGGAAAGCCGGAACCGTTGGAGTCCCCTTCCCGCTGACGGACATCAAGGTTGTCGACCCGGAAGACCCCACCAGGGAAAAGCACCGCGGCGAGGCCGGGGAACTGCTCATCCGTGGCCCGCAGGTCTTCCAGGGATATTGGAACAAGCCGGCCGAAACACGCGCGGCACTGCTCGACGGCGGCTGGTTCCGCACCGGTGATATCGTCTCGGTGGACGACGACGACTTTGTTACGGTCCGGGACCGGATCAAGGAACTGATTATCACCGGCGGCTTCAATGTCTCTCCCTCGGAAGTGGAAGAGGCACTGAAGCGCCACCCTGCGGTCGCTGAGGCGGCAGTTGTGGGCCTGACCCGCCGCGGTGGCGGGGAAGACGTGGTGGCCGCCGTAGTCGTCCGTCCCGATGCCGATTTTGACCCTGACAACCTGCGGACCTACGTACGTTCCGAGCTGGCGGCTTACAAGGTGCCGCGCCGGATCGTGCAGATCCCGGACCTTCCGCGGTCCTTGATCGGCAAGGTGCTCCGCCGCCACGTGCGGGAATCGCTCCAGCCCAAAGGAACCGGCGAAGACACCGGAACCACAACTTAGACGGGGGACCCAAGAATCCATGGATAGCGAGCCCGGCTCCAGGCCGAACACGACAGAGCCGCGCAGGCAGCAGGGGTATTGGAGCGACGGCCTTGGCCACGCTGCCCTGCGCTCGGCGCAGGTCCTCCTGGTCCTCCTCCTGATCGCGGTAGCCGTCTTCGCCCTGAGGCAGGTGACCCTGGTGGTCATCCCCGTGCTGCTGGCACTGATCCTGGCAGCCGCGATCGCGCCCTTCGTGAACTGGCTGCGCCGCAAGGGCTGGCCGGGTGCGCTGGCGACGGGGACTTCTTTCCTGCTCCTGCTGGTTGTCTTCGGCGGACTCGTCACCGGGATCGTCTTCGCGGTCCGCAGCGAATGGCGCACCCTGGTGGACCAGGCAGTGGCAGGCTTCGACGAGCTCTACGCGCTCATCCAGAGCGGCCCCCTGGCCATTGATTCGGCCGTCATCGAGGACTCCCGGGACGCGGTACTCGACTTCGCGACGTCGTCCACGGTGGGCAACGGCGCCCTGGCCGGGCTTTCGGCGGCAGGCTCCTTCGCCACCGGTTTTGTACTCATGGCTGTCGTGCTGTTCTTCTTCCTCAAGGACGGCGACAAGATCTGGACCTTCATCCTGCGCTGGTTCAGCGCAGAGAGCCGGCAGAAGGCTGACCTCTCCGGAGCCCGCACCTTGGAGGTCCTTGGCAATTACGTGCGGGGGACCGCCATCGTGGCGGCAGTCGACGCTGTCTGCATCGGCGCGGCCCTGTTCTTCCTTGGCGTGCCGCTGGCACTGCCGCTTGCCGTGATCGTCTTCGTCGGCGCCTTCATCCCGCTGGTGGGTGCGACGGCTGCAGGTGTCCTGGCAGCGCTGATCGCCCTGGTGGCGAACGGGCCGTTCGTGGCACTGATCGTCATCATCGTGATCATTGCGGTGAACCAGCTCGAGGGGAACTTCCTCCAGCCGGTGGTGATGGGCAAGACCCTGAGCATCCATGCCCTGGTGATCCTGCTGGCGCTGACCGCCGGAACCATCCTGGCCGGCATCATCGGAGCCATCCTGTCGGTGCCGATCGCGGCTGTCGGATGGGCAGTCATCAAGGTCTGGATCGGCGAGGATACCGGCGACCCGGCCGAGGTGCCCGAAGCGGCGGCCACCCGCGAAGACGAGCTGCAGCAGGGGACCGAACCCTAAAAAGAGCACCGGGGCCGGACGGGCAGGGGATGAACCGTCCGGACCCGGTGCAGCACTGGGGCCGGGGTAAACCGGCGGGGGATAAGGGAAACTTATGTTTACCTGTACGCTAGTGTGCAGCCCAGCAACCGTCAATTAGGCCGAAACGCAAGGGTAAAGCACCGTCTTATCCGCAAAAAAAGGATCTCCCGTTCATGAAGGCTTTGTCGGTTGAACCCAGCAACGCACCGTTGGCTATTGGTTCGCGGATCAGGACTGCACGCCAGGCCAGGCACCTCACGATCGAACAGGTGGCGGATTCGACCGGCCTGACCAAGGGATTCCTCAGCCGGGTGGAAAGAGACCTGACGTCGCCCTCCGTGGCGTCCCTGGTGACGTTGTGCCAGGTGCTGTCCATCTCCATCGGCGACCTTTTTATGCCACCCGAAACCACGCTGGTCCGCTGGCCGGAAGCTCCCGGCATCAACCTGGGCGGGGACGGCATCAACGAGCGGCTCGTAACGCCCCGCACCGAACGCCGGGTCCAGGTGATCCGGTCGGAAATCGTCCCCGGCGGCTCCGGGGAAGCGGAACTGTATTCCGTGGACTGTGACGTCGAGGTGCTGCACGTGGCCGCGGGACGGCTGGACCTGGTCTTCACGACCGAAACCATGTCCCTGACGGCCGGGGACACGGTGACCTTTCCGGGCAAGGAGCCGCACTCCTGGCGTAATCCCGATGACGCGGCTCCCGCCGTCGTGATCTGGACCCTGGTCAGTCCCGGCACGGCCTAGCCCCCTACCAATCCCCGGGGCCGGCGCGCACAGTGGGCGCATGCACCAGGACCGCGAACTCACCGAACGCCGCATCGCCCGTTTCCTGGCCCAGCGCCTGACCCCCTCGATCTGGACCGCGCCCGTCCCGCTCCATGCCCAGGCGTGGGACTGTCCCGGCGAGCCGGTTAGCTTTGCGGAGGCAGCCGCGCAGGACTATCGGCCGTTTCCACCCGGCAGCCCGTGGGGAAGGCCCTGGCAGACGACGTGGCTCAGGCTCACCGGGTCCGTCCCGGCCGCTCCGGACGGATTTACTGCAGAAGCCGTGATTGATCTGGGGTTCAGCACCGATATGCCCGGTTTCCAGGCGGAGGGCCTCGTCTACTCGGCGGACGGAACCGTCCTGAAGGCCCTGGAGTCCACCAACATGGCGGTACCGCTGACGGGCCCGGCCGGGTCAGACGTGACGCTTTTTGTCGAAGCTGCCGCCACCCCCAACGTGATCGGCAGCTTCAGTTTCCTGCCGACCCCGCTGGGAGACCGGGAAACCGCGGGGACGGAGCCGCTCTATCTCTTCCGCCGGGCGGACACAGCGCTGCTGGACCGCCAGGTCTGGAACCTTGCCCAGGACTTCGCCGTGCTCTGGGGCCTGATGCACGAGCTCCCCATGGACTCACCCCGCCGGCACAACCTGCTGCGCGCGCTGGCGGAAGCCGTCAATGCCGTGGTCCCGGACGACGTGCACAACAGTGCTGCAGCAGCCCGGCGCATCCTGGAACCGGCACTGTCCGCGCCGGCGGCGGCCAGCGCCCACCGCGTGCACGCCGTCGGGCACGCCCACATTGACAGCGCCTGGCTGTGGCCCGTGCGTGAAACCCGGCGCAAGGTCGCGAGGACCTTTGCCAATGTCCTCGCGCTGATGGAGACGGACCCGGACTTTGTGTTCACAGCGTCCTCGGCGCAGCAGTACGCCTGGCTGCTGGAGGACCACCCGCAGCTCTTTGCCCGGGTGGCAGAGCGCGTTGCAGAGGGACGGTTCGTGCCCGCCGGCGGTATGTGGGTGGAGGCGGACACCAACCTGCCCTCGGGGGAGTCACTGGTGCGGCAGTTCACCTTCGGGAAGCGTTTCTTCATGGAGAACTTCGGGGTTGAACCCCTGGACGTCTGGCTGCCGGATTCGTTCGGGTATTCGGGGGCCCTGCCGCAGATCGTCCGGTCCGCGGGATCCCGCTGGTTCCTCACCCAGAAACTGAGCTGGAACGAATCCGACGTGATGCCGCACCATACGTTCCTGTGGGAAGGCATCGACGGGACACGGGTGTTCACGCATTTCCCTCCGGTGGACACCTACAACTCCGCCCTGACCGGCCAGGAACTGGCCCGGGCCGAACGGCAGTTTCGGGAAAAAGGCGCAACGAACCTTTCCCTGGTGCCCTACGGCTGGGGCGACGGCGGCGGCGGTCCAACGCGCGAAATGCTGGCTGCCGCGCACCGCACGGCGTCGCTGGAAGGATCTCCCCGCGTTCAGCTGTCCAGTCCGCGCACGTTCTTTGAAGAAGCCGAGGCCGACTACGCAGACCCACCGGTCTGGTCCGGCGAAATGTACCTGCAGTTCCACCGCGGAACCTACACGTCCCAGGCCCGGACCAAGCGCGGAAACCGGCGCAGCGAGTCAGTGCTGCGCGAAGCCGAACTGTGGGCAGCGACCGCCGCCGTCCGCACTGCGGCGCCGTACCCCTACGAGGAACTGGAGGAGGCGTGGAAGACGGTGCTCCTGGGACAGTTCCACGACATCCTGCCGGGTTCCTCGATTGCCTGGGTGTATCAGGACATCGAACAGGCCTATGAACGCACCGCAGCGGCGCTGGAAACCATCATCGGCCAAGCCCAGCGGGAGCTGGCCGGCAGCGGCGGCAGCACGCTGGTCTTCAACGCCGCACCGATACCGCTCCAGGGTGTCGCACCGCTTGCGGCTGAATCCGCTGCGTTGCCGCCCGTGCCGGGCCGCTTGACAGAGCTAGACGGCGGCGGCTGGGAACTCTCCTCCGAGCACCTGAGCGTGCGCATCGACCCCTCAGGCGCAATGACGTCCCTTCGGGCTGCCCAGGGGCGGGAACTGCTGCTGCCGGGCCACCCGGGGAATGTGTTCCAGCTCTTCCGGGACACTCCCAACCAGTGGGACGCCTGGGACATCGACGCGGCAGATCGGAGAAGCGCCGCTGCCCTCCTGATGCCGGACTCGGTGGAAGCCGGGGATGGGAGTCTCACTGCCACGTACGTTTTCGGAGCATCACGGCTGCAGGAGCGGGTGTGCCTGAGTCCGGACGGCCGGTCGGTTGACCTGGTGGTAACCGTCGACTGGCACGAGCGGCAGAAACTGCTCAAGCTGGCGTTTCCGGTGGGGGTGCTGGCCGACCGGGCTGCCTCGGAGATCCAGTTTGGCCACATCCAGCGGCCCACCCACGCCAACACCTCCTGGGACCACGCACGTTTCGAAACACCGGCGCACCGCTGGGTGCACGTGGGGGAGGACGGGGAGGGGATCTCCCTGGCGAATGACTCAACCTACGGCTATGACATCACCCGCACCGGGAACCGCGACGCCGGCACCGGAACGCTGGTTCGCGCTTCGCTCCTGCGCGCTCCGCTCTTCCCCGACCCCGGTGCGGACCAGGGCGGGCACGTGTTCCGTTTCTCGCTGCGTCCGGAGGCCGCCGTGGCCGACGCCGTGGCCGAGGGGTACCGGCTGAACCTTCCGCCAAGGACCGTCTCCGGGTGCGCCTCCACTCAGGTGCCCCCGGTTGTGTCCCTGAGTCCCGCCGGCGTTCTGGCCGAAGCCGTGAAGCTGGCCGATGACCGCAGCGGCGACGTGGTGCTGCGGCTCTACGAATCACTCGGCAGGCACACCGCTGCGTTCCTGGAACCGGGGTTCGAGGTCCGGGACGCTGCCCTCACCGATCTGCTGGAACGCCCGGCGGGCGAGGCCCCGGCCCGGAACGGGCGCGGATACGTCCTGGACTTCAGGCCGTTCGAAGTGAAGACTCTTCGCTTGTCCCGGTGAGCCGCCCCAGATAGCCCAGTGCACCGTTGATGTCGGTTCCGGAGGAACGGAATCCGATGTAGCCGTCGGGGCGCACCACGATGATCTCGGGGCGGCGGGCGGAGAGTCCCAGCCGTTCAAACGCCAGCCCGCTGGTGTCCTGGATGATGCCCGGACCGCCGGGAGTCAGGCGGCTGCCAACCACCAGCCGGTGCACGCTGAGCAGGCCGTCAACGGCCGGGAGTGCGGCATGGAACTGCTGCGGGGTGTCCTCAGGCCATCCGGGGCCGGTGAGCAGGACGTGGAAACCGGGGGAAGACACCAGGTCCTGGAGCCTGCGCTCGTGCTCCTGGTAGGTCACGGCGGCGTCCGGCAGCCGGTCCCCGGGGCGCGGCCCTGACGCCAGGACGGCAGGCAGCCGGTTCCCTCCGGTCTCGGAGAGATCGCTGCCACGATAGTGGATGCCCAGCTGGGACATGGTGCGGAAAGCCCGGCTTCGCAGGCGCTCGCTTGCTGCGGCAACGGGAGCCAGAGCGGGAAGCAGTTTGGTGCGCGGGAGCTTCTTCACACCGTTGCGGGTAGTGGCGAGTTTGAAGAGCCGGTCGGTGAACCCGACAATCTCCCGCGCTACCGGACGCCGCTCGGCGTCGTAGCTGTCAATCAGCTCATCGCTGGCCAGGCCGCGTGCACCCAGGGCGAGCTTCCACCCGAGGTTCAGTGCGTCCTGGATCCCGGTGTTCATGCCCTGGCCGCCGATGGGGGAGTGCACGTGGGCCGCGTCTCCGGCCAGGAAGACCGATCCCCACTGGAAATACTCGGCCATCTGGTGGGAGAGCCTGAAGGTGCTCATCCAGTGCGGATCCCGCAGCTTCAGCGTTCCGCCGGAGAACTTGTCGGCGGTTTCCTGCAGGCTTGAGAGCGTGGTCTCGCTTGTGTCGCCCTTGTCCTTGAGGCTGATCATCCGCCAGGACGCGGGCGAACCAAGCGGGAAAAGCACCATAAAACCGTCGTCGGTGGGGTAGGCGTGTACGGCGGAGGGTTCCGCGCCGTCGATCTCCAGGTCCGCCAGGACAAAGGAATCTTCGTAGCCCGAACCGCGGAAATCCATTCCGGCGCGGCGGCGGACGGCGCTTCCCACGCCGTCGGCCCCGACAACGTAGCGGGCCCGGATACGGTCGATCCCGCGGTCCTGGCGCTGGACGCGTGCTTCCATGCCGGCAAAGGGATCCTGGGGGTCCAGACGGTCGAGCTCCAGCAGTTCGGCGCCGCGTTCCACGCGTACGCCGCGGCTGGCGAGGTAGGACGTGAGGATGTTTTCCGTGTCCGACTGGGGCAGGAAAAGCAGCTGCTGGTAGGCGGAGTCTTCAACGCCGGCGTCGAAGAGGCCGATGGACACAGTGTCTTCAGGAAGGTGCAGGTGGAGCTGCGTGGCCGCGTTGCCGCGGCGGACCATGGCATCGCTGACGCCGAAGGGCCGCAGCGCCTCCAGCGTGCGCGGCTGCACGGCAAGCGCCTTGGATTGGGTGGACGGGGCTTGCCTGCGGTCAATGATCCGGAAGCTCGTGCCGTAGGTGGCCAGCTGGGCCGCCAGCGCGAGTCCGGTTGGTCCGGCGCCCACGATCAGGACATCGACGTCGTAGTTCATTCCATTATTCTTCGCACTCGGTTCCGTGTCCGCCATAGTCACAGCCTAGTCTTGACGCCGAGAGCTGTTCCACTTTAGCGTGGCGATAAACATTTGATGCATATTGGATAACTTTTGCCGGTTCGGCCGATAGCATCAAGGTAAGCGCCGTTCCGGCACCGAAGCAGATGAACCGGGAGATATACCTAGTGGACAAGCCAAACACCCAGCCCCGCGTCAACGCCAACGGCAAGGTTGGACCGATTGATGCCGCGCAGGTGCCGCGTTATGCAGGTGCCGCGACGTACGCGCGCCTGCCCCGGCTGGACCAGGTGGACCACGCAGACGTCGCCGTCGTGGGCGTTCCGTTCGACACCGGCGTCTCCTACCGGCCCGGCGCCCGGTTCGGCGGAAACCATATTCGTGAAGCCTCCCGCCTGCTGCGCCCCTACAACCCGGCCCAGGACACCTCGCCGTTCGAAAACCTCCAGGTCGCAGACGCCGGTGACCTCGCCGTGAACCCGTTCAACATCAACGAGGCGATCGAGACCATCCAGGCCGGTGCCCTGGACCTGACCGAGGGCGGTACCAAGCTGCTGACCCTGGGCGGGGACCACACCATCGCCCTGCCGCTGCTGCGCGCCGCGGCCGAGCGGGCAGGGGAGCCGGTGGCCATGCTGCACTTCGATGCGCACCTGGACACCTGGGACACCTACTTTGGTGCCGAGTACACCCACGGCACCCCCTTCCGCCGTGCGGTGGAGGAAGGGATCCTGGATACCGAGGCGATCTCCCACGTCGGTACCCGCGGCCCGCTGTACGGCAAGAAGGACCTGGAGGATGACAAACGCTTCGGCTTTGGCATCGTCACCAGTTCCGACGTCTTCCGCCAGGGCGTGGATGAAGTCGTCGCCAAGCTCCGGGACCGGATCGGAAACCGCCCGCTGTACATCTCGGTGGACATCGACGTGCTTGACCCCGCCCATGCCCCGGGTACCGGAACACCGGAAGCCGGCGGCATGACCAGCCGCGAACTGCTGGAAATCCTGCGCGGCATGCGCGGTATGAACCTCATCGGAGCCGACGTGGTGGAAGTGGCTCCGGCCTACGACCACGCGGATATCACCGCCGTCGCCGCCTCGCACGTGGCCTATGACCTGATCACCCTGATGGGCCTCACCTCATGACCGGGGCAGCGGACGGCGCAGTACGCAACGGCGGGGACCTCGTCGTCGAGACCCTGGAAGCCCTGGGTGCCACCACGGTGTTCGGGATCCCCGGCCAGCACGCGCTGGGCCTGTTCGATGCCCTCTCCCGCTCCACGCTGGAGTTTGTCTCCTCCCGCGTGGAAAACAACGCAGCGTTCGCTGCCGACGGCTTTTCCCGCGCCACGGGCAAGGTGGGCGTACTGTTCCTGTCCACCGGCCCCGGAGCGCTCACCTCGCTGGCGGGCCTGCAGGAGGCCTATGCGACAGGCGTTCCCATGGTCGTCGTCGCCAGCCAGATCCCGATTGAAGGCCTGGGAGCGCGGCGGCGGGGCATGCTGCACCAGCTCGATGACCAGAAAGCCTCGGCAGCGAACGTCACCAAGAGCCAGCGCCTGATCCAGCACGCCTCGGGCATCCCGTCGGCCATCCAGGATGCCTGGACCGAAGCGATTTCCGCGCCCATGGGACCGGTCTGGATCGAGGTTCCGCAGAACGTCCTGCTCGGCCCGGTCATGGTGCCGGCTGTTGAAGACGCACTCGCGGAGCCGTTCGACAACCCGCCGCGCAGCGAGCTGGTCACCGAAGCGGTGAAGTGGCTCAGCACGGCCCGGCGTCCGGCCATCATTGCCGGCGGCGGCACACGCCGCGGCCACGGCGAAGAGCATCTGCTTTCGATTGCGGAGAAGCTGCGTGCCCCGGTCATTTGCACGCCCGGCGGCAAGGGCGCCTTCCCCTGGGCCCATCCGCTGTCCCTGCAGTCCTGGATCGAGGACCGCTGGGCCACGGACCTCCTCGAAGAGGCAGACGTCCTCGTTGTGATCGGATCCTCCCTGGGGGAAATCACCTCCAACTACTTCACGTTCGCGCCGCGCGGCCGGATCATCCAGATCGACGCCGAACCCCGGGTCCTGGAATCCAACGGTCCGGCGCTGGGTATCCGGGCGGATGCCGGACAGGCGCTGGCAGCGCTCGACGCCGCACTTCCGGTCCCGGAGCAGGCGCCGGAATGGCACGGCCAGTCCCCCGAAGAGCTGGTCGGGGACACCTTGAACCGGATTGCCGCCCGGCTGGACGCCCAGGACCTGGCTCCGGAACGCACGTTCATGGCAGATATCCGCGCTGCGGTCCCGGCTGGGATGCAGACGTTCTGGGATATGACCATTGCGGCGTACTGGGCCTGGAGTTGCTGGGATGCCAAATCCGGCCAGTTCCATTCGGCCCAGGGTGCCGGCGGCCTGGGCTTCGGCTACCCGGGAGCGCTCGGTGCGGCCGTCGGGACCCGGGACAGGGTGCTTGCCGTCTCCGGTGACGGCTCGGCCATGTACTCCATTGCCGAGCTGGCGACCGCCCGGCAGCATGACCTGCCGGTCACTTGGCTGATCGTGGACGACGGCGGCTATGGAGTGCTGCGCGAATACATGGTTGACGCGTTCGGCAAGGCTACGGCCACCGAGCTGGCCGGTCCCGACTTCGTCCGCCTGGCAGAGTCCTTTGGAATCCCGGCGAGGCGCGCCGCTCCGGGGAACGTAAGGCAGGCACTCGAAGAATCCTTCGCCGAAGAAGGGCCCAACGTGGTGGTGGTGGAAACCGTCCTGCGGCTCTTCGCCCCCACGCATCTGGTGCCCTAGTATCCAGCAGCCCTCCAGCTGCCTGCGATAAAGTTATCTCAGGCAACTAAGTGGAGGTTTCCGGTGAACATTGTTCCCAGGCGGCAGAACGCTGCCCTTGGAGGGCCCAGCGCATGGAATTCCTGATCCTGCTGATCGGACTGCTGTTCGGCACGGTGCTGGTGGTAGGCATCGGAGAGCGCATCCGGCTGCCGTACCCGGTGCTGATGCTGATCTTCTCCGCGCTCTTCGCGTTCCTGCCGATGATTCCGGAGATCCACATCGACCCGGAACTGATCCTGCCGCTGTTCCTGCCGCCATTGCTCTACGCGGCTGCCCAGCGGAGCTCGTGGTCTGTGTTCCGGCTGCGCTGGCGCTCGCTCATCCTGCTGGCAGTGGCCCTGGTTGCCGTAACTGTTGCCGTGGTGGCCGGGGTTTCCTGGGCGCTGGTTCCGGCCCTGGGCCTGCCGGCTGCCATTGCCCTGGGGGCGATTGCCGCCCCGCCGGATCCGGTGGCGGTGGAAGCCGTCGCCGGCAAGGTGAACATGCCCCGCCGGCTGATCACCGTGCTGCAGACCGAGGGACTGTTCAACGACGCGATCGCAATCGTCATTTTCCAGGCCGCCGTCGCCGCGGCAGTCAGCGGCGGCGAAGTTGGCTGGTCGATCATTCCCAAGTTCCTCATCGGTGCCGCCGGCGCCGTGGTCCTTGGCCTGGCCATGGGATGGCTGGTGGGCGCGCTCAACCGGTTTGTGCCGAACCTGGTGGCACGGTCCGCCGTGACGCTGGTGGCACCCTACGCGGTCTACATCCTGGCGGAGGAGATGCATTTCTCCGGTGTGGTCGCCGTGGTGGTGACCGCCCTGGAGCTCGGCCGCCGTGCCCGTCCCCAGGACTCGGAGGAACGGCTCACGCGCACAGCCTTCTGGGACGTCGTAGAGCTGCTCACCACCGGCGTGGCCTTTGGGCTGGTGGGCATCGAGATGCGGTACGTCATCGAGGACGAAGGCCGCGAAATCTTCAGCTTCATCCCGGGCGTCGCTGCCGTCTGCGCCGCGGTGATCCTGGTCCGCTTCCTCTGGATGTACGGGCTCTACCGGTTCGGCAGCACCGAACGGCTCCGCCGCGTACCCGGCTCCATGAAGGAAGTCCTGGTCCTCTCCTGGTGCGGCATGCGCGGTCTGGCAACGCTGGCGCTGGCGCTGGCGCTGCCTGCAACCACGCTGGCGGGTGAGGCCCTGCCCGGCCGGAACTTCATGATCGTCACAGCCGGAGCTGTCCTGCTGGTCACCCTGGTGCTGCCCGGTCTGACCCTGCCGTGGCTGATGCGCCGCCTGTTGCTGCCCAGCGACCACGGCGCGGTTGCCAAGCAGGAACGGGAACTGGCGCGGCGGGCCGAGCGGGTGGCCATGGAAACCATGAAACGCTCGACGGCGGCGGACAAGCTGCCGCCGGAGCGCCGCGCGGCACTGGCCCGCCGGATGTCCTCCCTGCACTCCATCCTTGAACGCGACTCGGAATCGGATCCGCAGAAGATGCTGCAGCTCAAAGCCACGCTGGAAGTCATGGACATGGTCCAGCGCGAGGCCCTGGCCGCGGCCCGGAAGGAAGTACTTGCTGCTCGCCGGCAGTCCGGCATGGACCCTGAGGCCGTGGACCGGGTGCTGCGGCGCCTGGACCTGCGGACCGTGACCCTGGACCGCGGAGGCCATTAGGTGTCCCGGTAGAACCAGGGACTACTGCATGGTGAACCTTCGGGCCACCGCATCGCCCAGCCGCCGTGACTGGAAGAACGATGCCAAGACCAGGTTGCGGGCTTGCATCACCCCGGCCGGCAGCGGGCGGCCAAGCGCCATGTTCAGCTGCGCCTGCGCGGAGGCGATCTGCGCTGCCCGGCGCCGGCGGCGGGTGAACTGCCCGAGTTCACTGCTGATGTCCTCTCCGCGCAGTCCGGCGGCGAGCAGCGGTGCCAGCTCCGCCGCGTCGAGCCAGCCCAAGGTCATGCCCTGCCCGCCGATCGGGCTGACTTCATGGGCTGCGTCACCGATCAGTACCGTACGGCCGTGCACCAGCTCCCGCACCAGCGTGGTGTTGACGGAAAACGCGCTCAGCATCGTATGCCCGGCGGCATCAATGTCACGGCCGGTGCGCTGCCGGACCAAGCGTGCCAGGTCCTTTGCATCGGCATCCGCGTGGAGCGTGCGCGTGTGCACAACCCAGCGCCGTTTGCCGCCCGGCAGCGGAAACGACTCCACGATGCCCGCAGGCTCCAGGTACAGCACACCGACGGGACCGTCGCCGGTCGTGTCCGGAAAATCTCCCATCAGGTAGGAATCCTTCAGCCGCCTGCCCCGGGCGCCGGCACCCAGCATGGTCCGCAGCGCCGACCGGGCGCCGTCGGCCGCCACCACCCAGGAGGCACGGAGACGGACCGGCTCGCCGCCGGACGTCCCCTCCAAGGTGACCCCGGCGCCGTCGTCCGCCAATGAGGAGACGGTCCAGCCGCGCCGCAGCGCCCGCGGGTCCAAGGCGCGAAGCCTGTCCTCGAGGACGTGTTCCGTACGTTCCTGCGGCAGCGCCAGGACGTACGGGTACCGGGTGGACGTCTTGCTGAAACGCAGGGAGACGAGGTCCCGCTCCCGGGACCGTGCCTCACCGTGCCGGATCTGGACGCCCTCCCGGGTCAGCTGCTCGGTGACGCCGGTGCCTTCGAGCGCCGCCAGCCCGGGAGGATGGATGCCGATCGCCCGGGAATGGCTGCTCCGCACGGTCCGGCGTTCCAGGACCCGGACGCTGGCACCTGATTGCAGCAGCAGGATGGCCAGGGCCAGGCCAACGGGACCGCCGCCAACAACGGCGACGTCGACGTCGGCCGCTGGCTTCCCGGTCACCGGCGGGCCCGGTAGAGGAGCAGGTTTTGCCAGGGATGCTGGCGGCGGGTTTCCCATCCGGCGGGAGCCGCGGCAGCCAGCTCCGCCGCGGTGTAGCTGCGGCGGATGGAGGTCAGGCCGTCGGCACGGATGAAGGATCCGTGGAAGAACGGCAGCGTGCCGGCTGAGAACAGTCCGTAGGCCCAGGGACTGCGCTCAATGTCACTGTGCAGGACAAGGCCGCGGGCCAGCTTCTCGGAATCCGCCAGCAGCCCCTGGAACGCTCCCGGGTCCAGATGATGCAGCACGTGGTTGGAGATCACGACATCGAAGACCTGCCCCTCGGCTACCAGATCAGAGCTGAACACGGGACGGAACACCAGGCCGGGAACAGGCCTGCGGGAGGCAGCGTAAGCGTGTGCCCTCGGATCCGGGTCGATGCCGGTGACCTGCACCTCAAGGCCGTCACGCCGGGACCAGCGGGCCAGCGACCGCGCCAGGTCCCCGCCCCCTGAACCGACGTCCAGGATGGTTCCGCCTCCCCGGGCAGCCAGCGCCGGGCGCACATAGCGGCGGTAGTTCCGGCGCCATCCGGAGACGACGGCGTTGATCAGCGGGAACTGCGCATAGGTGCGTTCCAGCCGCACCGGGTCACAGTTCGGACTGTCCATCTGCTCGGCCGCATCCAGCGCGCGGGTACTCAGATCCGGCGGAAGGAACGGAGGAGCGTCAGGGCTCACCACGCTCACCGGCGCTACCCGACGGCGGCAGGGACGTGCTCTGCCGATGCTGCCTGCGCCGCGGCTGCCTGGGCCGTCCCGGCAACGCGGGTGAACAGTCCGGTTTCGACGGTCAGACCTGGCCCGAAGGCCATGGAACAAATCCGCTCGTTACCCCCGTTGAAGGGCTGGTCCAGGATGTGCTTGAGCACGAACATCACGGTGGCCGAGCTCATGTTGCCGAAGTTCCGCAGTGTCTCGCGGGCGGGAACCAGCTGTTCCTCGGTGAGTTCCAGCTTTGCTTCCACCTTGTCCAGGATGCTGCGGCCGCCGGGATGGATGGCCCAGTGCTCAATCTCGTTGTAGGCCCGTCCCGCCAGCGACGGATCATGTCCCAGCAGCGGTTCCAGGGCGCCGACGATGTGGTCGTCAATGATGTGCGGGACATAGGTTCCCAGGACCATCTCAAAGCCGTGGTCACCGATGTTCCACGCCATGGACTCCTCACCCACGGGGGTCAGGGTGGTTTCGAAGTGGTCCAGCACGATCGCCGGGTTTTCGCCCGGGAGATCCCGTGCGGTGACAACTGCGGCAGCGGCACCGTCGGCGAACAGCGAAGATCCCATGATGATGTCCGGGTCGTTGGAGGAACGCACGTGCAGCGAGCAGAGCTCGGTGCTGACCACCAGCACAACGGCGTCGGGATCCGCGTCGCAGAAGGCCTTGGCTGCCCGCAGGGCAGGGAAGGCGGCATAACAGCCCATGAACCCCAGGTGATAACGCTGCACCGAAGGTTTCAGGCCCAGGGCGCGGACCAGTTTGTAGTCCGGACCCGGGTTGAAGAACCCGGTGCAGGAGACGGTGACCACGTGGGTGACGTCTTCGGGGGAGATGCCGGGGCAGTTCTCCACCGCCTTGCTGCCCGCCTCGATGAAAAGCTTGGTGGCTTCCGCGGCGAAGATGTCGTTGCGGGTCTTGGTGCTGGGCATCAGCAGGAGGCCGGTTTTCGGATCGAAGAACTGTGGATTTTCCGCCGTTGACGCAAGAGTCAGCTCCTCCAAAGCGGTCCGGCGGGTCTCAATCGCAGCCGAGTTGAAGCAGGTGTTCACTAATCGCGTGCCGAGCCTGGTCAGCCCCGGCTGGGCGGCGAAGACATCGCGGACCTGGTCCTGCACCAGGACCGTAGGCGGGACAGCAGTTTCTAGGGATCTGAGCGTAACTGGCATCCTCCATTGTTAGGGGAACTACCTTCAGTACACAATGGTCCGGCGTGGCCGGACCATTGTGGCCGCCCTGTTCCAGGCCCGGACGTTCCCGCCCGGAAAGCCACCGACCTGAGGGCACTGTGCATTTGTGCAGATACGCCATGCGGTATTGGCGATTGAGCGGTCCCGTGCAAGGCACCATACTCATCCTTACTCCGCCGGGACGGACCCGCGCCCGGCGGCGGCCTGCTGGCCGAGTGTCAACGAGGACACCAAAGGAGACGAGTGGATGAGCACTGATAATCGACCAAGGGGTGGCCGCACCAAGGCACCCGTCCCCGAAGGACTGCGTAAGGTCGTAGTCGCTTCCATGGCCGGCACGGTGGTGGAGTGGTACGAATTCTTCCTGTACGCGGCGGCGTCAACCCTGGTCTTCGCCCGGCTGTTCTTTCCGAATGCCGAGACGGAATTGGACGGCATCATTGCAGCCTTCGTGACCTACGCCGTCGGTTTCGTAGCCCGTCCGGTCGGCGGAATCGTGTTCGGCCACTTCGGCGACAAGTTCGGCCGCAAGAAGCTGCTGCAGCTCAGCATCATCCTGGTGGGTGTTTCCACTTTCCTCATGGGATGCCTGCCCGGCTTCGACTCCATCGGCTACTGGGCTCCGGCCATGCTGGTGGCCCTGCGGTTCATCCAGGGCTTCGCAGTCGGCGGCGAGTGGGGCGGAGCAGTGCTCCTGGTCGCAGAGCACAGCCCGAACAAGTCCCGGGGATTCTGGTCCAGCTGGCCGCAGTCCGCGGTTCCGATGGGCAACCTCCTCGCGACAGGTGTCCTGTTCCTGCTCTCGGCCACGCTGACGGATGAGGCATTCCTCGGCTGGGGCTGGCGGGTGGCTTTCTGGCTGTCGGCAGTGATCGTGCTGGTTGGCTACTACA
This sequence comes from Arthrobacter sp. zg-Y916, assembly GCF_020907385.1. Lineage (NCBI taxonomy): Bacteria > Bacillati > Actinomycetota > Actinomycetes > Micrococcales > Micrococcaceae > Arthrobacter > Arthrobacter sp. zg-Y916. The sequence continues at coordinate 170,378 of NZ_JAJJOD010000007.1, read as the reverse complement.
TCCGGACAAAGGTCTCCGATGCGCCGATCTTCCTGGAAGCGCAGAAAGAGGTGGAGCAGGAAGCCAAGGGCTACGGCGTCCTGGAAGTTTTCAAGCGCTACCCGCGCGGCGTCTTCACCGCCATGGGCCTGCGCTTTGCGGAGAACATTCTCTACTACCTGGTGGTCACGTTCTCCATCACCTACCTCCGGACCGTGGTGGAAACGGACACGTCCCGGATCCTGCTGCTCCTGCTGATCGCGCACTTCATCCATTTCTGTGCCGTGCCGGTGGCCGGCCGGATGTCAGATGCCCTGGGCAGGCGTCCGGTGTACCTGGCCGGCGCGATCCTCGGCGCAACCTGGGGCTTCTTTGCCTTCCCAATGATGGACACTGCGAACGATTTCATGATCCTCGCGGCAGTGACGATCGGCCTGCTCTTCCACGCCCTGATGTACGCCGGACAGCCCTCGATCATGGCGGAAATGTTCCCGACCCGGATGCGGTACTCCGGCGTCTCGCTGGGCTACCAGGTGACCTCCATTGTGGCCGGTTCCCTGGCACCGATCATCGCGACGTCGCTGCTGGCGAGCTATGGCTCGTCCACTCCCGTGGCGCTGTACCTGCTCGGGGCATGCATCGTCACGGCAATCTCCGTGCTGCTGCTGCGGGAGACCAACGGCATTTCCCTGCACGACGTCGATGCAGCGGATGCGCAGGGCACTGCCGACCTGCTCGCAGCGTCGAAGTCAAAAGAGGAGCGCGGCACACCCCAGGGCAGCTAGTCCCGCAGCCGGACGGAAGCCGCTGTCCGTCAGGAATCCCGCTGTCCGTCAGGAGGCCAACAGGTCCTGGCGGGCAGCGGCTTCTGCCTGGATGGCTGAAACGACGGCCTGGACACGGGGTGAACGCAGGGCCTCCGGGCGGGCTACGGCCCAGATGGGCAGCCGGCGTTCGAATTCAGTGGCCAGCACGGGTTCGAATCCCTCCCGTCCGGCCACCATGAAGTTCGGCAGCAGGCCGATCCCGGCTTCACGGCGCACTGCTTCCACCTGCGCGAAGATACTCGTGGCCTGGAAGGTTGAGCGGGGATCGGGGAGCCCTGTGGACCGGTGGCCCAGTTCTTCCACCAGGAGCGTTGACTCAACGTAGGAGACGAAGCCATGCCCGGACAGCTCATCAGCCGTCTGCGGTATCCCGTGGCGCTGGAGATAGCCGGGGGCGGCATAGAGCCGCAGCACGTAGTGGCCCAGGGGAATCGACTGCGCCGTACTGACGTCGGTGTGCCCCACCACCACCTCCAGGTCCACTCCGGAGCGGTTCTGGCTCACCTTGCGGGTAGCGGAAAACATCTCGACGCTGATGCGCGGATGCTCGGCCTGCAGGCGGACCAGGGCGGGCGTGACGAACTCCGCTCCAAACCCGTCAACGGTGCTGATCCGCACCAGGCCTGCCAGGGGATCGGCATCCCGTGCGAGCGCGCAGCGCAGGTTCCCGAGGCTCTCTTCGATGGCTTCGGCAGCCCGGACGGCCTCGGCTCCCAGTGCTGTCAACTCCCAGCCGCGCGGGGTGCGCGAGAGGGTGCGGCCGCCCAGCTGCTTCTCCAACGCGATAATCCGGCGCGAAATGGTGGTGTGGGTGGTGCCCAGGGTCTCTGCCACTGCGTTGAAGCGTCCCAGCCTGGCGACGGTGAGAAGGATGAGCAGGTCATCGGGACTGGGCAGGCGGCGATCAGTTTCCACGACCGTGTTCCTCCTCCTGGTGGCTGAGCCGGACGCCGCTGCCACCCCGGCGGCTTCCCGGGAAGGAAACAGCACCGGTGTGCACGGCTGCACATGCGGTCTGTGCATTCTGGCCTTGAACGCACCCTAGCAGGGTGCGAGTCTGGTTCCGCGGCGGACGCGCAGCCCTATCTCAGCAACAGCAGGACCTAAGCAAAGGAGCTTAACCATGGCAGAAGTGGGATGGATTGGACTGGGGAACATGGGCGGGCCGATGGCCGCGAACCTGGTCAAGGCCGGTCATAACGTACGCGGTTTCGATCTCAGTCCGCGGGCTGTCGCGGCAGCCGAAGCAGCCGGTGTCCAGGCCGTTGCCAGCATTGCCGAAGCGGTGGCCGGCGCCGACGTCGTCTTCACCATGCTCCCCAAGGGCGAGCACTCCCGCGCCGTGTACCTGGAACCGGACGGAATCCTGGCCCACGCCTCGATGGACACACTGCTCATCGATTCCTCGACGATTGACATTGAATCCGCCCAGGCGCTGCATGATGCAGCGGCTGCGGAACGGTTCCGTTTTGTGGATGCCCCGGTCTCCGGCGGCATGAGCGGGGCACAGGCCGGCACCCTGACGTTCATGGTCGGCGGCGCCGAAGACGCGGTTGCCGATGCCGCGGTGTTCATCGAGCCGATGGCCGGCAACGTGATCCCTACCGGCGGCCCCACCACGGGACAGGCCGCGAAGATCTGCAACAACCTCATGCTGTTCATCAACCTGGCGGCCACCGCGGAAGGAGCGGTCCTGGCCGACAGGCTGGGACTGGATAAGCAGGTGTTCTGGGACATCGCCTCCGTCTCCTCCGGAGACAGCTGGGCGCTCCGCACCTGGTACCCGGTTCCGGGTGTCGTGGAGACGGCGGCGTCGAACAATGATTTCGAACCTACGTTCACCACGGAACTGGCGAACAAGGACATCAACCTCGCCATCGCCGCAGCCCGGGACACCGGGACTCCGCTGGAAATCGGTGAGCATGTCCAGCAGCTCTTTGCCCGGCTGATCGACGCCGGGCAGGCCGGCAAGGACTGCTCCATGATCGTGAAACTCGTGGACGGCTCCCTGCAGGGCACCACGACGCCCGCCCAGGTCCCCGCGCCGTAGCGGCGCCCAACGAATCGAGAACCCATGCAGCGCATACCGCACGTCATCAACGGCAAACACGTCCCGGAAGCAGAGCGCTACGGGCCGGTCTTCAACCCGGCGACCGGAACCCAGGAAAAAGAGGTGGCCCTGGCCTCCGTGTCCCGGGTGGAGGAGGCCATCCAGGCTGCACGCGTTGCCCTGCCGGGCTGGCGTGCCACGTCCCTGGCCCGGCGCACCAACATCTTCTTCAAGGTCCGCGAACTGCTCACCGAACGCAAGGGCGAACTCGCGGCCATCCTGACCAGCGAGCACGGGAAGGTCCTCTCCGACGCTGAAGGCGAGATCACCCGCGGACTGGAGAACATCGAGTTCGCGACAGCCCTGTCCCAGACGCTGAAAGGGGAGCGGTCGGAGCAGGTGGCCTCCGGCGTCGACGTGCATTCCATCCGCCAGCCGGTTGGCGTAGTTGCCTGCATTACCCCGTTCAACTTCCCGGCCATGGTGCCGCTGTGGATGATTGGAAGCGCCCTGGCCTGCGGCAACACCGTCCTGCTGAAGCCCAGTGAAAAGGACCCCTCCGCCTCCGTGTTCATCGCGGAGCTGTTCGCCGAAGCCGGCCTGCCGGACGGCGTGCTGAACGTGGTGCACGGAGACAAGGAAGCCGTGGACGTGCTCCTGGAGCACCCGGAGGTGAAGGCCGTCAGCTTTGTCGGGTCGACGCCGATTGCCCGCACGATCTACCGGCGCGCGGCGGAACACGGCAAGCGTGTCCAGGCCCTGGGCGGCGCCAAGAACCACATGGTAGTCCTGCCCGACGCCGACCTGGACATGGCTGCTGACGCTGCAGTCTCCGCAGCCTACGGGTCGGCGGGAGAGCGGTGCATGGCAGTCAGCGTCCTGGTGGCCGTGGGCAGCATCGCCGATGACCTGGTCGAGGCTGTGCGCTCGCGGATGGTGGGCTTGAAAATTGGCACCGGCACGGATCCCTCCTCCCAGATGGGTCCGCTGATCACCGCCGAGCACCGGGACAAGGTGGCCTCCTACGTGGCCGGTGCCGCTGAGGAAGGCGCCACCGTGGTGGTGGATGGCCGGGAAGCACAGTTCGACGGCGACGGGTTCTTCCTGGGCGTCAGCCTGCTGGATCATGTGAAACCGGGGATGAAGGCCTACGACGACGAGATTTTCGGGCCCGTGCTCTCCGTCGTCCGCGTTCCGACCTACAACGACGCCGTGCAGCTGGTGAACGAGAACCAGTACGGCAACGGGACGGCGATCTTCACCCGCGACGGCGGTGCGGCCCGGGCCTTCGAGTTCGACGTCGAAGCCGGCATGGTGGGCGTGAACGTTCCCATTCCCGTGCCGGTGGGGTCCTTCTCCTTCGGCGGCTGGAAGGACTCGCTCTTTGGCGACACCCACATGTACGGTCCGGACTCGATCCGCTTCTACACCCGCGGCAAGGTGGTAACCACGCGCTGGCCGGACCCGGCGACGTCGGAAATCGACCTGGGTTTCCCGCAGGTACTGTAGCGGCTTAGGCCCGTCGGATCTGGGGCAGCAGCCGGGCTGGGCCCAGCTGCTGCCCCAGCAGGATCCAGCCCAGGATGCCCTGGACGGCAATGCCCGCGAGAAGCAGCACCAACGCTCCGGCAGCGGTATTCCCGGCGCCGTCCGGAGGCGCCAGCCACAGCCAGCCTGCCAGTCCCGCATGGACGACGGCGGCGGCCAACAGTGCGCCGGCCCGAAGCGGAAAACCGTGCCGTACCGGTCCGGTTCCCAGCACCGCAGCGGTGAACAGGCAGCCTGTCGCCGCCAGATAGACGGTGACAATCCAATGGACGGGCATCGACTGCTGCATCGCATTGAACAGTCCGGTATGGAACATTGCCCACATTCCGCCGGCAATCAGCACGGTGGCGGTTACTGGATGTGTGAGGAGGCGTGCCGCCGGCCCATTGACCAGGCGGAGGAGCCGGGACGCCGGAACGTCCTCGAGCGTTTTCAGGGCCAGGGCCACCGGACGAGAGAGCACCAGCAGCAGCGGTCCGGCCATACCGGCCAGGACGTGGGACAGGCTGAGGGCCGTGAGGTCCACATGCGCCCATCCCGCGATCGGTTCCAGCACTGTCAGCAGTACCGTCAGCACCCCGGCGAGGAAACCCACCAGCCGCCAGGCCGGCCAGTGTCCGGACCTCTTCGAGACGGCACCGGCCCAATATGCGGCGACGGCGGCCACGGCGGGTATCAGGAAAAGGGACTCTGCCGGGAAATCGCCGTGGTTATGCATGCGCTGCTGCCGGACGGGTCGGTGGACAGGGGAAACGCACTGTCCGGGAACGCACTGTCTGGGACGGCGTCATGTTTTCGAACGTAACACCGCACCGGTCCCCGATGAACCCTCCTGCCCTAACCCGCACGTTGACAGATCCCGATCCCCGGCAAGGATAGAGGGCATGTGGACGGGGACCCTGGAATTCGATCTGCTGCTTGACGACGTGCATTCCCTGAAGCAGAAGCGGTCGCTGGTGCGCCCGCTCGTAGCGGAACTGGCACGCAGGTTCGCTGTTTCCGCCGCCGAGACCGGCCAGCTGGATCTTCACCGTCGCGCGGAGACTGGAATCGGAATTGTGTCTGCGGACCGGGCCCACGTCGTCGAGGTGCTCGACGCCGCCGAGCGGCTGGTGGCCTACCGGCCGGAAGTGCAGCTGCTCAGCACCCGGAGGCGGGTGCTGAGCAGCGAGGATGAGTAGGGCCTAGTACGCCTTGACCCGCTGCTCCACGATCAGGTGGATCAGCGCGAACTTCTTCTCTTCATCAATGGCCTTCAACGCCGCCTCGATCGCTGCCGGTACATCGGCGTCGTTCTCCACACGGACGCCGAACCCGCCGAACGCCTGTGCCATCAGCGCGAAGTCCGGGTTCTTCAGCTGGGTGCCGGAGATGCGGTCCGGGTAGTGCCGTTCCTGGTGGGTGCGGATGGTGCCGTATTCCTGGTTGTCCATCACCACCACCAGCGGGGTGGCACCGTACTGCGCCGCGGTGGCAAGCTCCTGCCCGTTCATCATGAACTCACCGTCCCCGGCGATGGTGACGACGCGGCGGCCCGGGTACGCCAGGGACGCGGCAATTGCCGAAGGCACCGAGTAGCCCATGGAACCGTTGCGGGCACTGAGCATCGAGGCGTAGCGGCGGGTGGGGAAGTACCGGTGCGCCCAGTTGGTGTGCTCGCCGGCGCCCAGGGTGATCATCGCGTCCTGGGGCAGGGTAGGCACCAGGTTGGCCATCAACGTGTCCATCCGGGCCGGGCCGGAGCCGGGTTCGGCCGGGGGAAGCGCCGCAAAGGACTCCTGCTCCTTCCGCATGCGGGAGGTCCAGGCCTTCCACTCGTCCTTCACCGGCAGGTCCATCATGACCAGGTCACGGACGAAGACATCCGGCTTGGCGACGATCTGGTAGGACACCGGGCCGGAGCGTCCGCGCAGCGAAGGATCGATGGTGACCAGGAAGTTCTTCTTCTCCCAGTCCTGACGCACCACGAAGCCGTCGGTGATCACATCGCCCGGGACGGTCCCCACGAACACCAGCAGGTCGGTTTCTTCCAGCAGGTCGTAGGTCGGCTTGGGCCGGCCGTACCCGATCGGGCCCACATAGGACGGCGAATCGAAGGAAATGGTGCCTTGGCAGCGCCATTCAGCGGCTGCCGGAAGATGGTGTTCCTCCAGCCAGCGGGTGAGGGACTCGGCGCCTTCCTGGGTCCAGTCGTTGCCGCCGGTAACGAACAGCGGCTTGTCTGCCTCCTTGAGCGCAGCCTGCAGGGCCTTCCAATCCGTGACGGTCATACCGCCCGGAGCAACGGGGATGGGCGGGTGGAGCGCCGGGCTCACCTCGCGGCGGATGACGTCCTCAGGCAGGCCGACGACGACGGGGCCCGGGCGGCCGCTCATGGCGGCGAAAAACGCTTCGGCCACGATCTCGGACGCCCGCTCGGCGTGGTCCAGCACCATCACACGCTTGGCGCCGGTATCGAACCAGGCTTTGATGTCGAATTCCTGGAAGGCTTCGCGGTCCCGGTGTTCAAAGGGGATGAGCCCTACGAAGAGGACCATGGGGGTGGAGTCCTGCCAGGCGGTGTGGAGGCCAACGTGGGCGTTTGCGGCGCCGGGGCCGCGGGTCACCATGGCGATGCCGGGGAGCTGGTTCATCTTGCCGTCAGCTTCGGCCATGTAGGCCGCGCCGCCCTCGTGGCGGCACACTACGGTTTCAATCTCGCTGTTGTGCAGTCCGTCCAGCACATCGAGGAAGCTTTCTCCGGGAACCACATAGGTGCGCTGAACGCCGTGGGCAATAAGGGAGTCGACAATGACGTGGCCGGCGGTCTTCACCTCCGCCCGGTCGGCAGGGGGAGAGGATACCGGTGCAATCTGAGTCATCTTCGACCTTTCTTCCTTGAAACGTTGAGCTGCCCTCCCCGGCCGGCACTGGCCGGGACGGCGCATCCCTATGTTCTACCCCATTCGCAGGCCGGTTCAGCAGATCATGAGCCAATGTGAAGGCTTTCCTTCCGGCGCCTTCATCCCCTCCTGGTGGCCGCCCGCGCCAACCATGCGGAACAATGGGGCGGGTGAGTTCCCCAGCCGCCCCGCAGCCAGTGTCCACCACCCGTTCCTCTGCCCAGAGCACCGACGAACGCCTTTATGCCCAGATTTATGCCCAGATTGCCGCCGAGCTCGGTGTGGCCGCGTGGCAGGTGCGTGCCGCCGTCGAACTCCTGGACAGCGGATCAACGGTGCCCTTCATTGCCCGCTACCGCAAGGAAGCCACCGGCACGCTGGATGACACCCAGCTCCGCGAACTCGATGAACGCCTGCGCTACCTGCGCGAACTGACGGACCGGCGCCGGGCGATCCTGGATGCTGTCGACGCCCAGGGCAAGCTCACGCCCGAGCTGCGGGCGGCAATCGAGGCTGCGGACACCAAGTCCCGGCTGGAAGACATTTACCTGCCCTATAAGACCAAACGGCGGACCAAGGCGCAGATCGCCCGTGAGGCCGGGCTGGAGCCCTTGGCCGAGGCGCTCCTGGCCAACCCGTCCCTGGACCCGGAGAAGGAAGCCGGCCGCTACCTGGGAGAGGGCGTTCCGGACACTGCCGAAGCGCTCGCCGGTGCCCGCGCCATTCTGATCGAACGTGCAGGGCAGGACGCAGACCTGCTGACCACGGCCCGGGAGAAACTGTGGAAGCAGGGGCGCCTGCGCTCGCAGGTCCGGGCCGGAAAGGAAACAGAAGGGCAGAAGTACGCGGACTACTTCGACTTCTCCCAGGCGCCGTCGGGGATGCCGTCACACCGGGTGCTGGCACTGCTGCGCGCGGAGAGCGAAGGGATCCTGGAACTGGGCCTGGCGGAAGCCGATCCGGGGGACACGCAGGCCCTGGCCCAGGCACGGCAGCGGTTCGAGAACACTGTGGCAGCCCGGCTCGGCGTAGCAGCCCGGGGACGGCCGGCTGATGCCTGGCTCCAGCAGACCGTGCAGCTGGCCTGGCGGCGGATTCTGGCGAAGCTCTCCGTGGACCTGAGGGTCCGGTTGTTCCAGGAGGCAGAAACCGAAGCCGTCCGGGTCTTCGCTGCCAACCTTCGGGATGTCCTGCTCGCGGCTCCGGCCGGCAACCGAGCCACCCTGGGCCTGGACCCGGGCCTGCGCACCGGCGTGAAGGCAGCGGTGGTGGACGGCACCGGCAAGGTTGTCGCCACGGACACGGTCTACCCGCATGCACCGGCCCGCAAGTGGGATGAGGCACTGGTCCGGTTGGGCAACCTGGTTCGGAAACACGGGGTGGATCTCGTCGCGATCGGCAACGGAACGGCGTCCCGCGAAACGGACAAGCTGGCGGCCGAGCTGATGCGGCTGGTTCCGGAAGCGAAGCTGCAGAAACTCGTGGTCTCCGAAGCCGGAGCCTCCGTGTATTCGGCCTCCGCCCTGGCTGCTGCCGAACTTCCGGGTATGGATGTTTCCCTCCGCGGAGCCGTCTCGATCGCCCGGCGGCTGCAGGACCCGCTGGCTGAGCTGGTCAAGATTGATCCGAAGTCCATCGGCGTGGGCCAGTACCAGCACGACATCACGGCCGCCCGGCTGGACCGGTCGCTGGACGCGGTCGTGGAGGACTGCGTGAACGCCGTTGGAGTGGATGTCAACACGGCCTCCCCGGCGCTGCTCAGCCGGGTTGCCGGCGTCGGACCGCTGCTGAGCGAAAACATCGTGGCCTACCGCAACGCCAACGGGCCGTTCGCCCGGCGCCGGGACCTGATGAAGGTCCCGCGCCTGGGCGCCAAGGCGTTTGAACAGTGCGCAGGGTTCTTGCGCATCACCGGAGGAAGCGATCCGCTGGACGCTTCCAGCGTCCACCCGGAGTCGTACGGGATTGCCCGCAGGATCCTCTCCGCGGCCAAGGCAGAGATGACTCCCGCCGGTGCGGACCTGCAAGGGCTTGACCCGGCGGCCTTCGTGGATGAGAACACCGGTCTGCCGACCGTCATGGACATCATGAATGAACTGCGCAAGCCCGGACGCGATCCGCGCCCGGCGTTCAAGACCGCCACCTTCTCCGAGGGCATCGAAAAGATCGCTGACCTGCGGCCCGGCATGGTGCTCGACGGCGTGGTCACCAACGTGGCGGCCTTCGGTGCCTTCGTGGATATTGGCGTTCACCAGGACGGGCTCGTGCACATTTCGGCCATGTCTTCCACGTTCATTTCGGACCCGCGCGACGTCGTGAAGTCCGGCCAGGTGGTGAAGGTGAAGGTGATGGAGACCGATCCCGAGCGGAAGCGGATTTCGCTGACCCTCCGGCTCGAGGACGAACTGCCCTCCAGCACCCGCAAGGAAACCGGGCGTCCCGCACGGGCGGGACGCCCGGCCCCGGCGTCCAAGGCGCAGCCAGGCAAGGCAGGCCGCCCGCCGCGCCGGGAAACGGCCGCCCCGCAGCCGGAAGGGCCGATGGCTGAGGCGCTGCGCCGGGCCGGTCTGGCCTAGCGCCGGCTTAGAGCCGGCAGCTTAGCGCCGCGGGCTCAGCCGTCGGCCGAGGTCGGTTCCTGGAGTGCGTCTTCGGGACGGCGGTGATCGTGTTCTGCTTCGTCAGCTCCGCCGGAATGGGCAGCCGGGACGGTACCCGCGGCATGTGTTCCCTGTTCCTCGCGGATGTTGCCCGCGGGCTGCTCCGTTTCTCCAGGCGTCCGCGGCGCCCCCGTGGGCTCGGGCTGCGGGGCGCTGGGACCCAGGGGATCCTCGGCGTCGTTGGCGGGTCCGGTCGGTTCAGTAGTCATGGGGTGTCCTTTCGGGTCGTTTAGCTGGCCGGCTGCTGGTTCAGCAGGCTGTCCTGCAGACTCTCCAGCAGGTCCCTCGGGCTGGCGTAAACCTGTTTGGCGCCGGCCTCGAGCAGCTCCGCTTCGCTGGTTCCGCCGCAGGTGAGTGCGATCGTCGGGATTCCCAGTTTGGCGGCAGACCGCACGTCCCAGACGGAGTCGCCCACAAAAACTGTCTCCTGGGCCTGCAGCCCGGCGGAGTCCAGGGCCGCCTGGAGGATGTCCGGAGCGGGCTTGCTCTGCTCGGCGTCGGAGGAACTGGTAGCGCCGGTGATGGCGTCGTCGGCATCGATCGCGGCGCGCAGCGCGTCCAGATCCGCGGAGGAGGCAGAAGATGCCAGGACGACGGCGAGCCCGTCGGAGGCGACTTTGCGCAACAGCTCTGCCGCGCCGTCGAACGCCCGAAGGGAGGGCCAGGACGCGGAGAAGAGCGCACCGTGGCTCGAATCGAGTTTCTCCTCTTCCTCCGCGGACGGATCATCATCCAGCAGGTGGCTGACGAGCTTGTCACCGCCCATCCCGATAGCCCGGTGGATGGCCGCCATGGGAATGTCATAGTCCAGCTGGCGGAAGGCCTGCCACCAGGCCACTGTGTGGAGGTAATTCGAATCAACCAGCGTGCCGTCCACGTCGAAAAGCACGCCGCGCAGGGCCTGGGTTGTCTCCGGCATTCAGTTCCCCTTCGGTTGGGTGATGGTTGCGGGCGAGTCTAGCGGGGATGATTCGGCAGCGCCCGGTGGGCCAAGGAAAACCAGCAGCTGCGACTCAAGCACGGATGCATTGCGCATTTCGCATTCCCAGACCACCAGGGCTTCCCAGCCGGCATCGTTCAGTGCCTGGAGGGCGGCGGCGTCCCGGGCGAGCGTCCTGGCCCGTTTCGCGGCCCAGAACTCAGGATTCGTTGCCGGTGCGTGCGTCCCGGCGGGACAGGAATGGGTGTGCCAGAAGCATCCGTTGACGAAGATGACTTTGCGCCTGCCCGCGAAGACCAAGTCCGGCTTTCCCGGCAGGCTTCCCCCGCGCGTGGCTCCGTGCAGCCTGAACCGGTAACCGGCGCGGTGAAGCAGGCGCCGGATCAGCAGTTCGGGTTTGGTGTTCTTGGAGCGGATCCGGGACATGTTCCGGCTGCGCTGCTCCGGAGAGACCGTATCTGCCATGCCGCCAGTCTAGGATGCCCGCCGGCTTTGCTGCCCCGGGCTCCGCTAAAGCCGGGAACTCCTAGCCATGGCGTTCCGGCGGGCATAGCTTTGGCTGTAGTGATGCCGGCGAGAGGACAGCGGTTCAATGGCCCACATCAGGATTTTGGCGACCGGAGGAACCATTGCCTCAAGGTCCGGACAGGACGGAGCGTCCTCCGCGGAACGTGCTGAGAAGCTGGCGGCCGGGCTCTCCGGCCGGCACAGCTACTCGGCCCAGGACGTCACCAACGCCAACAGCTACCAGCTGCGCCTGGGCGAGGTTCGGCTGATCGCGGAGGCCGTCCACGCTGCGGTCATGGACGACGGTGTGGACGGCGTCGTCGTCACGCACGGCACAGACACCATGGAAGAGACAGCCTTCCTGCTGGACCTGGTGCACGACTCACCCAAACCGGTGGTCTTCACCGGCGCCCAACGGCCCGCGGACAGCAAGGTGGCAGACGGTCCGGGCAACCTGGAGGACGCCGTCACGGCTGCGGCGGCTCCCCAGCTGCGGGGCTGCGGGGTCCTGATCTCCTTCGCGGGGGAGATCCTTGGCGCACGCGGAACCCGGAAACTGCACACCCTGGCGGAGAGTCCATTTGGCGGCGGCGTTCCGGTGGCGCATTTCGTGGCGGGAACGCTGCACGTCACCGCCGTGCCGGTTCGGCAGAAACCCCTGCCGCTGCCCGGCGAAGACTTTGACAATGCCCGGGTGGAGATCATCGAGTGCGCCCTCGGAACCACGCCGGAGCTGTTCTCCTACGCCGTGCGGTCCGGAGCCAACGCCGTCGTACTCGCTGGTACGGGCACGGGTAACGCCGGAGCCGGCTTCGCCGAAGCAGTCCAGGACGCAGTGCGCGCCGGGTGCCCGGTGATTCTGTGCAGCCGGGTGCCGGCGGGAGGCGTGGTTCCGGCCTACGGTGCCGGCGGCGGAGTGAACCTGGTCCGGGCCGGTGCCATCCCGGGCGGAGACCTGGGTCCGTCCCAGGCGCGGATGCTCGCCGCACTGCTGACCTCCCTGCCCGCTACCCAGGACGAAATCCTGCAGGCACTCACCACGGGGGCGTCACGTGGAGGCTAAAGGTCTCGATCACGCAACGGCTGCCAAAGTTGCCGGGAAAGGGGTCCGAAAACTCGTCAGCCGACTTACCATTAATCGCACTGAAGGTACCCCTTACAAGGAGGTAAGAGATGTCGGGCTACTTCAAGCTGGTTGACGCCCACGACGGCGCATTCCGGATCAAGCTCATTTCCGGTGACGGAGCACTGATGGCAGTCTCCGCAATGTTTCCTACGAAGGAAGCTGCTGCGGCAGGGATTGAGCAGCTCCGTGAGATTGCCGGGACCGGGCCAGTGGTGGACCACAGTAAGGATGCCGACGTAATAGCTGACGCAAACAGGAACAGCGGTACGGCGAAAGCATCGTAAGTCCGCCGCTGATTGAGGTCTGTCCCTGGCCTTTCGTGCCCGGCGCCCCACACGCCGGGAACGGGAGGCCTTTTACTTTTTAACCCTGCAGGTCAGGTGCCCTGCAGGTCCTCGTCTTCACCTTCGGCCGGTTGCTGTGACCTTTCCTGTCCGGTTCCCGGATCGACGTTCGTGTCACCTTCCGCCGGGCTCTCGTTGTGGGTACGTTCCTCATCGTGCGGATTCGTGCTCATGAGTTCCTCCATCCTCGGTAAAGCGCGTCCGGTGGTGGCGGCAGCTTCCCGTCAATGCCGGAGCTGGCCGGATGGCCGATGTGTTCAAGTCTAGGAATCGCCGGGCGCTTGCGACAGGCCCTAAGGGGAGTGCAGCCAGTCCCGGGGCACTGTCACAAGCGCCGGACAGCCCCTAGGCAGGACGGCGTACCTGCCGGTAGCGTTTGCCCGATGCAGCCAAAAGACGCAGATGTCATAGTGGTGGGGGCCGGGCTGGCGGGCCTGGTAGCAACGGCCGAACTCGTGCACGCAGGGCGCTCCGTGCTCCTTGTGGAGCAGGAAGGCGAACAGAGCCTGGGCGGCCAGGCCTGGTGGTCCTTCGGTGGCCTGTTCCTGGTGGACTCGCCCGAACAGCGGCGGCTCCGGGTCAAGGATTCCGTGGAACTGGCCTGGCAGGACTGGCTGGGTACGGCCGGCTTCGACCGCGAGGAGGATTACTGGCCGCGGCGTTGGGCGGAGGCCTACGTGAACTTCGCGGCGGGAGAAAAACGTTCCTGGCTGCACCAGATGGGCCACCGTTTCTTTCCGGTAGTGGGCTGGGCTGAGCGCGGAGGCTACGGCGCCACGGGTCCCGGCAACTCCGTGCCCAGGTTCCACATCACCTGGGGGACCGGTCCCGGCGTCACCGCACCGTTTGAAGCCAAGGTGCGCGACGGCGTCGCCCGCGGCCTGGTCCGCCTGGCCTGCAACCACCGGATGGAGTCCCTCGTCACCAGTGCGGGCACGGTGGCCGGGATCCGCGGCAGCGTCCTGGGGAGAACCACGACGCCGCGTGGCCGCTTGGCCTCCCGCGACGTGGTGGGGGAGTTCGAGTTCTCGGCCGGCGCCGTCGTCGTAACGACGGGCGGTATTGGCGGCGACCATGCCTTGGTGCGGGATGCCTGGCCGGCGCGGCTCGGGACACCACCCGCGACGATGCTCAGCGGTGTGCCCCAGCATGTTGACGGGCGGGGGATCCAAGCCGCCCAGGATGCCGGCGGACGGGTCATTAATCCGGACCGGATGTGGCATTACGTGGAAGGCATCAAGAACTGGAATCCGGTGTGGCCCAACCACGGTATCCGGATCCTGCCGGGTCCGTCCTCCCTCTGGCTGGACGCTGCAGGAAACCGGCTGCCCGGTCCGCTGTTCCCGGGTTTCGATACGCTCGGGACGCTGGAGCACCTGCGTAGCACCGGTCATGACTACAGCTGGTTTGTGTTGAACAAGGCCATCATCCGCAAGGAATTCGCCCTCTCAGGCTCGGAGCAGAATCCGGACCTGACCGGCAAGTCTGTCCGTGACGTCCTCAAGCGGGCCACCGCAGGCGTGCCCGGCCCGGTCCAGAAGTTCCTGGACCATGGGGAGGACTTCATCACCGCTTCCAGCGTGCCGGAACTGGTGGCCGCGATGAACACCCTGGCCAAGTCCGCCACGGACGGCCGGGCGCCGGTGCTTTCCGCCGAGTCGGTCCTGGCGGAACTGCAGGCCCGGGACCGGGAGATCGCCAACCCCTTCAGCAAGGATGCGCAGGTGACGGCGATCCGCGGCGCCCGCACCTACCTGGGGGACCGCTTGATCCGCACCGCCGCTCCCCGGCCCATCCTGGACCCCAAGGACGGACCGCTGATCGCAGTGCGGCTCTCCGTCCTCACCCGCAAGACCTTGGGCGGACTCGAAACAGACCTGGACAGCCAGGTGCTGGGCGCCAACGGTACACCCGTTCCCGGCCTGTTTGCCGCCGGTGAAGCTGCCGGCTTCGGCGGCGGGGGCATGCACGGATACCGCTCCCTCGAGGGAACGTTCCTGGGTGGATGCCTCTTCAGCGGGCGGGCCGCAGGGCGGGCCGCCGCACGTTGACGCCCCAACGCCGCTTAAACACACTGGGCCGGTACCGCCGCGGCGGTACCGGCCCAGTCCCGGGTGGTTATGCCCCCGGGTTGAACTTCTTGAACTGCCGGTAAGCCTTTGACGCGTTGAAGAACTCCGTGGAGGGCTTCATCCACAGAACGACGACCGCTGCAACCGGGAGCAGCACGCCCAGGACGGTCAGTACCGCCATCAGGCCGCCGGCGCCTGCGCCGGCGAGGTTGAAGATGCCCAGGACGGCGAAAACGGTCGCTACGATTCGCGCCCAGTTGTGGCCCTTGCGGATAAACAGGGCTACCAGCAGAGCGATAGCGGTGCTGACGACAGCGAAGAACAGGGTCGTCATCAGGGCGACGCCGATGATCATGTCGAGCTCTTCGGCCGTGAACTGGCCGCCCACGGTTGCCTGGTACTCGCTGGAGTTCAACCAGGAGATCCCAACCGGGATGCTGATGATGGTCAGGGCTGCAGCGGCAATCAAGAGCCAGAAGCCCAGGTCCACCTGCTTAGGGCGAACCGGTGCCGGCGGCGCTGCCGGTGCCTGGCCGCTCGAGTACGCGTTGTAGCTGTAATTGTTTGCCGGAGGCATTTGCTCGGACATTATTCCCCTCAGAATGTTCTGCAATGCGGGTGCGTGCCGATGGCTGCAGGGGCCGCCGGCGTAGGACAGAAGACAGCATAGTTACCATCCGTCACTTCTGCCTCCCCAAAACGGCTGAGTTTCCGCGAAATCCGCCCTATAGGAGTTTTTTGACCTGCTCCGGAAGGACTAGTTCAGTGTTGCCAGCGCCGGGTAGGAGGTCTGCGCGCCGGGTCCGGCCGCGGCCAGGGCTGCGGCGCGGGATGCGAACGCCGCGGCCTCGGCGAGCGTGCTTCCACGGGCCAGGCGTGCCGCCACCGCTGCCGTGAAAGCATCGCCGCACCCGGTGGTGTCCACGGCATCCACGGGTATTGCCGGGATCGCCTGCACGGCAGGTTGGGAGGACGGATCCAGGACTACCGACCCGCCGGCTCCGAGGGTGACCACGGCGCGGCCGATACCGCGTGTGGCCAGTGACTGGGTTACTGCTGGCCAGTCGGCCGCGGGATCGCCGATTCCGCTGAGCTGGCCTGCCTCATGGACATTCACCAGCAGGACGTCGGTCAGGGCGAGCAAATCCCGCGGAACGTCCCGGTAAGGGGAGAGGTTCAGCAGGACCTGCGCTCCGGCTGAATGCGCGCTCTCGGCCGCGGCCACGACCGTTTCGAGCGGTACTTCCAGGCTGAGGCACAGCACCGCAGCGTCCGTAAAGAGGGACGCCGGCAGGTCACTTCCCTGGAGGGTCCCGTTGGCTCCGGGGGAGACGATGATGGTGTTCTCGCCGGCAGCGTCGACCACGATCATGGCCGTCCCGGTAGCGGTCCCTTCCCGGCGGACAACTGCCGAGATGTCCACTCCGGCGCCGGCAGCCGCTTCCAGCAGCAGATCGCCGTGGCCATCGGCACCAACCGCGCCGCAGAGCACGACGTCGGCACCCAGGATCGCGGCAGCAGCCGCCTGGTTGGCACTTTTACCGCCGGGAACGATCACCAGTTCCGAACCGGTAAGGGTTTCACCGGGCTGGGGGAACCGCTCGGTGCGTACTG
Organism: Arthrobacter sp. zg-Y916; assembly: GCF_020907385.1. Classification (NCBI taxonomy): domain Bacteria; kingdom Bacillati; phylum Actinomycetota; class Actinomycetes; order Micrococcales; family Micrococcaceae; genus Arthrobacter; species Arthrobacter sp. zg-Y916. The sequence goes on along the minus strand of NZ_JAJJOD010000007.1, from coordinate 153,832 downwards.
TCAGGTCGGCATTAAGCGAGCCGACCACCACAACCTTGTTCCCGCTCACGCCTGGACCTCCCCGATCCGTTCGAGGGCGTCGATGACCAGGTCCCAGAACCGCTCGTGGTCAAGGTCCATGGCCACCGACGTCGTGCAGTCAGCCGGTGCAGGGGCCCGGAAATCGGCCACGGTCATTCCGAGGGTCTTGGTGCCCGTCAATTCGACATCGAGCGGAACCCGGCGGGTGGTCATGACCTTTGGGTCAATCACCAGGGCCACGGCACAGGGATCGTGCACGGGAGGGGCCGCAAAGCCCTGCGCGTCGCGGTAGGACGTGCGGAAGAATTCGAGCAGTTCTCCGACGAACGTGGCCGGAGCGGTGCCGACTGCTGTGATCCGCTGGACGACGTCGTCGGTCGCGAGTGCCTGGTGCGTCAGGTCCAGCCCGACCATCGTCAGCGGCCACTTCTCGTGGAAGACAATATGGGCGGCTTCGGGGTCGATGATGATGTTGAACTCGGCCACGGCGGACCAGTTGCCGGTGTGGTAGCCGCCGCCCATTAGCACCACCTCCTTCACCCGCTGCGCGATCCGGGGTTCCTTGCGGACCGCCAGGGCAATGTTGGTGAGCGCGCCGGTGGGCACCAGGGTGACGGTTCCGGGCTCGTGGGACATCACCGTGTCGATGATCAGGTCCACTGCATGCCCGGAATCGAGCTCGATGGCCGGCTCGGGAAGGACCGGCCCGTCCAGCCCGGATTCTCCGTGGATGTCCGGTGCGGTTTCCACCGTGCGGACCAGCGGGCGGGCGCAGCCGGCCGCGAAGGGCACATCGGTGATTCCGGCGACGCGAGCCACGGAGAGCGCATTCCGCGTGACCTTCTCCAGGGTCTGGTTACCCATCACCGTGGTCACGGCCAGGAGCTCGATCTCCGGGTTTCCGTGGGCCAGCAGGAGGGCAATGGCATCGTCGTGGCCGGGATCGCAGTCCAGGATGATCTTTTGCGGCATAGCTGTGGTGCTCATGTCTTTCGGTGCGGGGGCGCCTCAACGGGCACCGGGTCTGCCCTCAATCATAGGGAACTGCGCAGCGGTCAGCGGGTGGCGAGGCGGTGCTTCAAGCCGAGCCGGACCGAGGACCACTCGTTGTCCAGGATGGAAAAGACGACGACGTCGCGCCGGGAACCGTCCACCCACAGTTCGTTGCTGCGCAGCACTCCGTCCTGCTTGGCGCCCAGCCGGGCAATAGCGGTCCGGGACGCATAGTTGTGCCAGTGCGTCCGGAACTCCACAGCGATGCAGTCGAGTTCTTCAAAGGCCCGCGTGAGCAGCAGGTATTTGGTCTCGGCATTGATCGAGGTCCGCTGCGCGCTCTCGGCAAGCCAGGTGGAGCCGATCTCCAACCGGCGGTGCTCGGCCTTGATGTTCATGTACGTGGTCATGCCGCAGAGCTTTCCGGTGTCCAGGCGGCGGATGGCCCACGGTGCCATGGTCCCGGCTGCCTGGTGTGAAAGCCGCGCCTGGACCTCCGCTGCCATTCCCACCGGAGCAGGGATCCGCGTGTACCAGAGCTTCCAGAGTTCCCCGTCTTCGACCGCCTCAACCAGCTCGGGAACATGGGCCTCCTCCAGCGGTTCAAGCCGTACGGTGCGGCCTTGCAGGGTAACGGGCGTGGAGAAGCTCATGGGCTCATCCTAGGGGTGCTGCCGGCAGGGGAATAAGAACGGCGTACCGTCAGTTCACCCATTAGATGCAAAAGCATGAAATTAGGCGTTACCGAAAGGGGCCGTTGTGGCCAAGCGCAGGATCGTCATCATCACCGCTGGGCTGGGTGTGCCCTCTTCCAGCCGCATGCTGGCCGACCAGCTGGGCGCCGCAGCCAGGGACGTGCTGACGGAGGCAGGGATCGACGCTGCCGTCACTACCCATGAGCTGCGTGAGTACGCGGTGGACATCGCGAACACCATGGTCGCCGGGTATGCACCGCCGAACTTGGAGGCGCTGCTCAACGAAGTGATCGACGCCGACGCGCTCATTGCGGTGACGCCGGTCTTCACGGCCTCGGTGTCCGGACTCTTCAAGTCCTTCTTCGACGTGATCGACAAGGACTCGCTGGACGGCAAGCCCGTGCTGATCGGGGCCACCGGCGGCAGCGCCCGGCACTCGATGGTGCTCGATTTCGCCATGCGGCCGCTGTTCGGATACCTCCGCGCCCGGCTGGTGCCCACCGCCGTCTACGCCGCGCCGGAAGACTGGGGAGCCGGTGCTTCCGGAGCCGCCGGCCTGGACCGCCGGGTGCGGCAGGCCGGCGCGGAACTGGCAGGCCTGCTGCGCGGCGGGACCGGCCTGCAGCAGGAGACTGCTCCCGCAGCGCCGGGCCGGACTGCGGTCCACGGCTCGATGGAGTCGCTGCCGTTCGAGGAGCTGCTGGCCCAGACCCAGCGGCGGTAGAGCGGCTAAGGCCGTTCCACGAAGGCGAGCACGCGTGCCGGGCTGGCAGTGCCGCCAACGATCTTCAGCGGTGACACCACAACCATGGCGCCGGTGGCCGGCAGCTGGGCGAGGTTCTGGAGCAGCGTGACGCCGTACTTGTTGTTGCCGAGCAGGTAGTAATGGGCAGGGAACGGCGGGTCGAACGCGCCCGCATTGCCCGCGTCGATCCCCACCGTCTCAACGCCCAGTCCGGCGATCGGGGTTTCCTCCGCCAGCCATTTGGCGCATGCTGCGGAAATCCCCGGCGTGTGGGAACCGGTCTCGTCGATGTTCAGGAAGGCATCGGCGTCGTCCACGAATTTGTCCCAGCCGGTGCGCAGCAGCAGCCAGCCGCCGTCGGGCAGCGCTCCGTGCTCCGCTTCCCACGCCTTGATGTGTTCCGGCTCCACCAGGAAATCGGGGTCCGCCGCAGCTTCGGCGCTGAAGTCCAGGACAACGGCGGGACCGGTCAGGCGCTTGACCGGGATCTCGGACACGTCGTCGCCGTCGCGTCCCGTGACCCAGTGCGACGGCGCATCCACGTGGGTGCCGATGTGTTCACCGGTATGGATGTTGTGGTGCTTCCAGAACGGACCTGGTTCATTGAAGGCGCTGACCTCTTCGAGGCTGAAGTCGATCAGGTTCACGAACGGATCCGGCAGCTTCAGCGTCGGGATCTCACTGCTCAGGGGCGCCGTGAGGTCCACGATCTCCAGCGTTCCGCCGTCGAGGGCGCCGAGGAAGTCCTGGATCACACCGGGGTTGATGCTGTTCTGCGCCATGTTCGGGTCCTGTCCTGCGGTTGCGGAAATGTTTGCCTGAGAATACCGCCCACGCCCCGCCGGAGCGGCAAAAGCGAAGTTCTGTGCCGAATCATGACGCAGGCACGGTTGGGACTGCTGCGGGCGCATCCTAGAGTCTTGGTAGGAAGTTGCGTCAGACCCAGGCAGGAGCCGCACGGATGGATCAAATGAATGTCGCCGCGCTGGTGGGCCGCACGCTCGCCAAGTTGGGGGCCGGACACGCCTTTGGCGTGGTGGGCAGCGGCAACTTCCATCTCACGAACGCCCTGCGCGGGAACGGCGTCCCTTTTACTGCCGCGCGGCATGAAGGCGGAGCTGCCACGATGGCGGACGCCTACTCCCGGATGTCCGGCCTGGTCTCGGTTCTTTCCACCCATCAGGGCTGCGGCCTGAGCAACGCCGCGACCGGAATCGCTGAAGCCGCGAAGTCGCGCACCCCCATGATCGTCCTGACAGCCGACGCCGCCGGGGCTGCTGTCCGGTCGAACTTCCGGATCGACCAGGATGGTTTCGCCCGCAGCCTCGGAGCCGTTCCGGAGCGGGTGCACTCTGCCGCCAGCGCGGTTGCCGATACGGTCCGGGCGTTCCGAACAGCGCAGAACGAGCGCCGCACGGTGGTCCTCAGCGTGCCCCTGGACGTCCAGGCCCAGCCGGCACCCGACGGCACGCCGGACCGGCTGATGCCGGTTCTTCCCGGCGGCCGTATCCGGCCCGATGCCGTGCTGGTCCGCGGACTGGCCGACTGCCTCAGCCACGCGAAGCGTCCCGTGTTTGTTGCCGGACGCGGTGCCCGGGCAGCCGGATCCGAGCTGAAGATGCTCGCCGCCCACTCGGGAGCCCTGCTGGCAACATCGGCCGTAGCGAGCGGCCTCTTCGCCGGCGAGGAGTTCAACCTCGGAATCGCCGGTGGTTTCTCCACCCCGGAAACGGCCGCACTGATCAGCGAAGCTGATCTCATCATTGGGTGGGGCTGCACCCTGAATATGTGGACCATGCGCCACGGTTCCCTGATCCATCCCGACGCCGTGGTGGTGCAGGTGGACGTGGAGGACTCAGCGCTGGGAGCGAACCGCGACATCCATCTTGGCGTGCTGGGCGACTGCGCCGTCACGGCTGCCGACGTGCTCGCCGAACTGCGGGCTGTTCGTCCGGAACCCCTCGAAAACTACCGGACAGCCGATGTTGCCGGGCGCATCGCGGCGGGTTCGCGCTGGCAGGACGTGCCGGTGCAGGACATTTCAACCCCGGAGCAGATCGACCCCCGCGTGCTGACGCTGGAACTGGACCGGCTGCTGCCCGCGGAGCGCCTGGTTTCCGTGGATTCGGGCAACTTCATGGGCTATCCCTCCACCCACCTCACCGTTCCGGACGAGTTCGGGTTCTGCTTCACGCAGGCGTTCCAGTCCATTGGCCTTGGCCTGTCCACCGCGATCGGTGCCGCACTGGCCCGGCCGGACCGCCTGCCGGTCCTGGGCACCGGCGACGGCGGCTTCCTGATGGGCATCTCGGAACTCGAAACGGCAGTCCGGCTGCGGCTCCCGCTCGTCGCGATCGTCTACAACGACGCCGCCTACGGTGCCGAAGTACACCATTTTGGTGCAGCGCCCGAGCCCGTCGATATGGCTGCCGTAACCTTCCCCGACACCGACATCGCGGCCATCGCCCGCGGCTGCGGGGCGGCGGGAATTACCGTACGCAGCACCGCCGACCTGGCGGGGGTCACCGAATGGCTGGCCGGCCCGCGGGACGCTCCGCTGGTCATCGACGCCAAGATTGCCAACGACGGCGGCGCCTGGTGGCTGGCGGAGGCCTTCAAAGGCCACTAATCCCGGCTTCTCTGCCCGGCCGAGGGTTACAGGCCGGGAGTGTCCTGGTTGTCCGGGCGATCTTCCCAGCCCAAGTTGGAAGCCATGCGCTGCAGGACGGTGACCAGGGCCGCGTATTCCTCTTCGGAGACCTCGGAGGTCAGCTGTTCCCGGATCCGCTCGACGGCGCCGCGCAGGTTTTCAAGGCTGCGGGTGCCCAGGTCCGTCAGGGCATAGGTTCCGTCATTCACTTCCACCCAGCCGCTGTCGGCCAGTTCTTCGATCAGCTCGGCCGAGGTGCCGGTTTCTACGGGCGGGAAGAAAGGACGGAGCTGGTCAGCCAGTTCCTTTTCGGTGACGGGGCCGCTGGTGAGCACATTCATCATCTGCCACTGCAGGCGGGTGACTCCGTGTTCCTCAAAGCTCGCGCCGAACTGCTCATCGACGAGCTGGTCCACCAGTTTGAGCCAAAATCCTATGGGACGTTCCTGGGTAGCCATCCCCCCACTGTACAAACCAACACGGACGCTGGGAATGGCCAGCCTAGAGGCGGGCCTGCATTCCGCAGGCAGGGCAGGGTGCAGAGCGGGCCAGCTCCACGCACACCACGCAGACGGGCAGGTGGCCGTTGTCATCCCTGAGCGGCCGGTTCGGCATTTTCTTGCCGCAGTAGGGAACCGGACGGCGGGCGCGCTGCATGGCCCGCCGCTTGCAGGGGGTGCAGAAGACGTGGACCAGCTCATCGGTGTCGTCCGTCGGGGTATCCAGCGGGCGTGTGTCCGCCACCGGCGTCGGGCGGACGGCTTCCTTGAGGCTCATGTTCCTTCCTTGGCAACACTGCAGTTGCGCAGGGCTGAGTGTCCTGCAGCATTTTCCAAGGTACCGATTTCTACAATTGGTAGAAGTTGTTTCAGCCCGTCGCGAGGCGCAAGGCGGCGCGGAAACCGTGCATTTTGCTGTGCCGGATTTCACCGGCCGCTGTGGCGCGGAACGGGGAACTACTGCAGAAGTTCCCGGATATCCTCTGCGGTCAGCGCTGAACTGAACACGGCGTCGTCGTCCATCACTGAGGAGAACAGTGCAGCCTTTTGTTCCTTCAGGGCCATGACTTTTTCCTCGATGGTTCCTCTGGCCACCATCCGGTAGACCATCACCGAGCGGGTCTGGCCGATGCGGTGGGTCCGGTCCACGGCCTGCGCCTCGGTGGCAGGGTTCCACCAGGGATCGAGCAGGAACACGTAGTCGGCCTCGGTCAGGTTCAGGCCGAATCCGCCCGCTTTCAGGCTGATCAGGAAGACCGGGGCTTCGCCGTCCTTGAACCGGGAAATGACCTCGGCGCGGTTGCGGGTGGAACCGTCCAGGTATGCGTAGGGGATTCCGGCCTCCTGAAGCCGGGCTTCGGCGAGCTTGAGGAAAGACGTGAACTGGCTGAAGACCAAGGCGCGGTGCCCTTCGGCGGTGACGTCTTCGAGCTGCTCGAACAGTGCGTCCAGCTTGGCCGAGGGGACTCCGGCGTTCTCCGGATCGACCAGCGAAGCATCGAGGCTGAGCATGCGCAGCAGGGTCAGGGAGCGGAAGACGATCATCCGGTTCCGGTCCATGTCCTGCAGCAGGCCCATGAGCTTCTGCCGTTCCCGCTGCAGGTGCGTTTCATAGATCTTGCGGTGCTTGGGGCTGAGGTCCACCTCCAGCACCTGTTCCTGCTTGGCGGGAAGATCGGAGGCCACTGCCTCCTTGGTCCGGCGCAGCAGCAGCGGTTTGATCCGGCGGCGCAGCCGGCCCAGCTGCTCCCGGTCCTGGGACTTTTCGATGCGGCGCTGGTACTCCTCCGCGAACTTCCGTGCGGAGGGGAACAGCCCGGGCGCCACGATGGCGAACATGGACCACAGTTCCATGAGGTTGTTCTCCATCGGGGTGCCGGTGATCGCCAGCTTGAATGGTGCAGGGAGCTCCCGGGCGCACTGGTTGGCCCGGGTGGTGCGGTTCTTGACGAACTGCGCTTCGTCCAGGATCAGCCCGTCCCATTCCTGGGCGCGGTAGGCCGCAAAGTCCAGGCGGAAGACGGCATAGGACGTCACCACGATGTCCGCCCCTGCGATCACGTCGCCGAGTTTGCGGCGGGACTTGGAGCTGGTGTCCGCGATGGACACCGTCTTCAGTCCGGGAGTGAAGCGGGCAGCTTCGGAGACCCAGTTGGGAACCACCGACGTCGGAGCCACCACGAGGAAGGGCCTGCGGGCGGGATTTTCCCCGGCCGCGGGCGCGGAGGTTGCCGGGCTGGTCTGTGCCTGGGTTTCGCGGGCCCGGGCAATGAGCGCCAGGGTTTGCAGGGTCTTGCCCAGGCCCATGTCGTCGGCGAGCACACCGCCCAGCCCGTGCTCCCACAGGAAGGCAAGCCAGTTGTAGCCTTGCACCTGGTACGGCCGAAGCTGGGCCTGAAGTCCGGCCGGAAGCGGTACCGGGTCCACTGCCTCAAGGTCCAGCAGCCCGCTGACGGCCGAACGCCACGCGGCCGCCTGCTCGGTCTCCTCGGCGAGTTCCTCCAGTTCGGCCCACAAACCGGCCTGGTACCGGCTGATCGAGAGGCCGCCGGTGTCCCACTCCTGCAGCGCCTGGGCTTCCTCGATGAGGGCGTGGAGCTTGGCGAATTCCGGCCGGTCCAGGGACATGTACGTCTTGTCCACCAGTTGGATCTTGGTCTTCCCCTTGGCCATCGCCTTGAACACGTCCGCAAAAGGCACTTGGCGGCCGTCCACCGTGATCATGACGGCCAGGTCGAACCAGTCCCGCCGGTCAGTCTCCACCGTGGTGATTTTCAGCTGCGGAGCAGACGTCAGTTCGCGGTAGTCCGGGCGCTCACCAAGGATTTCGACCCGGATGCCGTCCGTTTTCTGCAGCTTGGGAATGGTGTATTCGCTGAACTCTGCCGTGTCGATGTCGTGCAGCACGGTGTTGCGCGGGGGACCTCCCAGCACCCGTGCGGCGGACTCCAGCAGCACGGCTTCGCCGCCGACGTCGCGTGCGGCCGGGTCGCCGGGTGAGGGCTGGGCGTCCAGGGCCATCCGGGACGAGGCGGTGCCCTGCCGGTATTCGTAGTCCCAGCTCAGGGCCAGTTCATCGCCGGGCTGGAACGCCGCAGTCAGGACCAGCATCGGCGGTTCAACTTCCGGGAACTGGACCGACTCATCGCTGCTGACCACCGGGAGGACCTGGCGGAGCTTGGGGTAGAACTTCTCCAGGAACAGGGCGGTATCCGCTTCCGGGATGGTCACCGGCGCGTTGCCTGCCAGCAGGTTCCGGTCCTGCTCGGTCAGGGTCCGCGGGCTCGGCGCCAGCAGGATGGTGCCGTTGGCTGAACGGACATACAGGCCATGGGTGCCGATGACCCCTGCCGTGTCCAGGGGGTAGGGCTGGCCGTCGATTTCCAGGCTCGGCAGCAGCTGCAGCGGCGCGGTGTCCCCCGCGGCCGTGGCGCGGACATCAAGGGCCAGGACGGCCTCGGTGCCCACCTGGACGGTGACGTCTTTTTTGGTCCCCACGAACTGCACCTCGAGGCGCTGGGCTTCCTCCAACAGTTGCCACAGCAGGGGATTGGCGAAGTCATCGAGGTAGAGCCACGAGTCGTTCTGCCCGAAATATGTCACGCCGTTGGAGCGGTGCAATGCCGGGAACTGGGAGAACCAGCGGTGCTGTTCCGGGTCCAGCTTCAGTCCGTAGGTCTGGTAGGCAAGGTTGGTCCAGGCCAGGTTGTTCTTCACCCATGCTCCGCGGGCATTGCGCACTACCGGCCGGACGCCCAGCCGCCAGGCCGGAGCCCGGGATCCGCGCCGGGCGGGCGGTCCCCACACACTGGAGGACCCGCCGTCGCGCCTGCGCAGTTCGAACTGCAGGCCGAGCGGTGTGATCTGCCGCCGCTCGGGAGTGGAACTGCCCTCAAGCAGGGTTTGCAGCGATTCCTGCCAGGCCGGCACGGCGGGTTTGGCCGGGGTGCTGCGCAGCTCCTGCCGCGCAATGAGGTGCTGGGTGTTGCTCTGCAGGGCCGCCGCCGCCACATGCTTGCAGTCGTAGCCGAGGGGGCAGCTGCAATGGTTGTCTGCCAGCCGGTAGTCACCCTGCCGTTTGGGCTCAAGCACCAGCATGGTCCGGTACGGCGTGCTGGCATGGCCACGGACCCGTGCCCGCAGGACAGCCCCCGGCGCATCCCAGTCCAGGCTCTCGACGGCGCCGCCCTTGGCGTAGCTCTGGCCGCGTTGGAACGCCGTGCCGCCCACTACGCGGATGATGTCCGTGACATCCACAAGGGGCAGGGTTTCAGGCATGGAATCATCGTCTCACGCAGGGCCGACACACCCCACGCCGCGACGAAGCGGCAGGTCGCAGAGGGGAGCGGCTCCCGTTTGGCGTTTCACGCGCGCAAAGCGGTAACATCGCCCGTAACGCAGATCACAATGGCGTGATCTGCGTGCCCTCGTAGCGGCGTTGCCGCTTATGCGCGGAAGAGGGCCGGTACGGTCTGCAGCAGCACTGCCAGGGCGACAGCAAAAATGAGGGCGGCGAAAACCCGGCTGACGACGGCGTCGTTAAGGCGGTGGGCGATTCGCGCAGCTCCCAGCGAGGCGGCCATGGCTGCCGCAGCGAAGCTGAGAGTCAATGCCCAGTCAATGGAAAGCCCGTCCAGGTGCGCGGCGAAGCCGGACGCAGAGTTGATCACGATGATGACCAGGGACGTGCCAATCGCCCGGTGCATGGGAAGGCGAAGCAGCAGGGTGAGGGCGGGAATGATGAGGAAACCGCCGCCCACACCCAAAAGGCCGGTGAGGAAACCAACGGCCAGTCCGGTGGGAATGCCGCGCAGTGCCAGCTGGCCCCAGCGGGTGGCGCCCGGCTGTGACTCGACGTTGGATACCCCGGCGGCCAGCAGCATCCGCAGTCCCGCGACGATCATGATCAGGGCGAAGAACAGCATCAGCCAGTCCTTGTCCAGGCGTGCGCCGGCGGCAGCCCCCAGCCAGGAAGCCGGAATGCCTGCAGCTCCCACCAGCAGGACCAGCGGCCAGCTGACGTCCGAACGCAGCCGGGGAAGGGCTCCTGCAAGGGAGGCCAGGCCCACGACGATCAGCGAGGTAGGCACCGCCTCGGCAGGCTCCAGTCCCACCACATAGACCAGTGCGGGGACGGCAATAATCGCTCCGCCGGCGCCGACCAGGCCCACGACGGCGCCGACCAGTACGCCGACAGCCAGGCCGATCAGCACCATGTCCATGCCCGCAACATTCCCAGACAACCGGCTGTTCGAGAAGGCTTGGGAAATGGGATACCCCCGGGGGTGTTTTGCATACCCCCATGGGTATATGGGAGCGTAGGGGTACTCCCTATTCCTTTCGAAAGGACCCCATGACTGCGACGCCTGCAGCCGTAACCTCCGTTGACGCCCAGACCCTCCGCACCTGGATGCAGGACCAGGAAGACCTGATCGTCCTCGACGTCCGCTCCGCCGCCGAGTTCGAATCGATGCACATCCGCGGCTCCTATAACGTTCCGCTGCCGCTGCTCTCGGAGCACACCGATGCCTTGGCCGAACGGCTCGGCAAGCGTGTTGTACTGGTGTGCCAGTCCGGCACCCGGGCAGAACAGGCCCGCACCCGCCTGGGCGGCGCAGGCGTCGGTTTCGCCCATGTCCTGGCTGGCGGTGTCCCGGCGTTCGCAGCAGCGAACGGCGACGTCGTCCGCGGCCAGCAGCGCTGGGACCTGGAACGCCAGGTGCGCGTGGTGGCCGGCAGCGCCGTCGTGCTGGGCCTTGCCGGCGGCCGCTTTGTCTCGCCTAAGCTCCGCATGCTTGCCGGCGGCATCGGTGCCGGCCTGACTTTCTCCGCTGCCGCCAACTCCTGCGCCATGGGTATGGTCCTGGCCAAGATGCCGTGGAACCGCACTTCTTCGGAGCCAACACGGGAATCGGCAATCGAGACCCTTCCCCAGCAGGGTCCTGCAGCCTCATGACCCCCACGCTCGCCCTCGTTCTTGGCCTGTCCCTGCTCATCGGCCTCTCCCTGGGGCTGCTGGGGGGAGGCGGTTCGATCCTCACGGTGCCGATCCTGGTGTACATCGCCGGTTTCGGTGCGAAGGAAGCCATTGCGGCTTCGCTGTTTGTTGTGGGGGTGACCTCCGCCGTCAGCGTCATCGGGCACGCCCGCGGAGGGCGGGTCCGCTGGAAGACCGGACTGATCTTCGGTACTGCAGGTATGGCCGGAGCCTTCGGCGGCGGCCTGCTCGGCAGCCGCATCCCCGCCGTCGTGCTCATGATCGCCTTTGCGCTCATGATGATCGCGACGTCGATCGCTATGCTCCGCGGACGCCGCAAGGTCGATCCGGACAAGGCCTACACCGACCTGCCGATTCTGCGGATCCTCGCAGACGGCGCCGTCGTGGGCCTGGTGACGGGACTGGTTGGCGCCGGCGGCGGGTTCCTGGTGGTTCCGGCACTGGCGCTGCTCGGCGGCATGCCGATGGCCATGGCTGTTGGCACGTCTCTGGTGGTCATCGCCATGAAGTCCTTTGCCGGTCTGGCAGGCTACCTGACCACCGTGCAGATCGACTGGAGCCTGACCCTGGCCGTGACTGCCATGGCGATTGTTGGGTCCTTGGCCGGCGCACGGCTGATCGGGAGGATTCCCGAGGCTGCCCTGCGGAAAGCCTTCGGCTGGTTTGTCCTGGCCATGGGTGCCTTTGTCCTGGTGCAGGAGCTCACCGGCTTGTAATACCGTTCCTGCGCAACATACAAACCCCGGCCCGCAATATGCGGACCGGGGTTAGTTTCGCCGGGGGTTAGGAAGCGTGAGCGGCAGCCCAGGCGGGGTAGGCGCCTTCCAGCTCGACGACGTCGTACCCGGCGTTGCGCAGGGCATTGCCGACGATCGAGCTGCGCATGCCGCTGGCACAGTACGCCACAATCGTGCCATCGGAGGGCAGCTGGTCCAGGTTCCACAGGGCGCGGCCGCCGTGCAGCTGGTGCGAGCCGGGGATGTGGCCCGCGGCGTGCTCCGTGCGGGAGCGGACGTCCAGCACCATGGCTGCGTCGAACGGGTCCAGGTCCGTGGCGGAGATGGTGGCCGGCGCGGCCTGGGGGAGTCCGTCAAGGCTGGAAACGAAGCCGGCGACGCCGTCAATGCCTACGCGGGCCAGGGCATCACGGACGGCGTGGGCCTGGGCCTGGTCTGCGGTGAGCAGGATCAGCGGGCGCGTGTTTTCGGACTCGGGGTCCACGGCCCAGGCTCCGAAGCTGGCAGTCTTGCCGCCGGCGGGAATGTGCAGGGCACCGGGGACGGTTCCCTTGTGCAGGTCGGCCACGCCGCGGGTGTCCACAAAGGTGGCCTTCCCGGTCTCCAGGCGGGATGTGACGTCCGTTGCGGGGATTTCCGCGAGCGGTTCACGCGGGCCCATCACTGCCGGACCCTGCTTGTTCTGCTTCTTCATGCGGGCGAAGTAAGCGTGGGCCTCGGGCTGTCCGTCGAGGAGTTCGTTGATGAAGGCCTGCTCGTCGTTGGCTGCGAGGTAGGGGCCCCACCAGGCGTACAGGCGCTCGTAACCCACGGTGGAGGACGGGATGGCGCCCAGCGCCTTGCCGCAGGCGCTGCCTGCGCCGTGGCCGGGGTGGACCTGCACGTAATCGGGCAGGGTCAGGAACTTGTCCCGCAGGCTGGCAAACATCTGCCGTGCGCCTTCGAAGCGGGTGTCAACGCCGCCGGCTGCTTCATCGAGCAGGTCGGGGCGGCCGAGGTCTCCAGCGAAGACGAAGTCACCGGAGAGCAGGTAACCGGCCTGGTCGCTGAAGGCGCCGTCAGTGACCAGGAAGGAGAGGTGCTCTGGGGTGTGGCCCGGAGTGTGCAGCGCCTTGATGGTGAGGTTGCCGATGGTGATCGCATCGCCGTCGAACATCCGCGTGCCCTCGAAGCCGTACTGCCAGTCGGTGCCGCCTTCGCCGGAAACGTAGATGGCTGCACCGGTGGCGGCGGCGAGCTCACGCGTGCCGGAGAGGTAGTCGGCGTGGATGTGGGTTTCCGTCACCGCAGTGATCTTCATGCCGTTGGCGGCAGCAAGTTCGAGGTAAGGGGCGACGTCGCGGCGGGCGTCAACGACGATAGCCTCGCCCAGCCGCTGGCAGCCGATGAAGTAGCTGGCCTGGGCCAGGTCCTCGTCATAGATGCGTTCGATAAGCATGGGTTCCTCCGTGGGGATGGGGTTCTGTTCCCTCCACGGTAATACCCCCTAGGGTATAAACCCAAATACCCGAGGGGGTATGTGGGTGCGAGCTCCTGGGGGCTTCAACGCCAGGGGCTGCCGCTGGGCGAGCGCAGTATGCTAGCTTGGAGCTGATAAATCTGATTTATTCGCGGCGAAGCCACAGCAAATCAGATGTAATGGAGCGTCTGAGGAGTTTGGCCATGCCGTTGGCGAACAATTCGTATCCACCTGTCGTCGTCATGGGCGTACAGGGATGCGGCAAATCCACCGCCGGACGGGCCATCGCGGCCACTCTGGGCCTGCCGTTCCTGGACGGAGATGACCTGCACCCGGCCAGCAACAAAGCCAAAATGGCCTCCGGGCACCCGCTGACCGATGAGGACCGCGAACCCTGGCTCCGTGCCATTGGCGCTGAAATCGAGGCAGGCCTGGCGAAGGGCACTGCGACAGTGGTTGCCTGTTCCGCCCTGAAGCGGCAGTACCGGGACCTCATCCGTTCCTACGCGCCGACTGTGCAGTTCGTTCACTTGGACGGTTCGCGCGAACTGATCGCCGAACGCCTCTCCAAGCGCGACCACGAGTACATGCCTCCGACCCTGCTGGACTCCCAGTTCGCCACCCTTGAACCTCTCGGCGATGACGAGGCCGGAATCCGGCTGGACATCACGCTGAGCCTTGGCGAGATTGCCGCTGCAGCGGCAGCCGCCGTCGAACCCTCCGGGCACTAACCCGGTTCACTCACCCACCCTGATAGGACAACGATGACCGATCTCGAGCTCAATTGGACGCTGGGTACGCCCGGCCTCCTGTTGATCGCCGTCGCAGCCATTGCACTGCTGCTGGTGATGATCATGAAGTTCCGCATCCACGCCTTCCTGGCGCTGATCGTGGTCAGCCTGCTCACCGCCGTCGCCACCGGTATTCCGGCCGGCTCCATTGTGCCCACGCTGCTCAGCGGCTTCGGGACCACCCTGGGCAGCGTCGCGCTGCTGGTTGGCCTGGGCGCGATGCTCGGACGCATGCTGGAAGTTTCCGGCGGCGCGGAGGTCCTGACCAACGCGCTCATCAACAAGTTCGGGCAGAAGCGGGCCTCGCTGGCGCTTTCCGTGGCCTCGCTGATGTTCGGCTTCCCCATCTTCTTCGACGCCGGCCTTGTGGTCATGCTGCCGATTATCTTCACCGTTGCACGCCGCATGGGCGGGTCGCTGCTGACCTACGCTTTCCCGGCCGCTGCCGCGTTCTCCGTCATGCACGTGTTTGTCCCGCCGCACCCCGGCCCGGTGGCAGCTACCGGGCTGCTGGGTGCTGATATCGGCCTGGTGCTGATCTTCGGCCTGCTCATTGCCATTCCCACCTGGTACCTGACCGGCTACCTGTTCGGACACTTCCTGGGCCGCAAGTTCAACATCCCCGTGCCGGCGATTCTGGATGCCCCGAAGGGTTCCGCGGAAGAGGAATTCCGTTCCGCTCCGAGCCTTGGTGCGATCGTCACCCTGCTGCTGCTTCCGTTCTTCCTCATCTTCCTGAACACCGGCCTGAACATGGCAGCCACTGCGGAGCTGGTCTCCCTGGAGGACACCTGGGTCCAGATCCTGCGTACGCTCGGTGAGACTCCGGTTGCCCTGCTCATCACCGTCTTCCTGGCGATGTGGCTGCTCGGCCGCCGCCAGGGCAAAAAGGCCACGCTCATCGAGACCGTTGTGGATTCGGCCCTCGGCCCGGTCTGCTCGATCATCCTGATCACCGGTGCCGGCGGCATGTTCGGCGGCGTGCTGCGCGCCAGCGGGATTGGCGACGCGATTGCCGGCTCCCTCGACGCCATTGGCCTGCCGGTCATCGTTGCCGGCTTCGTCATTGCCGCAATCATCCGGCTGGCACAGGGTTCCGCCACGGTGGCCCTGACCACAGCCGCTGCCCTGGTGCAGCCGGTAGTCCTGGACAATCCGGAGTTCAACGCCGTGCAGACGGTCGCGATCGTGCTGTCCCTGGCCGCGGGCTCGGTCTTCGCCGGCCACGTCAACGACTCCGGTTTCTGGCTGGTCAGCCGGTTCTTCCAGATGGACACCAAGACCACGCTGAAGACCTGGACCGTTGGCCAGGCGCTCATCGGCGTCGTCGGCTTCATCCTGGCACTGGCGATCTACCTGATCGCGTCAGGGTTCTAGCAATCCGCAACGGCCGGGAACAGCAGCTGCTGTTCCCGGCCGTTGCGCTACCACGCACCCCTGGAGGGACACATGTTTGATATTTCCGGCCGGATCGCACTGGTCACCGGATCGAGCCGGGGGATCGGGAACGCGATTGCCTGCGGGCTGGCAGGTGCCGGCGCGATCGTGGTCCTGAACGGGCTCGACGGTGACCGGCTGGAGGTAGCGCGGGCTTCCCTGGCCGCCGAATTCGGACCCGGGAAGGTCTTCGCCAGACAGTTCGATGTCACCGACGCGCAGGCTGCGGCCGACGGCCTCGCCTGGGTAGAGCGTGAAGTTGGTCCCCTGGCCATCCTGGTGAACAACGCCGGAGTCCAGCACCGGGTGCCGATGCTGGACCTGGAGGTCGAGGACTGGGAACGGGTGATCCGCACCAACCTGACCAGCGCTTTCCTGGTAGGACGAGAAGCTGCACGGCACATGATTCCGCGCGGTGCCGGGAAGATCATCAACATTGCCTCGGTCCAGGCCGATCTCGCGCGGCCGACCATAGCGCCGTACACGGCATCAAAGGGCGGGATCCGGAACCTGACCCGGGCGATGACGGCTGAATGGGCAGGATCCGGGCTGCAGATCAATGCCATCGCGCCGGGATACATCCACACTGAGATGACGCAGAACCTCGTCGATGATGAGGAGTTCAATTCGTGGATTCTGGGCAGGACTCCGGCGGGTCGCTGGGGCACTGTGGAGGACATCATTGGCCCGGCGATCTGGCTGGCCTCCGATGCGTCGAACTTCGTCAACGGTCAGGTCGTCTTTATCGACGGCGGCATGACCACGGTGGTGTAGGGGGCTCTTGTGAATTCAGTTTTGGGTGTCGTGGCGCA
The DNA here is from genome assembly GCF_020907385.1 of Arthrobacter sp. zg-Y916. Taxonomy (NCBI): domain Bacteria; kingdom Bacillati; phylum Actinomycetota; class Actinomycetes; order Micrococcales; family Micrococcaceae; genus Arthrobacter; species Arthrobacter sp. zg-Y916. The sequence continues at coordinate 137,495 of NZ_JAJJOD010000007.1, read as the reverse complement.
CGGGGCGGGCGACCTGCGGGTAGAACCTGTGGCGCCGGCGGAGCGGGCTGCTGATGAAGCTGTCGTGGAGATCGCCTATGGCGGGATCTGCGGATCGGACCTGCATTACTGGCAGCACGGTGCTGCGGGGGAGTCCATCCTGAAGGCGCCGATGCTGCTCGGACATGAAGTCGTGGGGCGTGTGTTCCGTGCTGCAGCCGACGGCTCGGGGCCGGTGGCGGGAACTGCCGTGGCCGTGCATCCGGCGACGCCGGGTCCAGGTGACGGGTCCAGGTATCCCGATGACCGGCCGAACCTTTCGCCCGGCTGCACGTATTTGGGCAGCGCTGCGCGGTTCCCGCATACGGAGGGGGCCTTTGCCCGGTTCGTGAATCTTCCGGTGCGGATGCTCCGGGTGCTGCCGGAGAACCTGCCGCTGCGCCGTGCAGCACTGGTGGAACCTGCGGCTGTGGCCTGGCATGCGGTTTCGCGTGCCGGGGATGTGCGGGGCAAACGTGTGCTGGTGACTGGTTCCGGACCTATTGGAGCGCTCATTACCGCCGTGCTTCGGGCACGCGGCGCCGGTGAGATCATCACGACGGACATGCACGAGTTCCCGCTGGAGACCGCCCGGGCTGTTGGAGCCGACCGCAGCCTGCTGGCGACGGATGCCGAGGGTATTGCTGCCGTGGATGCCGACATCTGCTTCGAGTCCTCGGGCAGTTACCGCGGTCTGATGTCCGCGGTACAGGGTGCAACCCGCGGCGGCCGGGTTGTCATGGTGGGGCTGTTGCCTTCGGGGGAGCAGCCTGCGCTGATCTCCCTGGCAATCACGCGGGAACTGGAGCTGGTCGGTTCCTTCCGGTTCAACGACGAGATCGACGATGTCATTTCTGCCCTCGCCGACGGGAGCCTGCAAGCTGACCCGGTGATCACCCACGAATTTGCGGTCCAGGAGGCGCTGGAGGCGTTCGCAGTGGCCAGGGACGCTTCGGCTAGCAGCAAGGTTCTTCTGCGCTTCGACGACTGAGGGCAGGCTCCGTTGGGTCAGCCGGATACATCTAGGGGAGTATCGCGTCCCGGGGAGTATCGCGTTCCGGGAGCGCCGCGTCCCAGCGGGCTTTGTGGGCCTGGTCGGCTGCCCGGCAGCGGCGGTGCCGTGGAGGTGTAGGTGTGGCCGGTGGGTGTGGTGATCCGGACAAGGTGCCGACTGCCGGACGTTTGGCGGGGCGCCCCGGCCGCATTCGCTGCGGCTGATTGACCCGCCGGCCCGTTCACCCCCGACGGCACCCCATTGATTGGTGTTGCGTTCCAGCCGGGTGCTTCTTTGGCCTGGTTGCAGGCTTCGCAGAGTCCCTGTCCGTTGATGTAACTGGTTGGTCCGCCCGCGGCGGAGGATCGGATGTGGTCGATGTGCCGGATCGGTGCGTCGCACCAGGGAGTGCGGCAGGTTTGGTCCCTGGTGCGGATCAGCCGTGCCAGGCCTGTAGGGAATGCGCGGGCCTTGGATTCCATTGCGGCCAGTTCCCCGGAAACCGGGTCAAGATACAGGCGGCGCAGGCTGACCAGGGATGGGTGTTCCGGCGGAGATTCTTGGCTGGAGGATTCCGCATCCGGCAACCCTGATGTGTCCCGCAGTTGTTGGTTGGATGAGCCTCCGCCTGGCGGTGACGCCTCGCGGCCGCAGATCCCTAGTCCCAGTCCTGAACGGATCAGTTCCCTCGCCCACGAGCCGGGGACGATCCCGTACCCCGGGAAGTAGGCCGGTGCCTCTGGGAGCGATGGCCGTGCTCCGAAGGCCCGGTCCCCAGAAGATCCGTTCTCAGGGACCCCGTTCCCGTTCCCAGAGACGCCGTTCCGGCTCTCGGACGTCCCGTTCTGCGAGATCCGCTCCTGTGGAATCACGATCTGGGAGAGCAGGGTCCGGTCTGTGATTACGAGCTGCACCTCGACCGGTACCCGGTCCGCTGTGTCCTGGCCGGTAACGCGTTCGACAAGGGTATCGGCCATGATCTGTCCCCGCCCGCGCCCGTCCCCGGATGCACGCAGGGAATCCGCTGCCCGGGACAATGCCGCATACACCGCCACTCCCTGAGCCACCGGCAGCAGACCGGTCAGGTAGGACATGGTGTCCGGCGCCGGGCGGCAGGAGACGTACCGGTCGGAGACGGCTTTGGCGTTGCGTCGGACCTGGGACGCGGGGTCAATGGTCTGGGTGATCGAGCGGATCCGGGCAATGAGTTTCCGGTCGCCGAGGCCTTCCAGGGAGGCTGGATCCTTGCAGATCAGCTCGTCGACCCGGCGCCGGTCCTCCACGTCCAGGCAGGCTGTTTCCCGGACCAGGAGCGTGGCCCGCCATTCACTGAGCACCCCGGAAGACAAAGCCGCCAGGGTGTAGGGCATTTCGTGGACCAGGGCTTTGCCGAAACCCAGGTGCCGGCTGCCCCGGTGCGGGGAATCCCGCCTCGCCAGCGCCACCTGCGATCCCACACCGCGGCCAAGATGCTCAGCCGGGACACCGGCACGGGACTGCGCCCGCCGCTGGGAGGCATCAAACGATGCCGCGGCACGGGCCTGCACCGCCGCAGCTGCAGACTTCAGTTCCTCCAACACCCGCATCAAATCAACCAACTCGGGGTCAGCCCAGGCATCCGGGATGTCATCCGTGGTGTCCGGATCCTGCAGACATCGCAGGCAAGCGACGACGTGGTCCAGTAACTCGTGAGTGCTGGCGGAACGAACAGCCGCCCGGCTCTCGCTGCCGAGCCAGGACGAATTCGGAACTGACGGGCCGGTCTTTTGAGGTGTGGACGCCGGTAAGGAAGCGTCGAGCGCTGCAGCCCCACGGACCCCGTGAAAGAGCAAGGGGCGGGCAGGAGCCATGCCGGTAAGGGGGCCGGCGGCACGGCGGTAGGCAGCCCGTGCTCCGGGTGCTCCAGGTGCTCCAGATGCTCCAGGTGCTCCAGGTGCCGAGGGCTTTGGCTGCTGCAACGAGGGTGCTGCTTCCATCTCCAACATGGTCGAAGGCTATGAAACGGTTTCTCGCTGAAGAGCAGTAAGACCTGTCTATGTGGACAAAGACCGTTCCGCCCGGCGCGGCGCCACTATCGGGGAGGACAGGAGAGCGCCCTGTATGGGGGAGGACAGGAGGAGCGGCTTCCATCGGGGAGGAAAGGAGAGCGGGAGGCTGGCCGCGCCCGCGCCCTGGCCGGGCCCGCGCCCTCGCGGGGCCCTGGCCATACCTACGCCCTGGCCGTCCCTACGGCCAAGGCGCGCGCTGCACCAACGCCGCCCCAACAACCGTCGCCGCGAACAACGCCCACAGCTACCCCAATAACTACCCCTCCACTACGCCCAGACGCTCCGGCTGAGTAAAGATCCGGGGTTCTTCCGCCCAGACACCCTCGACTTCAGACTTGGTCCGGCGCATGATCTGGTCCATGGCCTCGCGGGCAGCTTCAGGTTTTCCCTCCTGGACCGCGTTCGCGACGTCGACGTGCCACTGCAGTGCTTCCTCATGCGGATGGGAGGGCATGAGCCCGTAGTCGGTGCGGCCCCGGAGGACTTCGGCGATCATCGACTGCATTTGCCCGAACATCTCGTTCCCGGAAGCGGCTAGGACCAGTGCATGGAAGTGGATGTCCAGGTCCAGGAACTGCTGCAGGTCGCCGGCACGGCCTACGGCACGCATCTTGGCGGCAACAGCCATCAGCTCCGCAGCCATATCCTCGGGGGCGTGCTCGGCTGCGAGTTCGGCGGCAGCAGGCTCGACGGCGGAACGCAGTTCAGTCAGTGAGCGCAGCTGTGCACCCTTGCCGGGAACGGAGGCCAGCCGCCAGCGCACCACGAACGGGTCGAACACGTTCCAGGCGGTCTCCGGGAGAACCCGGATACCAATCCGCTTCACCGTTTCAACCAGGCCGAGGGACTGCAGCACCCGCACCGCTTCGCGTGCAACGGACCGCGAAACGCCGAGCTCAGTTTCGAGGTCTCCGGAGAGCATCGTCGACCCGGGAGCGAGCTCGCCGGAAACAATCCTGCGTCCGAGGGATTCGATGACCAGGCTGTGCAGTCGGGAACTCATGCGCGTCGTCGGGTAGCAGTCACCGTTTCATCATATGCAACAGCGGCCGTGCCTCAGGGCTGCGGCTTGACGACGGGAAACAGTCCGTCCGGCTCCTCGCCCTCCTCGTAGTGACTGGCCGCCGGACCAACGATGAGGGGATCCGGGGCGTGTGCCACGGCCCGGTCCTTGTTGGGGTATTCGACGCTGTCCAGCACGAACCGCATCGCCTCCAGCCGGGCGCGTTTCTTGTCATTCGACTTCACCACGGTCCAGGGCGCGTCACCGGTGTCCGTGTAGAAGAACATGGCTTCCTTGGCCTGCGTGTAGTCGTCCCACTTGTCTAGGCTCGCGAGGTCCGTGGGGGAGAGCTTCCACTGCTTCACCGGATCTGTTTCGCGTGCCGCAAACCGTGCCAGCTGTTCGGCCCGGCCCACGGAAAACCAGAATTTGCGCACCAGCACGCCGGAGTTCACGAGCATCCGTTCCAGTTCCGGAACTTCCCGCATGAACTCCAGGTACTGCGCCGGAGTGCAGTAGTTCATCACGCGTTCGACGCCGGCACGGTTGTACCAGGACCGGTCCATCATCACGATTTCCCCGCCGCCGGGGAGGTGGGAGACGTAGCGCTGGAAATACCACTGCGTCCGCTCCTGATCCGTGGGTTTCTCCAGGGCGACGATCCTGGAACCGCGGGGATTCAGGTGCTCATTGAACCGTTTGATCGCGCCGCCCTTCCCGGCGGCGTCGCGGCCCTCAAAGATCAGAAGCATCTTCTGGCCGGTGTCCTTGACCCACAGCTGCATCTTGAGGAGTTCAATCTGCAGCTGCCGCTTTTGCCGTTCGTAGGACCGCCGGCTGAGTTTTTTATCGTAGGGGTAGTTGTGCTGCCAGGGGGCCTCGTTGCCTTTGTCCGTAAGGACGACAGGATTCCTCGCATCCAGCTCGCCGAGTTCATCGAGTTCCGCGGCATAGTCCTCTGCGACTGAAACCCGTTCACGGCCGTTGGAATTCGCGCTGGCCTTTCCCCCGGATTTGTCCTCCGCGGGCGCCTTCTCGGAGTCAGTCTGGGTCGCGTTCTTGCCGTTGGCCATGGCCCTCCTCAGGAAGTGTGCACACCACCGAATCTACGCGGCAGCCCCGGCCAAGGGAAGGGCGCGCCGCACGCCTGCACGGCATCACCGGCGCAGCGGAGATAATTGATGGCGATGAAACACCTGCGCACCATATTGCTGTCCCTTTCCGCCCTCACGCTCCTGCTGACAGGAACAGCCTGCGTGCCGCAGGAATCACCTGCCGGCGCCATCCCGCAGCCTGCAGAAGTCCAAAGCAGCGAAGCAGGGACCACAGACGCCCAGGCGGGAACCGCGCTGGAGCAGCTGGGAACCATCGCGATCAAAGGCCGCGCCCCGAAGACCGGCTACAGCCGCGAGGAATTCGGGCCGGCCTGGGCCGACGTCGACCACAATGGCTGCGACACCCGCAACGACATCCTGGCCCGGGACCTGGTGTCTGAGGAATTCAAGCATGGAACCCAGGACTGCGTTGTCGCCTCGGGAACCTTCGCCGACCCCTACACAGGGACCACGATCAGCTTCGTGCGCGGCAACACCACCAGCACGGCCGTGCAGATCGACCATGTGGTGGCGCTGTCCGATGCCTGGCAGAAGGGTGCGCAGCAGCTCTCTGCCGAGCAGCGCAGCCAGTTCGCCAACGATCCGCTCAACCTTTTGGCCGCGGACGGTCCGGCCAATGGGGCGAAGTCGGATTCCGACGCCGCCACCTGGCTGCCGCCGAACAAGGCCTTCCGCTGCGAGTACGTCGCGCGGCAAACAGCGGTCAAGGCCGCGTACGGGCTGTGGATGACGCAGGCCGAGCACGACGCGATAGCAACTGTCCTCTCGTCCTGCCCCGAGGAACCGGTTCCGGCCCGGGAGGGCACAGCACCGCGGACTGTGGCCGCCCAACCGGGAGCGGCTGGTCCGGGGGCAGTGGGGGTTCCGGAGGGCGCCGGCACGGCGCCGGTTTATGCCAACTGCACGGCAGTCCGGGCTGCGGGAGCGGCTCCGATCCGCCCCGGGGATCCCGGCTGGGATCCGAAGTTCGACGGCGACGGCGACGGGGTCGGCTGCACGTCCTGAGAACCCCGACACTGAGAGCCCTGACGATCCCGACCCGGAAGCCTTCAACTAGCGGACAGTTCCTGTCCTGAATTTGGGTCAATGCGGACCCTAGGTGTCCTCAAAGGCGTCGTGCGTTGTTGCAGCGGCTCCTAGCGTTGTGCCCAAGCTGCTAAGCACCAGGGGCACGGAAGGGTACGTCATGGGATTGCTTGAGATAGAGCTGGCGCGGCTCGACTACCGGGAGCGCCTGGCCGACGCAGAACGGGGCAGGAGGGAGGCGGTTCGGGCCAGGTCCCTGCGGGGAAGGCCCCGGCAGGAAGCAAAGGTCGATTGGCCCGTGCTGTCATTCCACGTAGCAGGGTTCCGGTACCGGCTCTGGTTCACCCGAACGGTCTCGTTCTAGCTGCCGGTTCCTGTTCCAAACACCAGCCATCGGCCGCCAGCTGGCAGCCAGCCTGCGGACGCACTTCGCGCCCGGCAGCAGGTGCCGGGCGCGAAGTTCAGGGCGCGGGAACGCTCAACAGGGCGGGCTAGCGTCAGTTAGCGGCCGCCGCCGTGGTGCCCACCGCCACCGTGGTGCCCACCGCCGCCGCCGCCGTGGTGGCCGTTGTTCCAGCCAGCAGTCTGGCCGGTGTTCGGATCAGCGCCTCGTCCGGGATCGTTCCAGCCGCCGCGGTCCCCGCGGTGTCCTTCCCCACGGCCCTCGCGGTCTCCCTTCGGCCAGCAGTCCTTGCCGTCCGGAGCAGTGGGATTGTTGACGATCGGCTGCTCGGGTTCGGGAACCGGGTCCGGAACCGGTGCAGGCTCGGGAGCAGGCTCCGGGACAGGTGCCGGTTCCGGTGCGGGCTCGGGTGCAGGCTCCGGTTCCGGGGCGGGTTCGGGCGCGGGCTCGGGGACAGGCCCAGGTTCAGGCGAAGCCTCAGCACCCGGAGCAGGAACGGTTGCCGGATGGTCCGGTGAATACTGGAAGAAATTCGCCACAGCATACAATGCCTGATCCCCGTCGCTAAAGGTCACTCCAATTCCAAGCGTATTCAGATCGGGGTCGCTGAGAATCGCGTTATGGCCGGGAGAGTTTATCCACTGCTGCACAATCTCCTGGGCGCTGTGATCGGAGCGGGAAGCGATAACTTCTCCGGCCTTGCTCCAGCCCGCCAGGTCGGGGGAACCGGCATAGTCCGGGTTGTGTTCGAACACCCCGGAGGAGGCCATCTGGTCCGACCAGCCCTGGGCTGTCTGGGAAACCACGGGATTGTATTGCACCGGAGCCAGTCCCTGAGCTTCTCGGAATGCGTTGATTTCCGCGAAGATCTCGGCCAGGACCTGCTCCTGCGAAGCGGTTGCGGCACCGGGCTCCATGGTCACGGCCGGAGCCAGTGAGGGCGACGCTACGGCTGCCGTACCCACTCCTCCTGCGCCAATAACGGCTGAAAGCGTAATGATGCTAAGCGATTTCTTAGTTTTATTCATAGGATGAGACCTTTCTTAGATTGCGGTCACTATGTGGCTCATCCCCCCGCTTTCACGCTACAAAAGTGCGTCTCAAAATCACAATTCTAATTCAAATTCATGGTGTTTCAGTCATCACCCTTCCCAAGTCCAAAACAGGAACTTATAATTAGCCCGCCTAACATGTGCGGTGCGGGTTCGCTACCATTTCGCCCATGGCATCCACCCTTCTCACGCGGGACGCAACACCCGCCGACGCCGCCGCCTGCGCAGCGCTCTACGCCCCCTACGTCCTGCAGACGGCAGTGTCGTTCGAAACGGAGCCGCCCGCAGCGGAGGAGATGGCGCGGCGCATCGCCGCAGCACAGGAACGGTACGCGTGGCTCGTGGGGGAGCACGACGGCGTGGTGGCCGGCTATGCGTACGCCGGCAGCTGGCGAAGCCGGGCAGCGTACGCCCGGACAGCGGAAACCAGCATCTACGTGGCCCAGTCAGCTACAGGCACCGGTGTGGGATCTGTCCTCTACAGGGCGCTGCTGGAACGTTTGGGAAAGCTGGGCTTACGCACCGTCGTGGCAGGCATGACCCTGCCGAACCCGGCCAGCGAAGCGCTGCATACCGCACTTGGGTTCATGCCCGTGGGAGTGTTCCGCAGAGTGGGCTGGAAGCACGGCGCCTGGCACGACGTCAGCTGGATGCAGCTGGACCTGTCCGCCGCATCCGGGGGAACGACCTAGGCTTCGACCATCCGCTCAAGCACGAACACCGGAATCTCGCGCTCAGTCCTGGCCTGGTAGTCCGCGTACGGGGGATAGGCCTCCACGGCGCGGTCCCACCAGAGCGCTTTCTCTTCGCCGGTGACTTCGCGGGCCCGCATGTCCCATTTCTGCGGACCGTCCTGCAACTCGACATGGGGATGGGACTTGACGTTGAAGTACCAGAGGGGGTGCTTCGCGGCACCGCCAAGGGAAGCGACCACCGCGTAGTCGCCGTCGTGCTCAACCCGCATCAGCGGCGTCTTGCGCAGCTTGCCGCTTTTGGCACCCTTGGTGGTCAGCAGGACCACCGGACGACCATGGAGAGTAGTGCCGCGGGTACCGCCGGAGGACTCGATTTCCGCCGCCTGGTCGCGGGAGCGTTTGGAGGTGCTGGGGACGTATTCACCGGTAAGGGGCATGCCCTCCAGTTAACACCCAATCCGGAGCGAAGGTTAGGGCGGGGCTAGCGGACCGGCGGGGTGAAGATCCACGGTTCCCGGGGGAGCTTCCGCGGATCGAACACCTCCAGCGCTTCCGGCAAGGTCCCGGGCAAACCGAGTGAGTCCAGGATCATCGCCGTCGCTTCCGGCACTGGAATCCCGGCGTCGGCCAGCGCGCCCAGTGTCACGGCGCCGTCGCGCTTGGCCAGCCGCTTGCCCGTGGTGCCCAGCACCAGCGGGACGTGCACGTACTCCACCGGAGGCAGCCCCAGCAGGGAAGCGAGGTACGCCTGCCGGGGTGTGGAGGAGAGGAGATCATCGCCGCGGACCACCTGGTCGATGCCCTGGGCGGCATCGTCGACGACGACGGCCAGGTTGTAGGGCGGCACGCCGTCGTTGCGCAGCAGCACCAGGTCATCCACGGCTCCGGTGTAGTCCCCGTGCAGCACATCATGCACGGTGTACTCGTCCACGTCGGCCCGGAGCCGGAGCGCTCCCGGACGTTCGCGGCGGCGTCGTTCACGCTCTGCTTCCGGGAGGTTCCGGCAGGTCCCCGGGTACGCCCCCGGCGGCGAGTGCGGGGCGCGGGGTGCATCGGAAATCTCCGCACGGGTGCAGAAACACTCATAGACCCTGCCCTCGGCCTGCAGTTTCGCGATCGCCTCCAGATACACGGGGGTCCGGTCGGACTGGCGGATGACCTCACCGTCCCAGTCGAGTCCGACGGCGGCGAGGTCGCGCACCTGGGCAGCTTCCGCTCCGGCGCGCGCCCGGTCAAGGTCCTCGATGCGCAGCAGGAAGTTCCGCCCGCTGCTTCGGGCGAAGAGCCAGGCCAGCATGGCGGTGCGGAGGTTTCCGACGTGCAGTTCGCCGGAGGGGCTGGGGGCATAACGGCCGGCGGCGGCGGAGGACGAGGGAGACGGGACAGGAAGCACGCCTTCCAGCCTACAAACCCGCGGCCCGATCCGCTGCACGCCGCCGCTGCACGATCTGCTGCACGCCGCCGCGGCTAGACTGGCGGGCACCACTGCGAGCCAGAGGAGCCTGACATGCCCGACTACGGCCGAGACCTGCTCTTCGGCGCCTTCATCACTCCGGCTGCGGCACCGCCGCAGCATGCCGTGGGCCTGGCGGTCGCCGCCGAGGCCGCCGGACTCGACCTGGCGGCCTTCCAGGACCATCCCTATCAGCCGCGGTTCCTCGACACCTGGACCCTGCTGTCCTATGTGGCTGCCCGGACCACCCGCCTGAAGCTGGTGACCGATGTCCTGAACCTGCCGCTGCGCCAGCCTGCAGTGGTCGCCCGCAGTGCGGCCAGCCTGGACCTGCTCAGCGGCGGACGGTTGGAGCTCGGCCTGGGCGCAGGGGCGTTCTGGGAGGCGATCGAAGCTGCGGGCGGGAAGAAGCTCAGCCCGGCAGACGCCGTCACGGCCCTGGAAGAGGCGATCCGGATCATCCGCGGGATCTGGGACGTCTCCACCAAGGCTCCGCTCCGGGTGGACGGCCGGATCCACCGGGTGGACGGCGCCAAGCGCGGGCCGGCGCCGGCGCACGACGTCGGCATCTGGCTGGGTGCCTACAAGCCGCGGATGCTGCGGGTCACCGGGGAGGTGGCTGACGGCTGGATCGGCTCGCTGGGCTATCTGCGCGCAGGCATGCAGGAACTGGCGGAGCTGAACGCCCGCATTGACGACGGCGCCGCCTCGGCCGGCCGCGATCCGTCGGACGTGCGGCGGCTGCTGAACATCAGGCCTTCCTCGGATACGCCGGGCTGGACGGAACGGCTGGCGGAGCTGGCCCTGGATTACGGAATCTCCGGCTTCATCCTGGCCAGCGACGATGCCGGAGAGCTTGCCAGGTTCGGACACGAGACGGCTCCAGCGGTCCGGGAAGCTGTGGCGGCGGCGCGTTCCGGCAGGAACTGATGCCGGTGCGGCTCTTCCCAGTTTTGTCGCGTCCTCCTAGGGTGGGGCCATGACGTCGGAGCTGCTGTTGCCTGCCCTGAATTCCGCCCGCAAGGGCCGGGCCGAAGGCGGAATCCCCATTGGTGCCGCGCTGTATGTCGAAGGAGCGATCGTGTCCACGGGGCGCAACCGCAGGCAGCAGCTCGGCAGCGTGATCCGCCATGCCGAGATGGACTGCCTGGAGCATGCAGGACGGCTGCCCGCCGGCGCCTACACAAAGGCCACGATGGTCACCACGCTCTCACCCTGCGACATGTGCACCGGAGCGATCCTGCTGTACCGGATTCCGCACGTGGTCATCGGCGAGAACCGCAGCTACCGGGGTGCCGAAGATCTGCTGCGGGAACGCGGGGTCCAGGTGGACGTTCTGGATGATCAGGCGTGCACCCTCCTGATGCAGGAGTTCATGGCCGAGTTCCCGTCCCTGTGGAACGAGGACATCGGCGTGCTCTAGAGCGCTGCGCGCCGAGAGCGCTGCGTGCCGGCACAGTCACGCGCCCGCACGAACCCCGTCCGCGACAGCGTCGACGGGACCGTTCCAGGGCGTGCCGTGGCCGGGCAGCACCCAGTCCACGTCTGCCAGGCCGGTGAGCCGGTCCAGCACTTCTAGGGCACGCGCGGGATCGTCCGTGAAGGGAGAAGGCTGCAGCCCCGTCTTGCCGGATAGAACGTGCCGGGTGGTGAGGGCATCGCCGACGAACAGCGCCCGGGCCGCGGGGACATGGACCGCCACGCTGCCGGGGGAGTGGCCGGGAAGTCCGATGATCCGCGGCGAGCCCGGCAGGTCCAGCACATCCCCGTCCTGGACAGGCACGACGTCGGCGAGGTAAGTGGTGCGCCACCCGCCCTTGCGGACGGTGTAGGCCAGGAACCCGGCTGTGGGCTTGAGCCGGAAACGGCCTGCAGAGGCCAGGGCCGCTTTCGCCTTTTCCGTTCCGCGCGCCCGGGCGGCGTCGTCGGCATGCACGTAGACCGGAATTCCCGTCTCGCGGCGCAGGCGTTCGGCGAAGCCGATGTGGTCGGTGTCCCCATGGGTCAGGACGATTCCCCGCACGTCACTGAGCGGGCGCCCCAGTGCGGCCAATTCGCGCTGCAGGTCCTTCCAGTGCCCGGCGAGGCCTGCGTCGATGATGGTGATCCCCTCATCGGTCACCACCAGGTAGGCGGCAACGATGTCGTTCCCGATGCGGTGCAGGTGGTCTCCAAGCAACATATCCGTCTCCTTGCATCCGGTCTTCCGGGGCCCTGGTTCGACGTGCCTTCGCCTCAGCGCACATCCCTGGTGATTGTTGCAGCCGCACGGGCCGCTTTGGAAGCAGGCGGCCCCGCCCTGCCCTTGCCCGTTGGGCCGCCGTCGTGAAGTATGGCCGCACCGGGGGGATCAGGATCAACTGCAAAGACGCAGAAGGGATCAGACGGAACCATGCGCAAACTGACATCACTCGCGGCCGCCGTGTCACTGGCACTTATGGCAGCGCCGGCCACGGCGACAGCAGCCGAACCAGTCACGGAACTGGGCGGCACACTGGCCAACGGAGCAACCTGGGCTGCCGAAGTGCCCCGGAACTGGAACGGAAAGCTGGTGCTCTACAGCCACGGCTTCCGGCCGGGCCCGGACAACCCGGCGTGGGATCAGGGCTTCGACTCCACCGCCCAGGCGCTGACGGACCGCGGGTTCGCGGTGGCGGCGTCGTCCTACGCTACTGCGGGCTGGGCGCTGGGAACCGCGGTGCAGGACCAGCTGGACACGCTGGCTGCGTTCTCGGCCGAAGCGGGCGAACCGGCGCGGACCATCGCGTTCGGAACGTCCATGGGCGGGCTGGTCAGCAGCCTCATCGCCGAAACTCCGCAGAGCGGCGTGGACGGCGCGGTGAGCACCTGCGGGCTACTCGGCGGCGGGATCAACCTCAATAACTACCAGCTCGACGGACTCCATGCCCTTGCCGAACTGCTCCTTCCCGGCCAGGAGGTGCAGCTGACTGGTTTCCGCACGGCAGAAGAAGCCGCGGCCACTACCGGGGTGCTCCTGCAGGCAGTGCAGCAGGCACAAACGACGCCGGACGGACAGGCTCGGCTGGCGCTCGCAGCGGCCCTGATGAACACTCCTACCTGGTTCAGCGGGGATACCCCGCCGGATCCCCGGGACTATGCCGGGCAGCAGGAAGCACAGTACAACTGGCTGCTGCAGACCATCCCGTTCGTGGTCGGTGCGCGCGTATCGATCGTGACGGCGGCCAACGGGGACAGCGGCTGGAACGAGGGCGTGGACTACCGGTCGCTGCTGCAGGAATCCGCGCAGCGCCGGCAGGTGGATGCGCTTTACCGTGCCGCGGGGCTGGACCTGCGGGCGGACCTGCGGACCCTGACGGGTGAGGCGGACATCAAGCCGGACCCCGAGGCGCTGGAATGGGTGGAAGAGACCTCCACTCCGCAGGGCGACCTGCAGATACCGGTGCTGACCATGCACACCCTGGCAGACATCCTGGCGCCGGTGGAATACACCGAGGAGTACGGGGAGACGGTGCGCGAAGCCCGGGCGACGCCGCTGCTGCGGCAGGCGTATATCGAGCGCACCGGGCACTGCACCTTTACGGACGCCGAACGCGTTGCGGCCGTTCTGGCGATGGACGAACGGCTGGACACCGGACGCTGGGCCAACATCGCCGAACCCCGGCAGCTGGACCGCCGGGCCGAATCCCTGAACCTGGGTGAGGCAGACTTCATCAGGTACCAGCCGGCCGAGTTCGTCAACGACCGCAACTGGGATCCCTGCCCGGGCCAGGGACACGGCCACGGGAAGGGCGACGGATATGGGAAGGGGCACGGCCATGGAAAGGGCCACGGCCACGGACACGGCCGCGGCCGGTAGCTGTTAGTCCTGGTCGCCGAGTTCCTGGAACAGGGTCAGCTGCAATCCGGCCGGACCGTTCAGCCGGGAGTTGAGTGATCGCCACGGGGTTTCCCGCGGCTCGGCGACCAGTTCGGCGCCGCCGTCCACCGCCCGTTGGGTGCGGGCGGCGGCGTCGTCCACTTCAAAGGCGACCCGGAGCTTGAGGCTGGGCTGGCCGTCGGCCTCGACCCGGTCGATCATGCGCACCTGTGCAGGATTGGAGAGTTCCAGCGTCGCTCTTCCTGCGTCCAGGATGGTGACGCGGGCATCTCCCTCGCCCTGGTAGGCCTCCTGCTCGGGCAGGCCAAGGACGTCCCGGTAGAACGCCAGGGCGGCATCGTAATCTTCGGCTTCCACGACCAGGCGCAGCTGGCGGACAGGCTGTTGGTTTTCCATGCCTGGGCAAACCGCAGGCAGGGCGCCGCCATTCCCGCCGTCCGGCGTTAAGAGGGACTACCGCACGACGGCGGCAGGTGCCGCTCCGAGGAGAAGGCGCCTGCCGCCGTCGTACTGTCAGTTCCGGGCGTTGCGCTAGATTCCTTCACCAAACTGCGGGCGGGAGGCAAAGGGGATGAGCGGATGCTCCGCCCGGGCGCGGATCTGCTGCACTACCCACGTGTTGCCGTCCGGGTCCGCGAAGGAGAACATAGTGCCGCCGTCGCGCTCGTCCAGAACGGTGATCTCGCTGGCCTCCACGCCGCGGGAGGCCAGCTCTTCCCGGGCGGCGGCGGCGTCGGGAACCACCAGCTGCAGCCCCTTCAGGGAGCCCGGGTCCATCTCCTCCCCGCCGGGAATGCTGCCGATGACGATTGAGCAGCCCGATCCCGGGGGAGTCAGCTGCGCGAAGGCCATGTGCTCGTTGACGGTGTGATGGTCCAGGTCGAACCCCACCTGGTCGCCGTAGAAGGCGATACTGCGGTCCAGGTCGCTGACCGGGACTTTGATGACTTCCAAGGTCCAATCCATGCTTCCTCCAAGGCTTTTGCGTGCTTCAGGCGGTCGCGAATGCCAGCAGCTGCTCCAGCTTGTCGTAGCCCGCGGCCATGCCGGATTCCATCCCCGAGGACACGAAACTATCCCTCGTTTCGAGCGATGGATAGACCGAGTGCCCCACGAGCCTGGACCGGCCGTCGGGAAGGTCCTCGAAACGCAGGAAATCCAGGCTCGCCTGGTCCGGGAAACCCTCGTACTCGAAGGTCTGCAGGATGAACTCCGCCGGACGGATGGAGTGGAAGACGCCGCGGAAGGCGTACTCCTCGGTCCCCTCGGTCTGCACGAACCGGTAGCTGCCTCCCGGGACCGCGTCAAAGACGTCGATCCGGGTGTCCAGCCGGTCCGGGCCGATCCATTCGGCATAGGTGTCCGGGTCTACGTGGGCACCGAAGACCCGGGCAGCGGGGTAATCGAATTCGCGGGTGTAATCGATAAAGGGGGCACTGTCGGGAAGGGTGACTTCCAATGCGTTGGTCATGATGCCTCCTGCGGAGTCTTGGCGCCGGTCCGGCTGGCAAGAAGCTCTTCCAGCCGCTCGTAACCTTGGACGAGGCCGCCTTCCATGCCGGAGGCGGCCATGCCGTCACGTGCTTCCTGGGTGGGGTAGACAGCATGCACGGTGATGCGGGTGCGGCCGTCTCCCAGGTCTTCGAAGGTATTGAATTCCAGGCTGACGACGTCGGGATAGCCGGAGAACTCGAAGGTCTGGATGGCGAACTCGTTCTCCCGGACGGTGTGGAAGATGCCGGTGAAGTCATACGGAATGCCTTCGGGGCCGGTGTGCGTGTATTTGTAGGTGCCGCCGGTGGCGAAGTCGTAATGGTCCATTTCCATCTTCATGCCCCGCGGTCCGAGCCACTGGCTGACCAGGTTCGGATCGGCGTGGGCACGGAAGACATCGGCGACGGGAAAATCGATCTCCCGGGTGTAGTCGATGAAGGGGACACCGTCAGGGACGGAGAGCTGCAGAGCGTTGGTCATGATGGATCCTTTGCCTGCGGGCCGCTGCGTGCGGCCTGGTTCTGGAGCACAGCGTCGAGGCTGCGGAACTGCTCTTCGCGGACCAATCGGTAGCGGTCGATCCACGCCGTGAGTGCCTCCAACCGTGCGGGGTTCAGGTGGACGGGCCGGCGCTGGGCGTCACGCGTGCGCGTGACCAGTTCCGCCTGCTCGAGGACCTGGATGTGCTTCGAGACAGCCTGCTTGCTGATCTCGAAGGGTTCCGCCAGTTCGTTGACCGTGGCAGGGCCCCGGGAAAGCCGGGCAATGATGCGGCGGCGGGCCGGATCGGCGAGGGCCATAAAGGCCCTGTCGAGCTGTGTCTCGCCGCGCGCCTCGTCCATGCTGTGGTCCGTTCCTTGCTGCAAACTGTATTCAATGTTCTGGTTGTTCAACCTTTCGGTTGATTACGAAGCTACGCCGCCTGACAGGAGGGGTCAAGGGGCTTCCTGGAAGAATTCAGGGCTGGCCCAGCCGCGCGTCGCCGAGCGGGACGGAAGATCCGAAGTGGCTCCCTTCAGTGCGTTCCCAGCGGACGCACGGTGCTGGTTCGAGGTGAGCGGAGTAGCGTTTATACGCACTGCGGCTCTTCGCGGACGGAACGGTACGGACCCCAGAACGCGGCTATCGGTGAGGACACAACATGAGTTCCATGGATCACAGTGCAGCTTCGGGACAGCGCCGCCACAAGGAGACCGAGACCGGATTCCACTGGCCCAGCTTCGCCCTGGGCCTGGTGCTGCTGCTGTTCGTCCTGGCCCAGGGGGAAGACAACGGGGCGCCCGGCTACGTTGGCATGGCGGGACTGATCCTGCTCATCACCGGACTGTACTCGGCGGCCACGCGGCGGAAATCCTGGATGCGCCTGACCACGCTGTCGGCCGCATGGATTGTTGCAGCCGGCGGCGCAGTCCTGATGCTTGTGGCTCTGGGGCTGCGGCTCGCGGGGCTGTAATGCCCGGTGCATCAGCCCGGCCTTGGCTACGCTGGGCGGATGCTCAACGACGAACGAATCGACCCGCCCGAAGCAGCTGACGAGCGGGGGACCCTCAACGGTTTCCTGGACTACCTTCGCGCCACCGTTGTCTTCAAGGCCCAAGGCCTGTCCGACGCCGACGCCGCACGCCAGGTCCTGCCCTCCCTGCTGACCGTCTCGGGTCTGCTCCGCCACCTTGCCGACGTCGAACGCTGGTGGTTCCGGGCACAGCTGGATGGCCAGACGGGCATTCCCACGCGCTGGAGCGGCGACGATCCCGACGCGGAATTCCGCGTCACCGAGCAGGACAGCCTCGCCGAAATCATCACCGACTACCAGGCTGCCTGCGACGAGTCCCGTGAGGTTGCCGCGCGCTACGGGCTGGAGGACATGTGCAAAGCGGACCACAGCGCCGGGCACAACCTGCGCTGGGTGCTGGTGCACATGGTCGAGGAAACCGGGCGCCACTGCGGTCACCTGGATATCATCCGCGAACTGCTCGACGGCGTCACGGGGGAGTAGCGGGCCGGTTCCGCGGCTGCCTGCTCCGGGGTGTTGTCAGTGCCGGATCCCCGGTTTGGAAGCGATGTCAGTGCCGGATCCTATGGTTGGCGGCGAAGGAACAAATTGTTCCTTGCCGGCCCACAGGCCGGTCATTCGCATCCTTTGGGGGATCACCATGGAAAACCAGACCTATACTCCTGCGCCGGCACCGCTGCCGGCCGCGCCCGCAGCAAAACCCGGCAAGGGCCTTGCCGTCACCGGCCTGGTCCTGGGCATCGTCGCCCTGGTTCTGTGCTGGGTGCCGATTCTCAACAACGTCTTCCTGTTTGTGGGACTCGCCGGACTCGGCTTTGCCATTGCAGCCCTGGTGATCGCTTCGAAGCGCAAGGCGCCGAAGGGTATGCCCATCGCTGGCCTGATCCTCAGCATCGTGGCCATCATTGGGGTTTTCGCAACCCAGGCCATGTACTCGGCAGCCCTCGACTCCGTGGTGAAGAGCGTTGAAGACAGCGCGGACGGCGTGACCACCTCCTCGGAGGAGGAACAGGAAGAAGCCACCACGGAAGCCCTTGCGGCAGGGGAATCGGCCACGGTCGGCGAATACACCGTGACCGTTTCCGGGGTGAACCTGCAGGCCACTGAGCCGATCATGGCGGTGAACCAGTTCAACAGTGCGCCGACGGGCCAGTATGTGCTGGTGGACCTGTCCGTCGTGTACAACGGCTCTGAAGAAGGCGATCCGTGGATCGATCTCACCACTGAGTTCGCCGGCTCTGACGCCCGCCAGTACTCGACCAGCACCTGCAGCGCCCTCCTCGAACGGCCGAGCCACGACGTCCCCACGCTGACCAACGGCGGTGCGGCGGAGTACCAGGTCTGCTTCGATGTTCCTGCTGAGTCCGTCTCCGGTTCAAAGATCCTGGTGGAGTCCCTGTTCTCGCTCCGGGATGACCGGGTGTACTGGGCAGCTCAGTAGCAGTTTGGATCGGATGCCCCCTGCCGCCCGTCTATGTCAGCGCAACCCGCGTCGAGACGTCACTGCAGGTCAGCGGTAAGGGGCCCCGGCCAGAACGTGATAAACACGAAGCATGGCAACCACAGCATTCAAGCAGAACCCTGTCCGCACCGCCGGTGAGCTTCCCGCCGTCGGCACCCAAGCCCCGGCCGTTGAACTGGTAGGCGCCGATCTTTCAAGCGTCACCCTTTCGGGCTTCGCCGGACGCCGGGTCGTCCTGAACATCTTCCCGAGCGTGGACACTGGCGTCTGCGCCGCGAGCGTCCGCCGCTTCAACGAAATCGCGGCAGGACTGGAGAACACCACGGTCGTATGCGTCTCCAAGGACCTTCCGTTCGCGCTCGGCCGCTTCTGCGGCGCCGAAGGCATCGAGAACGTGGTGGCCGCTTCGGCTTTCCGCAGCAGCTTCGGTGAAGACTTCGGCCTGACCCAGGCAGAGGGACCGCTGGCAGGCCTGCTGGCCCGCGCCGTCGTCGTTATCGATACGGACGGAAGCGTCCTCTACACGCAGCTCGTCCCCGAAATCACCACCGAACCGGATTACGACGCCGCAGTGGCCGCCCTCGGCTAGTTTCACCTTTGTGACGGGCCCGCTTCGCTTTCCTGCGGGGCGGGCCTTTCATTGTGCGGCATACGTAACCAGCGTGCTTAGGATAGTGGCGGGGGCCGGTGAGCGGAACTCATTCCCGCCCCCTTTGTCTCAGTCACATCGTTGGGGGAACGAATGAACAAGGAACATGGGTGGCCCGCGCCCGAGGGCCGGACCGGCGAAGCCGCCGGCCGCGAATCGCCAGAAGACGGACGCCGGCCTGAAGCCGGGGACGGCGCGGATTCCGGGGTCAGCACGGAATCAGGGGACGCCGGACAACTGTCTTCGCTCGAGCCTCAGCCGGCGGAGAACCAGGCATCAGCTGCTGCGGAGGCAGAATCCGCTCCGGCGCCATCCGTTCCGTCTTACGCAGCTGGCCCAGGCTTTGCTCCGCCCGGATACGCCCCTCCGTCCGGATATGCCGCTCCGGCGGGCTACAGTGCGCCGGCAGGAAAAGGCGGTCCCGGCAGTTATGGGCAGGCCCAGTCCGGAAACGGCGGTTACGGCCAAGCTCCGGCCGGATACGCCCCTCCGTCCGGATATGCCGCTCCGGCGGGTTACAGCGCTCCGGCGGGTTACAGCGCGCCGGCCGGGCACGGCGCTCCGTACGGGTACGGCGGATATGCCGGACCCGGTGGATTCGGGCCGGGACAGGGCCCCGGGCCTGGAGGCCCGGCCGGTTACGGAAACGGACCGGGATACGGCAGCCATCAGCGGAAGTCACCGGGCAAAGGACTGGCCATCGCTGCCGTCTGCGTCGCCGGTGTCGGTCTGCTGTTCAGCTGGATCTGGTTCCTGAACTTCATCACCTATCTGGCCGGCGCCGTCGCCCTTGGCATGGGTATTCCAGCCCTGATCAAGGGCATCAAGGCGAAAAACGTCGCGCTGCCGTTGTCCGTTATCGCGTTGTCTTTCGCGGTGGTGGCCATGGTCGCGGCGACCATCATCAACCTCACCGTCCAATATGATTCCCCGGACACCGAGATGAATCCGGGCTATTCCCAGGGCCAGGCGGTCCCCGGACCTGTGCCGGCTGAGACGTCCGAACCGGTGCCCGCCGATGAACAGTCAACTGAACAGGCAACTGAGCGCCAAGAGCAGCCGGGCTTGCCTGACCGGGACTATTCGGCCGATATTTCCGGATCCTTCTACACGGACATCATTGAGCAGCCCGCCGCTTCAGTGGGGGAAGGTGTACAGGTTGGCGACTACACCGTAACGCTCGCTGAAGTGGACCGGGATGCATCCGCCGAAGTGCTGGAACGCGACCCTTCCGCAGGCGAGCCGACCCACGGGTACGTCCTCTTTGAATTCCGCGCGGTATACAACGGGTCCGCTTCCGGTGGCACCGGCCGGCCCGACTTGGATTTCACGCCAAAGTTCATTGGCGCCGATGCCCGGCTCCACAGTGTCCTGAACTGTTCCATGGATCTTGGCGTGAGCTCCTCCGACCGGCCCAGCCTGGCCCCGGGAGAGACCGGAACCTACGAAATCTGCTTCGATCTGCCCGAAGCAGCCCTGGCTGAGGACAGCAGGGTTGGCCTGCGAATGATCCTCGCCGAACGCAACGAGGACGTTTACTGGCGGTTGCCGTAGGCCGGCTGTTGCGGGACCAGCACTGAACAAGAGCCAATTTCAGGGGGAAATGGGTATGCAGAATCAGACTACGGCCGCGCCGCAGGGGGGCTATAACGGGTCTTACCCCGGGCCGGGGCAGACGCTCCCGCCGGCCGGGTCTACGGGCAGGGGGCCGGCGATCGCTGCTGTTTCAGTGGCCGGGTCGGCACTGGTGAGCTGCTGGATACCATTCCTGAATGTTTATGCGTTCATCGCCGGCCCGGTAACCCTCGTGCTGGCGGTAGTTGCACTGGTGAGCGCGAAGAGGAAACCGCTCCTGGCCCGGGTGCTGGCAGTCGTCTCCATCGGGATGGCGGTCCTCGCCGTGGCGCTCGCCTGGTCCGTCAACTCCTGGGCCGTAAAAGCCCTCGACAAGACACCGGGATCTCCTCAGTCCCAGCAGGAAGCTGAGCAACCACGGTCCGCCGAAACCCGCGGACTGTCGGGCGACGCATCCCCTGTGCTTCCCGAAAGGGCCCTGGAACAGATCCTCGCGGAGCCGGTTGTTCCATCCGGTGTGGGGGCACAGTTAGGGGACTTTGAAGTCAGGCTTTCGGAAGTGGACCGTGATGCAACGGACAGGGTCCAGCAGCGCAGCCCGTCTTCCGTGCCGCAGGAGGGCACCTATGTGCTGTTCGAGTTCGAAATGCGGTACAACGGCGGGCTAACGGGCGAACCGGACTTCACTCTGGTGCCCGGATTCGTGAGCACTGACGGCCGCGAGTACTCGGCGGTCGACTGTTCCACAGGCTTGAGCATCGAAGACCCAGACCATCCGGGGCTGCACGGGGAGTACAGCGGCAGCTACGACATCTGTTTTGACCTGCCCCCGGAGGCCCTGGGCGACAAGAGCAGGGTGGTACTGCGGATGCCGGGCGTGGTCGAAGAGCTTTACTGGCAGCCATAAGGCGCTGGGAAGGCTGTGACTAGGAAGTATGCAGGTAGCGGCCTTGACTAGGATAGGGGTCGGCGGTCTCCGGACCGATCGAACTAATTTGATAACGCACGACTTTTTGGGGGGAACGAATGGATAGGGACCAGGGACAGCCCGAGCCCGCGGACCGGGACAACAGCGTCGGCGGTGACGGCTCCGGCACCGAGGCTGGCGCCAGCGACAGCACCGGCGGCACTCGCGACGGCGGCACTCGCGACGACGGGACTGCCGACGGCGGCACGCGCGAGGGCGGCACGGCTGCGGAGGACCTGCGCCCGGAGGCCGGACCGGAAGGGGACCCGGAACGTCCTGCCGCGGAAGAGGCCGAGGAGACGGTATCGGCCTGGTCCGCACCCGGTGGTGTGGAACCTGAATTTGGTGGCGGACCTTCGCTGCCATACCAGGACGGGCAGATTCCTCCGGTGCCCCAGTACAACCCCTATGCCCAGGTTCCGCGTATGCCTGCTGCCGACCAGGGCGGAGCCCCCGGATACCCCGGCCAGCAAGGCCAGCCGGGTTCCTACGCCAACCAAGGCGGCTACCCGGGCTACCCAAGCTATCCCGGCCACCAAAGCCAGCAAGGCCAGCAAGGCCAGCACAGCCAGCAAGGCCAACAGAGTCCCTACGCCAACCAGGCAGGAGCCCCCGGCTACTCGGGCTACCCGGGCCAGCAAGGGCAGCAAGGGCAGCCAGGTTCCTACCCCAACCCGGGCGGAGCCCTCGGATACCCCGGCCAGCCCGGCTACGGCAGCTACGGGCCGCCGCCGGCCACGCCGGGCAAGGGCCTGGCCATCGCGGCATTGGTGCTCGCCATCCTGGCCGTGCTCATTTGCTGGATTCCGTTTCTGAATTTTGTGTCGTTCCCCCTGGCAATCGTCGCGCTCGGCCTGGGAATCCCGGCGCTCATCAAGGGCAACAAGGCCCGCAACGTTGCAAAACCACTCTCCATCGCCGCGCTGACCGTAGCGGCGTTGTCCATCGTTACGGCCATCGTTGTGAACACCGTCGTCGTGGACTCGCTGCGGGACGCAGGTCTCTGGGAAAGCGAAAGCGAGACGGGGACGGAGTCCTTCACTGAGGTCGAGGACTACTCCGAGGAACTCACCGAAGCTGAGAAAGAGGATTACTCCTACCAGTTCACTGACTCGTACATCAGCGATATTGCCGCAGAGCCGGCAAACGCAGCCGGCGAGGAAGTGACCGTGGGTGACTACACTGTCACCCTGGTGGAGCTGGACCGCGACGCAGCGGCCGAGGTCCAGGAACGGGACCCGCAGGCCGGCGCACCGGACTACAACTACGTTCTGGCCCGCTTCACCGCCGTCTACAACGGCACCGGAGACGGACGTCCGTGGCTGGACCTGCCGCCGGAACTCATTGGAACTGACAGCAGGCTCTACACCGTCATGGGGTGCTCCAGTGGCCTCGGCCAGCGGAGCATTGACCAGGAACTGCTCAGCAAGGGGGACACCGTCACGGTGGAAGCCTGCTTCGACGTTCCCGATACCGCCCTGGGCGAGGACAGCCGCCTGGGCATGCGCATGATCCTCGCCGAGCAGGACAACGACTACGTCTACTGGCGCCTGCCGTAACCGAAGCGACGTAAGAATAGTCCTCAGGCTGCTGAAACTCAATGGTGCTGGAGATACTTGAGTGCTTTACGAGGAAGAAGTCGGCTGAGGAAGAACTGGCTGTTTTAAGCTGGAAAAGGCCCGCTCCGTTGGGGCGGAGCGGGCCATCACCAGGGAAGGCGTTCGCGGCTAGCGGTCGAGGTTCGCCTGGATCTCTTCCCACGACGGCTCGGAAGCACCCTGGTTCCACGGCAGGTACGCCAGCGCCTTGCCCATGGCGCAGGTGTTGGACAGGGCAGAGAAAACCAGGCCACCGCTGACACCCCCGGCGAGCACCCGGAACTTCGGCGATGCGATCCGCCCTGCCAGCAGTCCCAGCCCCACGAGGCCTCCGGCGGCGAAACGCACCTGGCGCTCCATATCCCAGACCTGCTTGCCGCGCACCACGGAACCGCCGGCCTTCTCGACGTCGTCCACGCTGCCGGTGAGCACCTGCCCGCCCTGAAGGCCGGCTGCGGCCAGGCGCTCGTGCGCCTGCTTGGCGCGGACACCCGACTGGCACAGGATCACGACTTCGCTGCCCAGCCGGGCGGAGAGCTCAACGGTGTGCGCGGAGAGCATGGGCAACGGAATGTTGTGGGAGCCCGGGAGATGTGCGGACTCAAACTCGGCGGGATTGCGGACGTCGATGACCGTGAGGTTCGGGTTGTCCTCAAGCAGTGCCTTCAGGGTGGGGGCGTCGATGGTCTTGGTGGTCTCTGCGGTGGCAGCGGGGGACATTCGGATCCTTCGGGAGTGGTGGCCGGAGTGAAGCATCCACCCTATGGGCCGAATCTGGGAGAAGGCCGGGGACGTTTCGCCGGATGGCCCCGGGCAGCTATTCCCCGATGGACCAGGGGTCCCTGCGCTGGCTCCTAAGGTCCTACCCGCAGAAGACGCCGGTACAGCGCGCCAACCAGGAGTACGGGGACAGCGAACATGATGACAATCAGGGCAGTGGAAGGCAATTCGAGGAACCGTGCCATGGCCGGGGACGCCGGTGCTGCGTCGCTGTAGACATGGCGCAGGAGCATCAGCGCGGCGTGAAGCAATGCCGGTGTGGTGGCGGCTGCCGCTGCCAAACCGCCCAGGACCCGGGACCTCGGGGAGGGTTCGACGACGGCATCCTGGGTGATCTCGTAGATCACCGGCGCGAGGACCGCGGGGATGAGCAGCCACAGCGAGGCGACGGCCAGCCCGGTCAGGAAGACGCCACGGGCGTACGACGGGGCTGCGGGCTGCGAGGTCATGACAAGGACCAGTCCAGTGACACCGACCAGGGAAATGAGTCCCGCGATGACCGGAGCTATGCGCTTCACGGCGTTCATCCCGCGCGCTTGCTGTGCCAGCCTCTCGGCTACCTCTTCCCAGTGCCGGTCTTCGCTGCCGCTGCTGTAAGCGGCTTCGCCGTCCCTGCCCCACGATGCCATGTCCGGATCCCCCCCCGATCTATCGTTTCGTCAGCAAGAATACCGGCTGGGACGGGTGCGGATTGCGGCGGGAGGGAGATCTCCCTAGCTGGGATCGGCCAGGACGGCGTAGGAAAGAGGCGCGCCCGGTCTGCCGGACGCGCCTCATTCGTCAATCAGTACCGGCTATGGGCAGGGCTTCCAGGTTTTGCCGCCCGGTGCGTAGCAACGCGGTCCGGTGTACCCGTCGGGATTGCTTTGGACCGGCGCCGGATCGACGTATATCGGGGGTTGGGGTTGCGGCGGCGGAGCAACGTACTGCTGTTGTTGCTGGCGCTGGGCCTCGGCCTGGGCTGCTGCGGCGGCGCGCTGCCGTTCAACTTCAGCGGCTTCAGCCGCGAGGCGGTTGGCCTCGGCCTGTTCAGCTTCGGCCACCTTACGGGCCTCTTCTTCGGCAGCGACGCGCTCGGCTTCCGCTTTGGCCTCGGCTTCAAGGCGCTTCGCTTCGTCCTCCGCAGCCTGGCGTTCAGCCTGGACGCCTGACAATTCAGTGTGCCGTTTCTCGACACTCTCGGTGGCCTTTTTGGCGCGGGTCAGGAATGCCGCTCGGTCAGCCTCGGATACGGTCTTCCAGATCAGGGAACTTCCAGTCTTGGCGCCGGCCTCCAGCTCACCCAGGGTCTTTCGAACGACGGCCTGGGACGCAAGAACCGCAGCGGCAGCAGTGGCGGCGGATGCAGCCGATGAACCGGCATCCTCGGCCGCAGCTTCCTGCGCTGCATCCTCAAGCGCCGCAACGGTGCCGGGAACGGTGCATTCAATGTCCTCCGCGAACAGCCCGGCCTGGCGTTCCTCGGCCTGCTTATACGCGGCATCCACCGGAGGACGGAATTTCGAGTTCTTCCCATAGGTGACGGGAATCCCGAAACCCTGGCGGGCCACCTCTGCGTTGATGAGGCGGTCCTTGGAGTCATAGACCGCGGCCAGGGTCCGCCCGTAGCGGTCATGGCGCTCGACGTCGAACGCGAGCGTGACTTTGCTGCCGGCAGGGAGCACGTCTGCCAGGAAATCCGTGGCTTCCGGGCCCAGGCACTCCACCGGTTTGTTTGGGTCCTTTGTCTCCGGAGTGTCCACGTTCAGGAGACGAACGGTGATGTCTTCATTCTGAAAGTCGACGACGAGGGTGTCTCCGTCGATGATCCGGACGACCCGGGCCTTGTCAGCGTTCGCGGCGTTGGCGAAGACCACTGAGGTGGCCGTAACGGCTACGGCGGCTACGGCGGCAATGACAGCTTTCTTGGTGAGGATCACTCTGATGCCCCCGACACGGCTGCGGCGAAAGCGGGACGGGAACGCATGGGTGCGTCCGTGGGTGCCGAGCAGGTAACTCCGCTGATGGTGCAGTACAAAATGTCCCCTATGTATTTGAAATGACAGAGGATACTGTCGGCTCTCCCCAAGGTTCGGTAAGCAGGCTTATCGAACCCATGGGTCACCGCGCATTGCGTTTGGATAACGTTCCGGGAACCCCTTGCCGGAGGGGCATCCGCGGGCATATGTTGTGCTGGCCTACAAATTGTCGGTAGGGGTACCGGCAGGGCGCTACAGCGTTGTATCCGCTCGATCCAGCCGTCCGGGTCACAAGGATGTTTCCCGTAGTCTCGCCGCGCAGTGCCCTTGCCGGCGGCAGGATCCTTTTCGAAGGTTCGACCATGAGCAAAAGAAAGAATGTTTCGGCCCTCTTCCTGGCGTTCGGACTGGCAGCAGGTATGGCGGCCTGCGCCCCGGCCGGCACCACCAACAGCGACAGCGAGGGCGGCGACGGCGTCGACTGCAATGTCGGCATCTCCATGCCCACCCGCAGCCTGGAACGCTGGATCAACGACGGCGAAGGGCTGAAGGAGAACCTTGAAGCCCGCGACTGCACCGTTGACCTGCAGTACGCAGATGACAAGACCGACCAGCAGATCAGCCAGATCCAGAACCAGGTGGCCGGCGGCGCGAAGATCCTGGTGGTCGCAGCGATCGACGGCGAAACCCTCGGCCCGGTCCTGGAGGACGCCAAGAACCAGGACGTCACCGTGATCGCCTACGACCGGCTGATCAACGGCACCGACGCAGTGGACTACTACGCCACGTTCGACAACTACCAGGTGGGCCAGCTCCAGGGCGAGTTCATCGAGGAGCAGCTGGGCCTGGCCGACGGCGAAGGCCCCTACAACCTCGAACCGTTCGCCGGCAGCCCGGATGACAACAACGCCAAGTTCTTCTTCTCCGGCGCGTGGGATGTCCTGCTGCCCTACGTGGAGAGCGGGCAGCTGGTGGTTCCGTCCGGCAAGTCCCCGGCCTCGAACGACGACTGGACGTCCATCGGCATCCTCGGCTGGGGCTCGGCGGATGCGCAGGCGGAAATGGACAACCGGCTGCAGTCCTTCTACACCGGCGGTGACAAGGTCGACGTCGTGCTTTCGCCCAATGACAGCCTGGCGCTCGGCATCGAACAGTCGCTTTCCAGCGCAGGGTACGCCCCGGGCACCGACTGGCCGGTGATCACCGGGCAGGACGGCGACGTCGCGAACATCAAAGCCATCCTGGCCGACCAGCAGTCCATGACTGTCTGGAAGGACACCCGGGAACTGGGCGCCCAGGTGGACACCATGATCGAGCAGATCGTCAACGGGGAAGAGGTGGAGGTCACTGACACCGAGACCTACGACAACGGGGTGAAGGTGGTCCCCACCTACATCCTTGAGCCGCAGGTCGTGGTCAAGGACGATGTCCAGCCGATGCTGGTGGACTCCGGTTTCGTGGAGGCCGCCGACATCGGGCTGTAGCGGTCCCCGGCTGTAGCGGTACCGGTTTGCGGGGCACGGCGGCGGCTGCCGCCGTCGTGCCCCACCTTCCCACTTCAGTGAGGCGAGAGATGATCGACGACGACGTCGTCCTGCACATGGACGGCATTGTGAAGGAGTTCAACGGCATCAAGGCCCTGGACGGGGTGTCGGTGTCCGTCCGGCGCGGCGAGGTGCACGGCATCTGCGGCGAGAACGGCGCTGGCAAGTCCACGCTGATGAAAGTGCTCAGCGGCGTCTACCCGCACGGCAGTTTCGAGGGAACCATCTCGCTGGAGGGCAGGCCGGTCAGCTACGGCTCGATCAATGACAGCGAGCGGGACGGGATCGTGATCATCCACCAGGAGCTGGCGCTCAGCCCGTTCCTGTCCATCGCGGAGAACATCTTCCTGGGCAACGAGGTGCAGCGCGGCGGGGTGATCGACTGGAACCAGACCAACCTGCAGGCCGCTGCCCTGCTGAAGCGGGTGGGGCTGGAGGAGAACCCGGCCACCAAGATCCTGGAGCTCGGCGTCGGCAAGCAGCAGCTGGTGGAAATCGCCAAGGCGCTGTCCAAGGAAGTGAAGATCCTGATCCTGGACGAGCCGACGGCGGCACTGAACGACGGCGATTCGGCGCACCTTCTGGGGCTCATTGACCAGCTGCGCGACGGCGGCATCACCTCGATCGTCATTTCCCACAAACTCAACGAAATCCGGGCGATCGCGGACACAGTGACGGTGATCCGGGACGGAAAAACCATTGAGTCCTTTCCGGTGGAAAACACTCCGGAAATCGAAACCCGGATTATCCGGGACATGGTGGGCCGGCCGCTGGACAGCCAGTTCCCGGACCGGGAACCGCAGATCGGCGAGGAGAAATTCAGGGTGGAGGACTGGACGGTGCACCACCCGATCGACGTGGACCGCGTGGTGGTTTCCAACGCGTCCTTCAACGTCCGGGCGGGGGAAATCGTCGGCTTCGCGGGGCTGATGGGGGCCGGACGCACCGAACTGGCGATGAGTATCTTCGGCCGGTCCTGGGGCACCGGGATTTCCGGCCGGGTGTACAAAGACGGCGTGGAAATCCAGACCCGGTCGGTGGGGGAGGCCATCAGGCACGGACTGGCCTACGTGAGCGAGGACCGCAAGCGGTACGGACTGAACCTGATCGGCTCGGTGGTGGTCAACGTGTCCGCCGCCGCGCTGGGGAAGCTGGCCCGGCTGGGCGTGATCGACAAGCACCGCGAATATGCCGTGGCGGATGACTACCGGCAGAAGATGAACATCCGCACCCCGTCCGTCGCCTCCCTGGTGGCCAACCTCTCCGGCGGAAACCAGCAGAAGGTGGTGCTGAGCAAATGGATTTACTCCGGCCCGGAGGTACTGATCCTGGACGAACCAACCCGGGGGATCGACGTCGGCGCCAAGTTTGAGATTTACGGAATCATCAACGAAATGGCGGCGCAGGGCAAAGCCGTGCTGGTCATTTCCAGTGAGCTCCCCGAGCTGATCGGGCTCTGCGACCGCATTTACACCATCGCCGAAGGCAGGCTCACCGCGGAGGTTCCGCGGGCCGACGCCACGCAGGAGGAACTGATGCGGCACATGACGGTCGTCCGTAAGAAATCCGCCCGTAATGAAGGAGCACAAGGGACGTGACCACCACTACTTCCGAACAGGCGAAGACCCCGGCCCCGCCGCCCGCGGGCGGCAACGGCCGGAAACGCAGGCGGGTCGACCTGAGCCAGTACGGCATCCTCGCCGCGCTGGTGGTGATCGTCCTGCTGTTCCAGGCCCTCACCGGCGGGCGGCTGCTGTATCCGGGCAACGTCAGCAACCTCATCCAGCAGAACGC
This sequence comes from Arthrobacter sp. zg-Y916, assembly GCF_020907385.1. NCBI lineage: Bacteria > Bacillati > Actinomycetota > Actinomycetes > Micrococcales > Micrococcaceae > Arthrobacter > Arthrobacter sp. zg-Y916. The sequence continues at coordinate 108,495 of NZ_JAJJOD010000007.1, read as the reverse complement.
CTACGTGCTGATCCTGGCGATCGGCATGGTCATGGTGATCATTGCCGGGCACATCGACCTCTCCGTGGGGTCGGTGGTCGCCACCGTGGGAGCCATCGCCGCCCTGGCGATGAACAACTGGGGCATGCCCTGGTGGGCGGCCGTGATCATCTCCCTGGTGGTGGGCGCACTGATCGGGGCGTGGCAGGGATTCTGGGTGGCGTTCGTGGGGATACCCGCGTTCATCGTCACGCTGGCCGGCATGCTGGTGTTCCGCGGCGTCGCATTGATCCTGCTCACCGGCGGCACCATCAGCGGCCTGCCCCGGCCGTTCATCGCCATCGGCAACGGAACCCTTCCGGCGACCGGGGTGCCGGACCTGCTCACGCTGGGCATCGGCGTCGTCGCCTCCGTGGCACTGGTGGTTCAGCAGCTCAAGTCCCGCTCCGACCTGAAGAAGCTGGACCTGCCGCGGGAGCGCACGGCGTCGTTCGTGTTCAAGAACGCTGTGGCCGTCGCCGCCATCATGTACCTCTGCTACCTGCTGGCCTACAACCGCGGCACCCCGATCATCCTGATCATCCTGGCTGCGCTGATCCTCGCGTACTCCTTCCTGCTGAACCGGACCGTGTTTGGCCGGCATATCTACGCCATGGGCGGGAACCTGAACGCAGCCATGATGTCCGGGGTGAAGACCCGCTGGGTGAACTTTATGGTGTTCGTGAACATGGGCTTCCTGGCCGGACTGGCCGCCGTGGTGAGCACGGCGCGTGCCGGCAGTGCCGTGGCCTCGGCCGGCGGCGGATTTGAGCTGGACGCCATTGCCGCCGTGTTTATTGGCGGTGCGTCGGTGCAGGGCGGTGTGGGCACGGTGGTGGGGGCCGTGATCGGTGGCCTGGTGATGGGCGTGCTGAACCAGGGCCTGTCCATCCTGTCCGTGGACGCCGCCTGGCAGCAGGTGATCAAGGGCCTGGTGCTGCTGCTGGCTGTGGCGGTCGGGTTCGCCCGGCGGGGCAGGGGTGCCCGGTAGGCGTGCTCGAGTAGGCTCGCCGCATGGGGAATCCAACACACGCCTCCGGGGCGGATCATGACCTTTATCGGCGGCCGGTTGACGGCCAGACGCAGGACGCTGTGCAGGTTGTCGATGACGGTTCCCGGCCTGGGGAACACACGGACCGTTTCGCAGATCCGGCACGCGGGGATGCCACGGAGTACCTCGGCGAACCGGCAGGGGACAGGACGCCGCTGGCCCAGGCCCCGGTCCGGCAACGGGTCAACGTCCCACTGATCGCAGCCTGGGTCCTGGTTGGCCTGTTCCTGGCGGCCGGCCTGGCATGGCTCACGGGAACTCTCCCGGCGTCACAGATGCTCTACGACTCCTCGGGCAACCTGCTCACCGAAAGCTCGACCGCTATCGCGATGAACCTCAATTTCATGGGCCCGTTCCTCTTCCTCTTCGGACTGCTCGGGGCCTTCACCCTGCTCACCGTGCAAGCGGCGGCGTTCCGGCGTGGGGTGCGGTCCTAGATAGGAAAGGCCTTGGGGAAGAGCCGGCGCCGGCACCCTTCGGTCAGAGGTTCCCGGATGCCGCTGTAATGTCCATCCGCTGCACCTGCGGCACTTCGACGGGGTTCAGCTGCGCTCGGCAGCACAGGTCGCCCCGCTGCCCGGGCACAATCCAGCGAAGTTCGGCGGGTGCCTCCCCGCCGGCGGTGCGTGTTTTTTCGGGATGCAGGGGCCCGGCGTCAGCGCGCAGCCGCAGCCAGTCCGCGCGACGCTCCTCCCAGGGCTGATCCTGATCCATGTTTGGGGCAAAACAGGCGCGGAGCGCCTGCTCGGACTCGTCCGTGGGGCTGGACAGCCAGGTGGTCAAGGCTTCCCGGGCAGCATGCAGTTCCGGCCAGGTTGCGGCGTCGGGCTGTTCTCCACTGTCCGCTGCAGGCGGTGGATCTGCGGGTGCCTGCGGAGCAATCCCGAGAGCGGTGTCCAGGGCACGGGTCACGGCTTCCCCGATGCGGGAGTAGGTGGCGTTCTCGAGGCCCAGGGCTATGGTGCCGGTCTCCGGATGCCAGCGCATGTGCGCACTGGATCCGGGATAGCCGCCGGAATGGGAGACGATCCACCCCGCGGCCGGATGCTCCAGGATGTTGAGGCCGAAGCCGTAGCCGCGGCGGGTGCCGGGCAGGTCCTGCGGGCGCAGCGGTACCGGACGGTGGATCCGCTGCATCTCTGCCCGGTCAGCAAGATCCAGCGGGCCTGCGGCAAGCGGCCCGGCGGACAGCGCGCCTGCGGCCAGCGGCCCGGCAGCTGACGGATCGGCAGCATGGGCGGGGCCCGCGGCCAGCCAAGCTGCCCACCGGTGCAGGTCCCGCAGCGTGGAAAAGAGGCCGCCAATGGGCGAGAACATCCCGGGGCCGGAGAAGGGCAGCTGCTGCCAGCCAACGGGCGCACGCCGGTAGCCGCGCACGGCGGGGACGGACAGTTCGGAGGCGGAGAAGGCGGTGTCGGCCAGGCCCAGCGGACGCAGCAGGCTGCCGGTCACCAGGGTTCTGTAGTCCGTTCCCGAGGCCCTCTCAAGGATCCGTCCCAGCAGGGCGTAGCCGAGGTTTGAGTAGCGGAAGCGGTCACCGGGAGCAGAAGCCAGACGGATTCCCCCGGCCAGCAGTTCGTCGAACTGTTCCGCCGGCATGGACTCCTGCCGGTCTGCCCAGGGGTCGTCCTCGGGCAGGCCCGAAGACATGGTGAGCAGGTGCCGGACAGTGACTGGACCGGCTGCGGCAAACGCACCGGTGAACCGAAGCTCCGGAAGCCACTCGCGGATGTCCGTGGCCAGGTCCAACCGGCCGGAGCGCCGCAGTACCAGCGCTGCCGCAGCCGTGAAGCTCTTGGTGCAGGAAGCGATGCGGAAGGCCGTCCGCTCATCGGGCAGGTGCCCGGCGTCGGCGGCGCCGCACAGCACCCGGACCGGTGGCCGGCCGGGGCGGGTCACTTCGGCCACGAGCACCGGGGCTATGCCCTCCTCGAAACGTGCCTGGAACAGGGCTTCCAGCTCAGCTTTCGGCCACCTTCCCTCTCCCGGTGGCCGCCCGCCGGATCCCGCCGCCGAAGGAGCTCCGGGCACGTCGTCAGACATTGGCCAGGAAATCCTGCAGCACCTTCTGTCCGCCCCGCACCGAGGCCACCGGCACCCGTTCGTCGACTCCGTGCACGCCCTCGGGGATGCGCCCGTCGGGGTCGGCCGTGAGCGGCGCAAAGCCGTAGCACTGGATACCCAGGCGGGAAAAAGCTTTGGCGTCGGTGCCCCCGCCCATGCACATAGGCACCACCACCGCCTCCGGATCGTGCCGCACCAGGGCCTGGCGCATCGCCTCGAACCAGGGGGAATCCACCGGGGACTGCAGCGGGCTCTCCCGGGTCAGGAAGCGAAGGCTGACGTCCGGGCCCAGCAGTTCCTTGACCGTAGCCAGAGTTTCCTCTTCCGTGCCGGGCAGACAGCGGATATCGACGTCGGCTTCCGCCAGGCCGGGGATGACGTTCGTCTTGTATCCGGCGCGGAGAACCGTCGGTGTTGCCGAGCAGCGGACGGTCACCCTCGCGACCCGTCCCGCCTCGCCCATGGCATCGATCGCCGCCTCCACGCCAGCCTCGCTGGACAGGTCCGCAGTGAACCCAAGCGCCGCCGTCGTCTGCTCGATGTAGGCGCGGACCACGGGGACGAGCACCTGCGGCCATTGGTGATTGCCCAGGCGGTGCAGTGCGGAGACCAGGTTCTGCACAGCGTTGACAGGAACCGGACGGGAGCCATGGCCGGAAACACCTTCTGCGCGGACGCGGATGTGCATGGTGCCGCGCTCGCCGGCGCCCACCGGGTAGAGGCGGAGGGTACGGCCGTCTGCTCCCGGAAGCAGTGTCGCAGTGCCGCCGGATTCGCCGATCGCAGCCTCGACCCCGGCGAACAATTCGGGATGCTCAGTGGCCAGCCAGTCGGCGCCGTAGGCGCCCTTGTCCTCTTCGTCGGCAACGAACGCGACCACGATGTCGCGGAGTGGCTGCTGGCCGGATTCGGCCCAGTTCAGCAGGGTGGCCAGGGTCATGGCGGCCATGTCTTTCATGTCGGCGGCGCCGCGTCCATAGATCCAGCCGTCCCGTACCAGTCCCTCAAAGGGCGGGACGCTCCACTGCTCCGGTTCGGCCGGCACAACGTCCAGGTGTGCGTGCACCAGCAGTGCCGGAAGCGAGCGGTGCACGCCCGGCACCCGCACCACCACGGACTGCCGGGTTTCCTCGGGGCCCAGGACCACCGGATCCAAGCCCGCGGCTGAAAGCCGGGCCGCGATCCACAGGGCAGCCTCCCGCTCTCCGTTGCTCTTGCCCTCGCCGTAGTTGGACGTATCGAAGCGAATCAGTTCTGCGCAGAGCTCTGCCGGATCGTGCATGCGGTTCCCTTCAGGTGTTTACAAGACAGTAACCAAAATAGGTAAAAAAATCTGTTGATTCGGGAACCTTCAGTAATTAGTGTTCAAGCAGCGATTTCCACGCGATCGAATTCCTCACCGGATTGCCGGCCGCAGATTACGCTATGCCCGAAACTGGGACCGTAGATACGTGTTTACATTTGTTTGCATATTTCCGCTGGCATAAGTCCAGCCTGTTACGGAGGAAAACGTAAATTGCAGCCGTATATCCCGCGCCCGCCGAGGCACCGCTTCCGTTCTTCCTCCGTCGCAGCCGCCCTGGGGCTGGCGGCAGCACTTGCCGTCCCCGTGGCCGCGGCGGTACCGGCAGTCGCCGCCGAGGACAACGCGCCGATGCTCAAGCTCGCCCTCACCGGGGACATTGACACCCTGAACCCCTTCATTTCCATCCTCGCCACGAGCTCGAACGTGCTGCGCCTGCAGTACGAGCCGCTTGTTGCCTACGGTGCGGAAGCGAACGAGGAAATCCCGGGGATGGCCGAGAGCTGGGAGACCTCCGAGGACGGGACTGTCTGGACCTTCAGCATCCCCGAGGGACGGCAGTGGTCCGACGGCGAGCCGATCACCGCCGAAGACGCGGAGTGGACCTTTAACGCCATTATGGAAAACGATGACCTGAAGCAGGCCAACGGCTCAGTGCTGAGCAGTGTGGAATCGGTCGAAGCCGAGGATGACACCACCCTGGTGATCACCCTGAGCGAGGCCCAGGCCGTCAACCCCGGCACCGAGCTGCCGATCGTCCCCGAGCATGTGTGGTCCGAGCTGGACGATCCGGCCGGTTACGCCAATGACAAGGACACGGTGGGATCGGGGCCGTTCGTGGTGGACAACTACGACAAGTCGGCCGGCGTCACCATGACCACCAACCCGAACTACTGGCGCGGAGCCGCGAAGATCTCCGGTGTCACCTGGATTCCGTACAAGAACTCCGACGCCGCCGTGCAGGCGCTGCGCACCGGAGAGATCGACATTGTCAGCGGCCTCACACCGGCCCAGTACCAGGCACTCGAGAACGAGCCGAACATCACCACCAACGCCGGCACCGGGCGCCGCTACCAGGCAATCGGCATCAATCCCGGCGCCCAGACCCCAGACGGCACCCCGATGGGCGACGGACATCCGGCACTGCAGGACGTGCAGGTGCGCCGGGCCGTGGCCCTGGCCATCGACAGCGACACCCTGCTGGAGAAGGTCCTGCAGGGACTGGGGGACAAGGCCACGGGTGAGATTCCCATGACTTACCCGCTCTACCACTGGGATACCGATGAGCTGCCGCTGGCCTATGACCCGGACGCCGCCAACAAGCTGCTGGACGAGGCCGGATACGAAATGGGTCCCGACGGCGTCCGCCTGGACAAGGACGGCAACGCACTGTCCATGCGCCTGATGGGCCGCAACTCTGATCCGACCCACCAGCAGATGGCCGATTACGTCAAACCCTGGCTCAAGGAAATCGGCATTGACGTTTCCGTGGAAATGAAGGCTCCCGCCCAGGTGAATGATGATTCCACCGTCGGCAACTACGATCTCTACTTCACGGGCTGGGGAATCGGTCCGGATCCGGATTTCCAGCTGTCCATCAACCAGTGCAGCTCGCGCCCGAATGCAGACGGCACCGGCGCGACGTCGGAGAACAATTACTGCGATCCGGCGTTCGATGAACTGTACAAAGCCCAGCACGCCGAACTGGACCAGGAAAAGCGCAGCGAGCTGGTGGCCCAGGCACAGGAAATGATCTACAACGCCGCCGTAAACAAAGTCCTTTACTACGCCAACAGCCTTGAGGCCTACCGCTCGGACCGCTGGGAGCCGTTTGTCACCCAGCCGGCAGAGGGCGGCGTCATCACCAGCCAGAACGGCCCGTGGAGCTACTACCAGGCCACTCCGGCAGGTGAGCTGGATGAAGCCGGCGTCGTGACGGACGACGGCAGCAACACCGGAATGTTCATCGGTGTTGGCGGAGCTGTTCTCGTGGCGGGACTCGTGGCCTTCCTGCTGACCCGCCGCCGCTCCGCCACCGCGGACGACCGCGAGTAGCTGTGGCAGAAGCGCTCAGCGAGCAGGACCTGACCCCCGCCCGCCAAGACACCGACAACCAGCGAAGGAATTCCTCCTGGCTGCATTACATCGGCGTCAAGGCGGGCGGGGCGGCCGTCTCCCTCATCATGGTGGTGGTCCTCGGGTTCTTCGCCTTTAGGATCCTGCCGGGAGACCCGGTCCGTTCCCTCGCGGACGGCCGGCAGGTCACTGCCGAACAAATGGACATCCTGCGCCGTGACTACGGCCTGGACCAGCCCCTGTTAGGCCAGTTCTGGCGGTACCTCACCGACCTGTTCCAGGGGAAGCTCGGGGAGTCCTACACGTACAACAGGCCGGTGCTGGAACTGATCGGCGACCGCCTGGGCCCCACCCTGCTGCTGACCGGAACCGCTGCGCTGATTTCGGTGGTGCTCGGGCTGTGGCTCGGGCAGAAGGCAGCGTGGCGCCGCGGCAGCCTGTTCGACAAGACCCAGACCGGGCTGGCGCTGATCTTCTGGTCGGTGCCGACGTTCTGGCTCGGGCTGTTGCTGCTGCTGCTCTTCGCCGGGACCCTGAACTGGTTCCCCACGGGCGGCATGGTCACCGCCGGGAGCAGTGCCGGCGGGCTGGAACGGATCCTGGATATCGGCCACCACATGGTTCTGCCGGTGGCGACCATGGTGGCCGTGGTCTACGCCCAGTACCTCATGGTGATGAGGGCGTCGCTGCTGGAGGAGATGACCTCCGATTACCTGACCACAGCGCGGGCCAAGGGGCTGCGGGAAGACGACGTCCGCCGCCGCCACGCAGTGCCCAACGCACTCCTGCCCGCCGTCACGCTGATTTTCCTGACCTTGGGAGGGCTGATCGGCGGAGCGGTCACCGTGGAAACCGTGTTTTCCTGGCCGGGGCTCGGCTATCTGACCTTCCAGGCCCTCTCCGCGCCGGACTTCCCGCTCCTGCAGGGGACATTCGTGGTCTTTTCCTCGATCGTCATCCTGATGAACTTCGCCGCGGACCTGCTTTACCGCGTGCTCGATCCGCGATTGAGGGCCTCATGAACGCAACCCGCACCGCCTCGCGGGCGGCATGGGCGCGGCGCCGCGCCTCCGCCGCCGCAGGCTGGACACAGTTCCGCAGCAACAAGGCCGGACTCAGCGGGATGATTGTCCTGCTCATTGTGGTGGCGCTGGCGCTGCTGGCTCCGGTGCTGGCACCGGAATCAACCCTCGACGTCACCCGGCTCGATTCCCTGCAGAACGAGCCGCCGTCGCTGGCCAACCCTCTGGGCACCGACCCGTCCGGGCGCAGCGTGCTGGCCATGCTGCTGTGGGGAGCCCGGGTCTCCCTGGTCGTCGGCTTCGCCGCAACGGCCGTGTCCATGGTGATCGGCACCGTCGTCGGGATGGCGGCCGGACACTTCTCCGGAGCCATCCAGGCAGTCCTCATGAGGATCATCGATTTCTTCCTGGTGGTTCCCTCCCTGGTGCTGGCAATCGTCCTCTCCAGCATCCTGGGCGCCGGCGTCATCACCATCGTCGCGGCCATCGGCATCACCTCCTGGGCGTCGACGGCCCGGCTGGTCCGGGCGCAGACCCTGACCATCGAGTCCCGGCCGTACATTGACCGTTCCTGGGCACTTGGTGCCGGCGACGCGCACATCATTGGCCGGCACGTGCTGCCGGCGGTGCTGCCGCTGGTGCTGGCCAACACCACCCTGACCGTGGGTTCGGCGATCATCGCCGAGTCAACGCTGAGTTTCCTGGGCCTGGGGGATTCGACCAGCATCTCCTGGGGGACCATGCTGAAATCCGCCTTGGACACGGGCGCTGCAACCGCCGGGTTCTGGTGGTTCGTGCTCCCGCCCGGTGTGGCGATCGTGATCGTCGTGCTCTGCTTCACCCTGGTGGGCCGTGCCCTGGAATCCGTAGTCAACCCCACCCTGCGAGGACGCTGATGCCCCGGCTGGCTTTTGAAGATATCCGCGTGACCTACACGATCCGCAGCGAGGAAGGTCCCCGCGATCTGGTGGCCGTCGACGGCGTATCCCTGGTCCTCGAGCCAGGTTCCACCCTGGGCCTGGCCGGCGAATCCGGCTGCGGCAAGTCCACCCTGGCCATGTCCGTGCTCCGCCTGCTTCCGTCCAACGCGCGGATAGAGGGGCGGATCATGCTCGGCGAGGAGGACGTTTCGGAACTGAGCTGGGGCCGGCTGCGTGCCGTGCGCTGGACCTCCGCCGCCGTCGTGTTCCAGGGTGCCATGCACTCACTGAACCCGGTACAGCGCATTGGAGACCAGATCGAGGAGGCGCTGCGCATCCATGCCCGCGACCTGGATCCGGCCTACCGCGAGGAGAAGGCCCGCCGGGCGCGGGTGACGGAACTGCTCGGCCTGGTCGATCTGCCCCAGGCGAAGGCGGCGTCCTATCCGCACGAACTCTCCGGCGGACAGAAGCAGCGCGTCATGATCGCCATGGCCCTGGCCTGCGAGCCGGAACTGATCATCGCCGACGAGCCCACCACCGCCCTGGACGTGATTGTCCAGGACCAGGTGCTGCAGGTGCTCACCGGGCTGGTGGCCAGCCGCGGCCTGTCGCTGGTGATGATCAGCCACGACCTGTCCGTGCTCGCGTCGACCTGTGAGCGGATCGCGGTGATGCAGAACGGCCGGATCGTGGAGGAGGGCCCGGCGGCCTCGGTCATGCACGCACCGCAGCATCCCCACACCCAGGCCCTGGCCGCAGCGTTCCCCACCATCGGGGACCCGGCGTCCCGCCTGCGCCTGCCCGGTTATGCCGCCGAACCGGGGGTCCCGGATCCGGACGCGGCGCCCGTCCTGGAGGCCCGGAACGTCTCGGTGAGTTTCGCCGGACGCGGCGCGGGGACGGTCAAAGCTGTCGACGGCGTGAGCATCGCCTGCCGCCGCGGGGAAATCGTGGCCCTGGTCGGCCAATCCGGGTCCGGGAAAACGACGCTGGCGCGTACACTGCTGGGCCTGCAGAAACCGACCGGCGGTGAACTGCTCTTTGACGGCAGCCCGCTGCCGCACCGCCGGCGTGCGTTGAAGGCCTACCGGCGGGCGGTGCAGTTCGTGCTGCAGGATCCCACCGCCGCGCTGAACCCCAAGCACACAGTGTACGAGTCGGTGGCTGAGGGGCCGCGGCTGCACAAACTGCCCGGCGACGAGGTACAGCTGGTGGCCGCCGCGCTGGCCAAGGCGGAGCTCAGCCCGGCGGAGCGGTTCGGTCCGGCCCTGCCGCAGGAGCTGTCCGGCGGGCAGCGCCAGCGCGTAGTGATTGCCGGGGCGCTGGCCCTGGACCCGGAGTTCCTGGTCGCCGATGAGCCGGTGGCCAGCCTGGATGCCTCGGTCCGGGCGGAAATCCTGGCCCTGCTGCTGCGGCTGCGCTCCGAGCTGGGGCTCGGAGCGCTGGTCATCACCCATGACCTGGGCCTGGCGTGGAACATCGCGGACCGGGTGGTGGTCATGTACCAGGGCAGGATTGTGGAGGAAGGCCCGGTGGAGCAGGTCCTGCTGGATCCGCAGCACGAATACACCCGCCGGCTGCTGAGCGTGGTGCCCACCGCGAACGGCCTCGCCGGAGGGGACGGAGCTGGAGGGGACCCAGCCGCCGTCGGGGAACCGGCCGCCGTTGGGGAACTGGCCGCGGGAGATACCGCCGTTGGGGAACCGGCGTGAGCGGGGCGGCCCATCCGGAGCTGGGGCCGCTGCTTCCCGGAGCGCGGGTTGGGCTGGTGGCACCCAGCGGTCCGCCGAAGCCGGAACAGCTGGAGCGGGCTGAGGAGGTGCTGCGCGGCTGGGGCCTGGAACCTGTGCGGGGCAAGCACCTGCTGGACCACCATCCCCGTGCCGGCTACCTGGCCGGCAGCGATGCGGACCGTGCCAGTGACCTGCAGGACGCCTGGTGCGACGACTCGCTGGACGCCGTCCTGTGCGTGCGCGGCGGCTACGGCGCCGTCCGGGTATTGGACCTGCTGGATGTGTCCGCACTGGCCTCGGCCCGGCCGAAGCCGCTGCTGGGATCCTCGGACATCACGGCACTGCATGTGTTTTGGGCCGAGGAGCTGGGCCTGGCCACCTGGTTCACTCCGATGGTGGCAACCGGGGCGTTCCTGGATGATCCGGTGGCGGCCGCGGGCGTGCACCGGGCACTGCTGGAACCATACGCAGGCACGTCGTACACGGGCCCCGCAGCCGAGGCGCTGGTGCCCGGCACCGCCCACGGGGTCCTGACCGGCGGCAACCTGGCCCTGCTGGCCATGCTCAACGGTGCACGAACCCGGAAACCGGTGGACAATACCGGGCGGATCGGGCTGCTGGAGGATGTCACCGAAGAGCCGTACCGGCTGGACGGGCTGCTGCAGACCCTGCTGCGGTCCGGCTGGTTCGACGGCCTCACCGGCCTGGCGCTGGGTTCCTGGTCCGAGTGCGGCGACCTCGCCGAGGTGCGGGCCCTGTGCGTCGAGGTGCTGGCTCCGCTCGGTATTCCGCTGGTCTGGGAACTGGGCTTCGGGCACGGTCCCGCCGCGCACAGCATCCCGCTTGGCGTCCCCGCCACCCTGACGGCAGGCCCGCAGCCGCAGCTGGTCCTGGACTGACCGGCATGGACCTGGCCGGAAAGCTGCAGGACCTGCTCGACGACGCCGTCGGGCAGGGCATGACGCCCTCAGCAGTGTGCGCCGCATCGCTCGACGGCGAAGCGTTGCCTGTGCTCTCCGCCGGTCTGGCCCTGCGCTTCGGCGCCGACGGCGTGCCGCTGCCGGCAGCGGAGCAGGTGCCGGCCGACCCGCAGACCTGGTACGACCTCGCATCGGTGACCAAACCCTTTTCCGCCGTCGCCGTCCTGGCGCTGGTGCGGGACGGGCTCCTGGACCTGGACGAGCCGGTGGCCGCCCGGCTGTCCGCTTTCGCTGCGCCGTATCGGGGGAGCGAAACAGGGAGTCGGGGGAGCGAAGCGGGGAAGCAGCTCGTGACGCTGCGGCATCTGCTTACGCATACCTCGGGGCTGCCGGGCACCTGGGATGGCTGGCGGGAGCCGCTGCCGGACCGGCAGGCCGCGCTGGCCTCCCTGATCTCCGTTCCGCTGGTTGCGGAGCCCGGTACCGGTTTCAGCTACTCGTGCGTGGGATACAACACCGCCATGGCGCTGGCGGAAAGCGTCACCGGCATGGCCTGGCAAACGCTCGTCGAACATTTGGTCCTGGAGCCCCTGGCGCTGGGCGGCGACATCACGTTCCAGCCCGACCCCGGGCACTGCGCCGCCACGGAATGCGGCTCGCCGGACGGGCGCGCCCTGGTCCGCGGGGAAGTGCATGATGAATCCGCCCACGCCCTGGGCGGGGCGGCTGCCAACGCCGGACTGTTCGGTACCGCCTCCGGCGTCCTGCGGTTCGCCGAGGCGCTGCGCGGCGGGTTCCCGGCGCTCCTGCCCGGTCCGCTGGCAGACCTGCTGTGGGAGGACCAGCTGGACGGCCTGCTGGGCTCGGCCGCTGAGGCGGCCCGCACCGGCGTCGGATACGGACAGTCCGTGGGCCTGCGGATCGGCCAGCTCGGCTGGATGGGCGGGGAAGCCGCGGACGCCCGCGGCCACAACGGTTTCACGGGCACCTCCTTCCTGACCGACCGGGGGCGCCGGCTCAGCGTGGTCCTGCTGACCAACCGGGTCCATCCCACCCGCGACGGGACCGACGTTACGCCGCTGCGGAAGGCGGTCAGCGAGGCCGTCTACACCGCGGCTTAGAAACCCCATGCATCCCTCCAGGAGAGTTCATGCCCGTTCTATCCGATTACAGCGACGGCACCCCCGAGATCGCGTTTTGCCTGCTGAACCCCGACGGCGGCACGGCGGCCTCCCGCGGCGCGGACACTGCGTTCTATTCAGCCAGCACCATCAAACTGGCCGTCCTGCTGGCGGTACTGCAGGCGGTGGACCGCGGTGAGCTGTCGCTGGAGATGAGGTTTCCCGCTCGGGACACGTTCTCCAGCGCCGTGCCCGATGGCGGCGAGTTCGGCTTCCCGGGCGATGAGACAGACCCGGGAATGCCGGCGGCGGGCACCGAGATGTCCCTGGCCGCCGTGCTGGACCGGATGATCACTGTCTCCTCGAACGCGGCCACGAACATGGCCGTGGACCTGGTCGGGTTCGACGCCGTGAACCGCACCCTCGCCGGCGCCGGTGCAGCGTCGTCGTACATGCAGCGCTATATCGGCGACCTGGCCGCGTTGGAGGCCGGGCTCACCCACCAGGTGACGGCGGCGGATCTGGCCCGCACCATGTACGCACTGATTTCCGGAAAGGCGCTGGGGCCGGAATCCACGGAGTTCGCGCTGGGCCTCCTGGCCCGGCAGGAGTTCGCCTGGATTGCCGCCGGCCTTGCCCCGGACACGGTCCAGGGCAGCAAGTCCGGCTGGGTGACAGGTATCAGCCACGATGTTGCGTTCTTCGCCCCGGCCGGCACTCTGCTGCAGGCGCCGTTGGAGCGGGCGTGGGTGTTGGCCATCTGCACCCGCGGCTACGAAGCGGATGCCGGCCAGGAGGTGCTTGCCGCCGTCGCCGGCCTGGCTGCTGCGGTGGCAGGAAGCGAGTTCAGTGCCGTGGTGCCGGCCGGCTAGGTCAGTACAGCTAGGCCGGATCGGTGCGGATGCCGGCGGCGGCCAGCCCGGTGTGCAGGCCGGTGATGCCCTGTCCGGGAACTGACGGCAGGTGCAGGACGGGACCGACGTAGCGGACGCCGCCGTCGACCGCCGGCACCGCGGGCCACAGGCCGCCGTCCAGGTCCTGGCCGCTGCGCCCGGGGAACCCCGTGCCCAGTCCCGCGGCTGCGGCCAGCGCAGCACCGGCTCCGGCGCCTACAGTGCTTTCGAGCATGCAGCCGACCAGTACGCCCAGTCCGTGCCCGCGGGCCGCGGCGAGCAGGCGGACGGCGGGATAGATGCCGCCTGCCTTGGCCAGTTTGAGGTTCACCAGCGCCGCCGCACGGTGTTGCAGCAGGGGTTCCAGGTCCCGCTCGCCCTGGACGGATTCGTCGGCCATGACGGGCACGTCGACGGCGGCCCGCACCCGGGCCAGCCCGGCCCAGTTCCCTGCGGCCACCGGCTGCTCAGCCAGCTCCAGCCCGACTCCGGCGTCGGCCATGGCGTTCAGGACCCGCACTGCCTCGTCCGGTGAATAGGCTTGGTTCGCGTCGACCCGCAGCCGCACGTCCGGGCCCACCGCAGCGCGGACAGCAGTCAGCCCTGCCACGGCGTCCAGGTCGGCGCGGAGCTTGACCTTCAGGCAGCGAAAACCTTTCTGCACCCATCCGGTGGCTGCATCGGCCAGAGCCTCAGGTTCCGCGGCGGAGAGGGTCATGTCCGTGAGAACGGTGTCTTCCAGCTTCGACCCGGCGACCTGCGGATACGTGGCTGCCAGGAACCGGTGCAGGGGCTGGCCAACGGTTACCGCCGCCAGGTCATGCAGGGCGCAGTCGAGTCCCATCCGTACCGCGGACGGCACCGGAGCTGCAGCGATGCGGCGCACGAGGCTGTCCAGCTCGCTGACGGGCCGGCCGATCACCAGGGGAGCGAGGTCCTGCCGTGCCCGGGTCAGCACCTCTGCGGTGCTGACCCCGGTCACCCGGCTGACCGGTGTCTCGCCCCATCCGCTGCGTCCATCCGAGTCCTGCAGCCGGAACAGCACTGTTTCCAGGACGGAGGACGTCCGGACGGCGGTGCTGAAGGTGCCGGTCAGCGGGAGGCTGAGGGGGTGCAGGTCCAAGGCGGTGATCGTGGCCATAACTGCTGTGCTCCTGCTGGTGCCGGGCCCGTCTTAGACGACCCGCGCCTCGATCAGCACGGGGCCGTCGGCTTCCAGAGCCTTCCGGTACGCAGCTGCAAACTCTTCCCGGGTCGCGGTGCGGGTTGCCGGAACGCCGTATCCCTCGGCCAGGGACACAAAATCTATGCCGCCGAGCGTCAGCCCCGGCACGTCCGGAACGCCCATGCGTTGGGCGAATCCTGCCAGCGCACCGTAGCCGGAGTTATTGACGATGACGAAGACCGTCCGCGTTCCGTGCTGCGCCGCCGTGTAGAGGGCGCTGATTCCATAGTTGGCGGAGCCGTCCCCAACCGTGGCCACGACGGTCATGTCCGGCTTAGCCAGTGCTACGCCCACAGCAGCCGGGAGCCCGAATCCAAGACCGCCCGACGCGGGAAAGTGGTACATCCCCGGGCGGTCCATGGCGACCCGTTCCAGGTATTCCAGGTCCAGGGTGGTGGTCTCGTTGACGTAGACGACGTCGTCGCGGACCTGTTCGTTCAGGACCTCCAGGATTTCGGTACCCGTCATTCCGTTCGCCGAGGTGGCTGCCGCAGGCAGCTCACGGGCCGGCCGCCGGATTCCCCGGTCCTGCACATTGTCGGCCAGGACGGCGACGGCCGCAGCTATGTCTGCAACTATGGCGCGGCCAAAGGGTGCGCGGGTGGCTTCGGACGGGTCCTGGGTCAGCTGCCAGACCTGCGTTCCGGGATCGAGGTAGTTCGAGGGCTCCCAGCGGTGATAGCGGAAGACGGGGGCTCCGAGCACCAGCACGGTGTCATGGCCGGAGAGCTGGCGCCGGACGGAATCGATGCCGGGAACCATCACTCCGCCGAAGTTGGGATGAGTGGTGGGGAAGGGGCCACGGGGAGGGGACGGGGCGATATAGACGGTGGCATTGAGGTGCTCGGCCAGGCGCACCACCTGGGAGTAAACCTCCGGATCCCTGATGGCCGCTGCGTCCACCTGCGGCCCGAGCACCAGTGCCGGGTTCTGGGCCTGATCGACGGCGCTCACGAGCTCATCGGCCAGCTCAGCGGGGAGGCCGCCGGCGACGGTCACAGACCGGGAGGTGAGCAGTTCGTCGTCAGGAAGAGCCGGCTGGCCCCAGTCATCCAGGGGGACGGAGACGTAGACCGGACCCTGCGGATGAGTGGTGGCCTCCAGCACGGCCTGCGACAGGGTGCGGGGAACATCAGTCGCCGCGAGCGGCTCATGGGTGTATTTGGTGAGGGGATACGTCAGCATGCCGGCATCCACGTTCGCGAGCATGGTCTCTTGTCCCACTGTGCGGCGAACCTGCTGGCCGGCGAGCAGGACCAGCGGAACATGCGCGTAGTGCGCGTTCGTCAAAGCACCCATAGCGTTTCCGGTTCCGGAGGCAGCGTGCAGGTTGACCAGGACCGGTTGGCCCGTCACCCGGGCGTATCCCTCTGCCATCCCCACGACTACCTGCTCGTGCAGGCCCAGGACGAACGTGAAATCCTTGCCCAGCCCGGCCAAGAAAGGCAGTTCGTTGGATCCCGGGTTGCCGAAGATGGTGGTCATCCCGTGGGCCCGGAACACGTTCGCAGATGCCTGCAGGACGGTAGTTTCTTCGTTGATCAAGTCTCTCCTCGAGAATGCGGTGCCAGCTGCGTGGCGGGTCCTTCACGGTCTGGATCCTGCACTGGTTTAGAACGCAGGGGTGAGTCCAGAAAACCCCTGGGGCTCCTTTGCGTTCTTGCCATCACATTCTTGCATGAGTCGTAGGTCACATGTGGCTGGTGTTACGCCCCGGAGAGTGGGTCGTTGTTGCTGCTGAGCAGTGGAAAGGGGGGTATTTGGAAGAGAAACGGGTGGATGCGAAGGGGCGGCGGCGGTAGGGAGTTTAGCGGAAGTGTAAAGCGAGAGCTGGTGGAGCCTGCGTGAGGCCAGCGCAGGGTTATCAAATGACAGTCGGCGAGTGGGAAGCCTTGGAGGGGCACGGGTGCTGATAAATTCTAAGGATGCATGACGAGAAAGCGGTACTCATCGCTCTGAGAGAGTTTGTGAGGGAGCGGGAATGGGCGCAATTTCATACCCCTGAGAACCTTGCGAAAAGTATCAGTATTGAATCCGCCGAGCTCCTCGAATGTTTCCAGTGGGGCGGGGCCGATTTGCCGTCTGCCAAAGAAGAGTTGGCGGACGTACTGACTTACTGTTTGCTGCTAGCTGACCGTCTAGACCTTGATCCCGCCAACATAGTGATGGAAAAGCTCGCGACGACCCGGGAGAAGTACCCCGTCGCCAAATCCCGTGGCAGAAGTGAGAAATATGACCGGCTTTAGGTTGGAACGGTTCCCACTCGAGTCCGACGAAGTGCGAACATGGGGAGAGGCAGACCCCCTGCACCGGAACTGGCCCGTTGTGTACGTAATGAACAACGACACTGAAGTCTACGTGGGGGAATCGCTCAATGCGGAAGGACGGATGCGGCAACACCTCGCCTCCGCGGACAAACGACGGCTCAAATGGGCACGTGTCGTCCTGGATTCAACCTTCAACAAGTCCGCGTGCCTGGACCTCGAATCATTTCTGATCCGAATGTTCTCAGGCGAGGGCCGACTGAAAGTGCTTAACCACAACGCCGGCATCACCGATGCTGACTACTACGACCGAGGCACCTACAAGGAAACATTCGATCAGGTGTTTGAAATGCTTCGCTCACAGGAGCATCTGTTTCAGCGCACCCTTCCCGAAATAATCAACAGCGACCTGTTCAAGCTGTCACCTTTCAAGGCGCTCAACCATGATCAGGCTCTGGCCGTCGAAGATATTCTGGAAGGACTCTTCGAAGATCTTGAACAAAACCGACCCAATACCGTAGTAGTGCAGGGTCTTCCGGGAACGGGCAAAACGGTCGTAGCGATCTATCTTATAAAGCTGCTGAAGGACATAGCAGGCCACGACCCGAAGGATCCGCTCGACCATGATTCCATTTTCAGCGATTTTTTCACTGCGGGTCATGCCGAGCTGCTGAACTCCTTAAGAATCGGGCTGGTAGTACCTCAGCAATCACTTCGCGATTCCATTGCGAGAGTGTTCGCTCTTACGCCTGGGCTCCATAAGAATTTGGTACTGACGCCGTTCGAGGTCGGTGAAAGCAAGGAGCCCTTCGACCTGCTTATCGTTGATGAGGCCCACCGCCTGAATCAACGAGCAAACCAGGCCTCCGGCACTCTCAACAAGAAGTTTGCGGAAATCAACCAAAGACTCTTTGGCAGAGATGATCCTGACTTCACACAGTTGGACTGGATTCGACGGCAGAGTAAGACCAATATCCTCATGCTTGATGTCGGACAGACCGTACGGCCGGCAGATCTTCCCGCAGCCTTGACCGCATCCCTTCTAGAGGAAGCGTCAGCTGGCGGCCGCATATACCGTTTGCGTTCGCAAATGAGGATATCTGCAGACCAGGATTACGTTGGTTATGTACGCGCGATCCTCAGCAGTGCCCCACCCCAGTCTGCGGAACGTTTTGATGGATACGATCTGCGTTTCTTCTCCGATTTGGGGACAATGAAGCGTGAAGTAATTCGGCGAGACGGCGAGTACGGATTGTCTCGTATGGTCGCAGGCTATGCGTGGCCGTGGCGAAGTAAAACCGACAAGGCTGCGTTTGATATCGAGATAGATGGGGAGAAACTTCGCTGGAACTCTACACAGAGAGACTGGATCAATCGCCCCGGTTCTGAATACGAGGTTGGGTCAATTCATACCGTTCAGGGGTACGACTTGAACTATGCGGGGGTCATCATCGGGGAGGACCTTCGATACGACCCTAATAGTGGTAGGACAGTTTTTGACCGCTCCAAGTACTTCGACGTAAAAGGACGCGAAAACAACTCCAAGCGGAGCATCACCTACGACGATGAAGACATCCTTCACTACGTGAGGAATATCTACGCGGTGCTTCTCACCCGGGGAATCTTAGGCACCTACGTGTATGTCTGTGACCCCGCGCTGCGCGAGCACCTGAGGTATTACTTCGACGCCGATGTTGCCTGAAGGACGCCGGGGAAGGTTCCTTTGCATGCGCTGCAGTAAGGCGGCATTTTGTGGCATTCCGAAGGTAGCCTAAAGAGGTGAATATTCCTGGGGGAAACCAAGACCTGGACCACGGTCTTTATGAGGTACTGCACACGCGGGAGCTGCAAGACCTTCTAGGCATGGTCCCGGGACTCCGCGCATCATTCGGCCAAGTTTCCGACGATGAGTCACCGGAACTACTGGCGGCACACATAGCAGGCCACGCCCGGGAAGTGCTGGCAAAGGCCAACCCGCAAGACCGGGTGGCAATTGCCAACACGATTCTCGCGGGCATTTCCGCAGACCTTGTAGAACCCGGCCCCACCCAGCTCCTTTCCCTCTTCCCGCCGAAGTCCCTGAAGCGCCGTCAACTCCGCCGCCCTTCCACACCGCTGCGCAAACCGGCCTTGCTGACCAACGGCAAGGACGACCCCAACCTTGCAGCAGAGCTGCGTGCGGAAATGGGCTCCGCCAACAGCGTCGACCTGCTGTGTGCGTTCATTCGTTGGACGGGACTGCGGCTCCTTGAACCAGCCCTCGAAGATGCCCGCGACCGAGGCATTCCCATTCGAGTCATCACCAGCACCTACATGGGCGCCACTGAACGGCGAGCGATCGATGAACTGGTCCTCAAGTACGACGCGGAAGTCCGGATCAACTACGAGACCCACGCAACCAGGCTCCACGCCAAAGCCTGGCTGTTCCGGCGGAACACCGGATTCGACACTGCCTACGTCGGCAGCTCAAACCTGAGTGCCCCCGCAATGCTGGACGGCCTCGAATGGAACGTGAAGCTCTCCTCCGTCGGCACGCCGGACCTGCTTCGCAAATTTGAGATCACCTTCGACAGTTACTGGGAGCAGCCGGCGTTCCAGCCCTACGATCCAGCAGCCGACGGCGACCGCCTCGACGCAGCCCTGGCCCGCAACGGCGGCCGCCAGACTTCACGCCCGGACAGCACCACGGGACTGGAAATCCAGCCGTACCTTCATCAGCAGGAAATGCTGGAGAACCTCGACGCGGCCCGCACCGTCGACGACCAGCACCGAAACCTGCTGGTCGCCGCCACAGGGACCGGCAAGACCGTCATCGCCGCACTGGACTACAAGCGGCTCTGCGAGGTGGCGGGACACGAACTGTCGCTGCTGTTTGTTGCCCACCGCCAGGAGATCCTCAAACAATCGCTGCGCACCTACCGGGACGTCATGCAGCGCGGGTCGTACGGAGAACTTTACGTTGGCGATCACAAACCCTCACAGTGGAAGCAAGTCTTCGCCAGTGTGCAATCACTCTCCGCACTGGGACTGGAAAAGCTCGATCCGCAGCAATTCGACGTCGTCGTCATCGATGAATTCCACCACGCCGAAGCCCCCACTTACCGCCGGCTGCTGGACCGCCTTCAGCCGCAGGAACTCCTTGGCCTGACTGCCACGCCCGAACGCGGCGACGGGATCAACGTGGCCGATCAGTTCTTCGGCGGACGTATCGCCGGCGAGCTGCGGCTGTGGGACGCCCTCGACGCCGACCTCCTCGTCCCGTTCCACTACTTCGGAGTGGCGGACGCTGTCGACCTCAGCCAGGTGGAGTGGAAACGCGGGAACTATGACATCACCCAGCTGGACGCCCTCTACACCGGCAATGATGCCCGTGCCGCTAAGGTCATTGCTGAACTTCGGGACAAGGTGACGAGCACCAGCGACATGCGCGCGCTCGGGTTCTGCGTTTCAGTGCAGCATGCCCATTACATGGCCGAGGTCTTCAACCGTGCCGGCATCGCATCGCGGGCGGTTTCCGGTGAGACACCCGAGGCTGATCGGACCGCAGCCCTGCGCAAACTGCGGGACCGGGAGCTGAACTGTCTCTTCGCCGTCGACCTCTTCAACGAAGGGCTCGACCTGCCGGAGATCGACACGATTCTGCTGCTGCGGCCCACGCAGAGCGCAACTGTCTTTATCCAGCAGCTGGGACGCGGTCTGCGCCGGGCCAAGGACAAGTCAGTCCTCACCGTGCTGGACTACATCGGCCAGCAGCGCCGGGAGTTCCGGTTCGATGCCAAGCTGAAGGCTCTCACCGGTCTCCGGCGCAAGGCACTGGAGAAGGCTGTGGAGGACGGGTTCCCCTACCTGCCGTCCGGCTCGCAGATCATCCTGGACCGGGTGGCGCAGCAGACCGTGCTGAATAACATCCGGGAACAACTTCGCGTCAACCGAAAGCAGCTGGTGGCGGAGGTCCGGTCCTACGGGGAGTACCTGCTGGAGGACTATCTCCGGGAATCTGGGCGGGACCTGCCCGACGTGTACCGCAAAACCGGGGATTCCTGGACATCGCTCATCCGTGAAGCCGGCCTGGTGGATCTCAGCCAAGCGCCCGCCGTCGTACTGGCCTCCCAGCTGAACGAGACGTCGGAGCTCGAAGAGGATCTGCTCCGCCGGATGACGGCGATGCTCTGCATCGATGATCCGGAACGGGCGGAGACCTACGCCAAATTGGTCTCGGAGGATGCGCCCCGTTATGCGGAGCTGAGCGACAGGGAGCAGATCCTGGCCCGGATGCTCTTCTTTGCGCTGTGGCCGAACGGGGGAGGGCACACATCGTACGACTCCGGACTCCAGTTCCTGCGCAGCTATCCGTTGGTCTGTGCGGAGATCCGGCAGCTGGCCGCCCTGGGCGTTCAGCGTTCCGGGTATGCGCCCAAAGGGCTTGGTCTGGGGCTGCAGCAGATTCCGCTGTACTCGCACGCCACGTACCGGCGGGAGGAAGTCCTGGCCGCGCTGGGATACTTCGCGGTGGGCGGCAAGACCAGCCACCGCGAAGGTGTCGCCTGGTGTGCGGAGACGAAGACCGATGCGTTCTTCGTGACGCTGGAGAAAGATGAAAAGGAACGAGCGGCGTCCATCATGTACAAGGACTACGCGATGAGTCCGGAAGTGTTTCACTGGGAGTCGCAGAACGCGACGTCACCGGAGAGTATGACTGGCAGGCGGTACATCAACCACAAAGCTCTGGGGTCGAAGGTTCTGCTCTTCACCCGGCCTCGGCAGCGGGATGAGAACGGGATGACGATGCCGTACACCTGTCTTGGGCAGATGGACTACATGTCGCATGCCGGGTCGAAACCGGTGGGCATTGTGTGGAAGCTGCAGCGGGCGATGCCTGCCGATGTTTATGTGGAGGCTAGTGCTGTGGCGCAGTAGATACTGTCCTCATAGGCCAGAGGAGGCAGCGCCGGCTAGGTCGTGGCCCGAGAGACGCCACCATCTGACCGCTCCATGGCAAAACTACGGCGAGATGGGTCCCGGCGAAAACCGGGGCATTCAGCTGGGGGGCGCGCATGGGACAGCTCACTGAGTCGTTTCCCGAGACCGAGCGGGTGACGGTGCAATCCATGGGCGTCCCCCGGTAAACGGTAGACGATGGAACTTTAGCATTCCAATGCACCAGAATCCTTGGGGCATATGCGCTGATATCGGCGTTTGCCGACGTGTCCTATCCACACCCCGGCATTCGTGCGGGCTGGTGGTGTTTCAGGCCGTTCGCGCGTTTGCGTCGTCGTGCACACTGTCGGGTGCTCTCTGTGTGATTGAGTTGCCGGAAATAGTGCGTTCTTGTCGACGAGCGGCGGCGACAAATCGAATGAGTGGATTGTTATCTTGCGAAAGAGCATCAAGGACTGCATTGGGGACGTCGGGATTCATGGCAACGAGGATAGCGAGGTCGATGCTGCGCCCGGCGAGTTCTGCGAGAAGAGTTTCCGGCGTTGCACCGTTGAAGGCAACGGCCTGGCGAACTTGGTCGTCTTTGTCGTCTGAGAGTGAGCCCAGTACTGCGGCGGGAGTGTTCGGGTTCGCAGCGACGGCACGCCGCACCTGGGCGCTTCGTCGTTCTCCGCCAAGCAGCGCGAGCAGGTCCGCGTCGGCGACCGGGCTGAAGGCCACTTCCATTCGCACCTCGGCACGCTTGTGAGCGACCATTTCCGCCAAGGCTGCACGGTCGGGACGCGTGTGTCGAGCAGAGAGTGCCAATTCGGCTTCAAGCACGAAGTCCGGCGGCGTGGCAGGGTTCTGAAGAACTGCGGCTCGAACACTGTCCTCGGCATCTAGAAGCAGGATTTCAAGCATGCTTCGTGAGAGATTTGGGTTTCTGGCCGTTCGGGATCGGACGTGTGCCTCCTCGTCCTGGGAGAGAGCTTCGAGGACACTCGCTGGAGACAGCGGGTTACCGGCTACCTCCGCCCGCACGATTGGTTCGGGATCGCCGGCGAGCTGCTCCAACACGATGACCGATGTACGGGAGTTGGCGGCGACCGACCGACGAACACTTACGTCCGCGCTTCGAGCAAGGCGCGACAGAGTCTTTTCTCCGGTTCGCTTGTCGTCCGCGACGATCTCACGCATGTCGGGACAGCGCACTCGACTCTTCGAGAGGCGGTCGAGGGCTGCCTCGATCACCCGCGGAGACATCTTAAGGTCCGCCCGTCTCTCCGTCAGGTCAAGCACCTGATACAGATCCTCGTCGACATCGATCCGAAGCATGGCCTCCGCAACGGAACCAGCCAGATCCCCGGGAGTGGCCGGGTTTTGAAGGACCGACAGTCGCACCGTGCGATGGTGGTCCTCGGCCAAGCGAGACAGGGCGGCAAATGGTGCGGTGGGATGCTTGGCGACGGCAGCACGCACCCCGGCGTCTTTATCCGTTGCCAGCTCGATCAAAACCGTCTGCGGCACGGAGTCCGAGGAAGCAAGCAGCTCACGAGCTGTGGCGGACTTGCTGGTCTGCAGTGAACGGATGAGAGTGACGCGATCGTCGGTTCCCAGAGACGGGTTCTCGATCAGCTGGGCAAGCACCTCCTTCGACGGGTTCGCCATCAGCGCTAGAAGCGTGGTGTAGGGAGTCGCTGGGTGGCAGGCAATGAGGCACAGGGTCTCCTGCTGGTATTCGGCGGCGGTGCACCCCCATTGCCCTCGGGGGCCCATGCCCTCGGTGCGGAATCGTAACCGCGCTTCCTTAGTTGCTGCGAGGTCGGCGAGCAATGCGCTGAGGGACTCGTCGAGCATGGGGAGAGTGCGCTTGAGCGCGAGCCAGCGAATCTCGGGATCGGCGTCGCGCAACAAGCCGTCCCGCACGGCCGGATCGGAGATCGGCATCCTTCGTGCAATCATCCTGCGAACCCAATCTGGGCGGTCTTCCCGGATTAGATCGGCAAGGACCTCTTCTGGTAGACCCGTTCCCGTCCAGTCCTCAACTGCCAGCGGCCGGCCTGCCTGCCGACCCCAGAGCTCGCTCGCGCGCGGAATCGGCAGATGAGGGTAGCCCCACGCCATTTGCAGGAAATCGGAGAACCACGTCGAAGCGAGCGCCGATTCGTCACGGTTCTGGCGGATCTGGATCCCACCCCGGTATCCCGCAGCAGACTGCTTGACCGGTGACAACGCACTGCCCGCTACTGCGTTCCCATCGCGGTCGTTGGTGCGGGCGGTCCATTGCACGTCAGGGGTGGTGTCGGCTGCCAGGACCTTCAGCAGCGGGAGCGGAGCGCCAGGATTGGCTGCAACGGCTCGTCGAACCGCGCTGCTTCGGTCGCGCGCGAGGACCTCGAGCACATCGTGGGGTGCTGCTTCATTCCTCGCGACACCCTCGCGAACCTGCCAACGAGTATCTTCTGCGAGCTTTCGAACGGTTGCCTCGGGCGTCACCGCGTTTCGTCCAGCGCGCCGACGGATGCCGACATCGTCACTTAGCGCCAGCTCAGCCAACATCTCGTACGGGGTGTGCCGATTCTCCGCAAGCAGCTGGTGCTTGCGCCGTGTCGGAGTCGGCGTATGAGGCGCAAGCTGAGTCTTTCCTGTTGCCTTGATGAAAGCTTGTCTAAGCGATGGCAGCAGTTCCTCCGGGTCGCCGCCCAGAAGACGCTCGAGGCTCCAGCTGGGAGTCAGCTTCTGGCGCGGGAGCCAGATACCGACCTGGCGGATACCCAGGCTGTCATCGAGATCGAGCATTACGTACCCAAGCAGCTGACGCACGAAGTCTCGAAGCTTGGGTACGGTCAACGTACCGTATACCTTGCAGTCGATCAGGGTGTCACCGATCACCCAATCAGCATCGGCCCCGCCGACGAGCCCGGAACCGGCGAACCCTGGGTTAGGTTCGTAACGGTCTCCGGTTGCGATCTGCTCGTGCCACGTTTCAAACTGATCAGCATTTGAGAACATCAACGATCTGATATCGGCCAAAGAATGCGGATTAAGCTGATCTGCGAAAGATGCTCCGTCGACAACCGCATCGCAGGAAACGCCGACTGAACCATTCACTGCATTTGGACCCACCCGAGCGACCTGTTCGCAGTAGGCAAGCAGAATGGACGCTCGGTCGAGATCCGAGTCGCTGAATGGTTCGCGCAATAGTGCCTCGGCCACGCCAAACGCTTCAGTTAGGATCTTGGCGCGGTGGGGACCGTTCTCCATGAAGGGAACATAGTTGGCCAGTTGGGCAATACCGGCGGCTGCCGCGGAACGGCGGGGGTCAAACCCTCCGAGCTGTATGCGGGCTCGAAAGTCGAAGGCCGTTCCGGCTAGGCCCAAATCCGTTCCTGGGAAGGGAGAAACTAAAGTCCTGCTTCCTGCCAGTTCCGACAGGCCCAAGGCCTTCGCCGCAGCCCGAGACCGGTCGCTTCGCCCGCTCAAAGCTTCCAAGAACGGAGAAATGCCATCCAAGTAGGCACGCACCGGTGACTGCGGATCACGAAGAAGTGACGTAAGGCTCACGAATTGACTCTATATGGCAGATCCGACTCTTATGGACGGTCCTTCCGCCGTTAGAGAGAGTTTTAGCCGTGTTTACAGCGTCAACGGCAGTGCTTCCGCACAGGAACGCTGGCGCCGTCTCGGGAACGGCAGCTGAACTCAGCAATCCCGGGTTGGGTCAGGCCCTGAGGCTCATGCTGCGATTACATCTTGTCGACGACGGGAGGGATCCAGGGATTGTTTACCTGCGTCACTCCGCCCTGCCTGTCAGGATTCAACGCATGCCTCGCGGTCCTCTGATACTTGGAAAAGTCGGGCACCTATTTGATACCTCTGTCAATTTGAGGGGCTCCAGCCAGTTCATGGAGACCTCCGGGCGAAAACGTCATTTGACGGTACCTGCCCTGCAACCTTGGACAGGGTAGAGCATCTGTCGGGTGCTCCGGCAGCCGTGTTTTCTGCAGGGCCGACGGCGGATTGGTCGGTGTTCTCGGCGCGGATCGGGCACTTTCAGTCCGCCGTCTTTCGGACCGTGCGGCTTTAGCATCGACTCACTGTCTTAGACGCAGCGTCAGTTGACGGGTTTCCAGGCACGGGCTGGTAGCGTGTCGGTTTGGTGCAATCGCATCCATCTGAGTCAGCTTTATCCGTGGGGGACCCGTGTCAACATTCCAGCAAGATAGCCATGCCAAAAAACCGCAAAAGCCGATCCGCTCAACGTGGGTTGTAGCTGTCATTTCAGGCCTTATTCTGGTTCTGTTTATCGCTGCAGGCGACGGCGGGTTCGGCATGTGGCTATTCCTGATGGGGCTGTTGGGATTGCTGACTGCGGCCTACGCGCTGGTCTTCCGGAGGTGGACATGGGCACGGCTCGGAACGCGTAAGACTGCAACGGGCGCGATGGCAGCTGCCGGTGTGCTCACAGTGCTGGGATTGGTGGTATTCAGTTTCACTGCACCTCCAGTGGAGTCGAAGGCTGAGTCTGCTGCCGTGGCGACACCGACTCCGTCGCAGACGACGTCTGCATCTCCGAGCGCCAGCCGTAAGGCAACAGTCGTGGCTGGAGCATCTTGCCCAGTCGCGGGCAAAGTTATAACGGTCACGAATTCGTCGCCAAGTCCCTCACCGACAACCACCTCGGCCAGGCCTTCTCCGTCCGCCAGCTCGACGCCGAAAAGCTCGACGACGGCTTCAGCAGCCGGTGCCGCATTCACTTGCACGGAAGACGACAACAAGAAGCTTGTCTGGATGGCCAGCGAGAAGTCCAAGAAGCTGCTTGCCGATCGCGAGGCAACGGAAGAAAAAGCTGAAGCCGACCGGATCGCCGCTGAGGCCGAAGCGAAGCGGATCGCGGACGAAGCCACTGCCGCTGAAGCTCAGCGACTTGCCGATGAGCAGGCCGCTGCCGATGCTGCAGCAGCTGCAGAGGCACAGCGCTTGGCCGATGAACAGGCCCGCCAGCAGTATGTTGCTCCGGCTCCCGTAGCACCTGCCCCGGTAGCACCTGTCGCTCCAGCCCCGCCCGTTTACTACAAGAACTGCACGGAGGCCCGTAACGCCGGAGGAGCCCCGGTTTATGTTGGCGGCCCCGGCTACGGGACTCACCTTGACCGTGACGGTGACGGTATCGGCTGCGAGAAGTAGAGCCCCCGACAGAGGGAAAGGGTCCGGCGCGGTTCGCGCTGGACCCTTTCCCTTCGTCCGCGCCGCAGCCAACGGCGGCCACAGCCGAGGAAGCCGGAGCCGTGCTCAGCACCCTCGGCAAGATGGGCCGGCTCTCCGGTGTGACCAAGGGCCCCGAGTTCGTCCGGCAGTTCACCAAGTTCTGGCTGCCGATGGGCAAGGACGTGGTGGTGATCGGCGGCTCCCTGGTGGGCCTGGAACTGGCCGAATTCCTCGCCGAACGTGGACGCCGCGTCACCCTGCTGCACGAAAAGCAGCAGCTGGGCCTGCCGCTGGCCATGCCGCGCCGCTGGACCGCTGTCAGCGACGCCAAGAAGCACGGCGTGCAGATCCACCGCAACGCCGTGATCACCCGCATCACCGAGAAGTCCGTGGAATGGACGGTGGGGGAGGAGTCCTTCTCCGCACCCGCCGCCATGGTGGTCTACGCGGACGGTACGACGTCGGCAGCCCCGCTCGCTGACGAGCTGCGGGATGCGGGCATCCCCTGCGACGTCGTCGGTGACGCCGGTGCGGTCAACTATATCCACGGCGCCATCCACTCCTCGTGGAAGGTGACCACGCAGCTCTAGGGCTTCCGCTTTACTGCCGGGCCGTCACTGAGAAGGGGTGGCCCGGCATTTTCGTGTCTGGTCACAGACCTATGCATCCCGGAGGAACCCTTGTATCTCTGAGATATATCTGTAGCATCTTTCTCATGCAGGTCACATCATGACACCCGCCGAGAACGTCCACCCGCTGCCCTCGGGCAGTACGCTGGCCGACAAAAACGCCGCCACTCAGTCCCAGCCCGAACGGATCCGCGGCATGATCCGCCGGCAGATCATCCGGGCCGAACTGCGCCCGGGACAGATCTTCACCGAACCGGACCTTGCCCGTGAATACGGTGTCTCCAAGACACCGGTCCGCGAAGCGCTGCAGATGCTCACCGTCGAAGGCCTCGTCAGTGTGCTGCCGCGCAAGGGCTACATGGTGCGCAGCCTCAGCTTCCACGACGTCCGCGAAGTCATGGACCTGCGGCTCATCCTTGAGCCCCCGCTGGTTGCCGCAGCAGCCCGCAACGTGACCGCCGAACTCGTCACCGAACTCCGCGCACGGATTGAAGACCAGTTCCGCGACGGAAATTCCCTAGAAGAACGGCTCTCCGCAGCCCGCGACTTCCACGTCACCTGTGCCCATGCCTCCCGCAACACCCGTGCCGCGGCCATGGACCGCAGCCTCACCGACGAGGTCATGCGCTTCTACCACTTGATGCCCATGGCACACGACCACTTCTCCTCCACAGAGGAACGCACCGCCCACGAAGCGATCTTCGACGCCGTCGCCACCGGCAACGCCGAAGCCGCCCAGCAGCTCATGCACGACCATCTGCTTGAAGCCAACGCCGCCATGATCCGCACCTTCTACAACGCAGGACCGCTCTAACCCCGTACCTCCTACCCCAGCCAGCACGCCGACAACCCGAAAGGCAACGCAATGAAGCGTTCACTTAGCACCCTCGGTACCGCCGCCCTGATTACCACCGGACTCTTCCTCACCTCCTGCGGATCCGACGCCGGAACCGGCGACGGCGGGGGAGGGGAGCCGGTTAAGATCGGCATCTCCCAGCTCATGGACATCCAGGCCCTCGACGACACTAGGGAAGGTTTCATCAAGGGCATGAGCGAAAACGGATACCCCGAAGGTGAGGGCGTGGAGTACGACTACCAGAACGCACAGGGCGACCAGGCCACCGCCACCCAGATCGCCGCCGGCTTCGCGTCGTCGGACCTTGACCTGGTCTTCGCGATCGCCACCCCGGCAGCCCAGAGCGTGGCTCAGGCCGTCGGCAACATCCCGGTCGTCTTCTCCGCCGTCACTGAACCGGTGGAAGCCGGAATTGTCGAAGCCTGGGACGCACCCGGCGCCAACATCACCGGCACCAGCAACCTCGGCCCGGTGGAAGACCAGATCGCCCTGATCAAGGAACTGGCGCCCGACGCCAAGACCATCGGCGTCGTCTATTCCTCCGGTGAAGTGAACTCCCGCGTGCAGGTCGACCTGGCCCGCGAAGCCGCCGAAGAGCTCGGGATGGAGCTGAAGGAAGCCGCCATCTCCGCGACCTCCGAGGTCCAGCAGGCCGCCCAGTCCCTGGACGTGGACGCGCTCTACGTACCGACGGACTCACACGTGGTCGCCGCCATCGACAGCGTGGTCGAGGCCGCCGAAACCAAGCAGATCCCCCTCGTCGTCGGCGACAGTGCCTCCGTGGAGGCCGGTGGCGTCGCCACCTACGGGCTGGACTACGAACAGCTCGGCTACCAGACGGCGCTGATGGCCATCAAGATCCTCGAAGGCGAAGACCCATCGAACATGCCGGTGGAAAAGCAGACCGAATCGCTGCTGGTCCTCAACAAGTCAGCTGCCGCGCGGATGGGCGTGACCATCCCGCAGGAAATGCTCGACGCCGCTGACACCGTCATTGACTAACCGCACCCTTTCGAAAGCAGCCATGAAGCGCCGAATTCCCCAGTACTCCGAGCTCCGCGAACTCGTCCAGTTCAAGGCCTTCGACCCCGACCGGCGGCGCGCACGCCTGGCCAGGGCCAACACCATCGCGGACCTGCGGGACATCGCCAAACGGCGGGTCCCGACCGCGGCGTTCGAGTATGTGGGCGGCGGCTCCTTCGCCGAACACTCGCTTCGCCGGAACCGGGACGCGTTCGACGCCGTCGAGTTCAACCCGCGTGTGCTGCGCGATGTCTCTGCCGTGGACCTTCGCACCAAGATCGCCGATGCCGAAGCGACGCTGCCGGTGGGCATCGCGCCCACCGGGCTCACCCGGCTCATGCACGCCGAAGGTGAGGTCGCCGGAGCGCAGGCAGCGGCGTCGTTCGGGATTCCGTTCTCGCTCTCCACGATGGGCACGGTGTCCATCGAGGAGGTCGCTCGGGAAGCGCCCGACGCCGACCGCTGGTTCCAGCTTTACCTCTGGAAGGACCGTCCCCGGTCACTGGACCTGATCCGCCGCGCGGAGGCTGCCGGGTTCGGCGCGCTGATCGTCACCGTGGACACCCCGGTCTCCGGGGCCCGGCACCGCGACACCCGCAACGGCATGACCCTGCCGCCGACGCTCACAGCGAAGACCATCCTCGATGCCTCCTACCGGCCGGAATGGTGGTTCAACTTCCTGACCACCAAACCGCTGGGCTTCGCGAACTTTGAGGGGGAGCGGACGTCGGTGGCGGAGCAGGTCAATACGATGTTCGATCCGTCGCTGAACCTGGATGACCTGGCCTGGCTGCGGGAGAACTGGTCCGGGAAGCTGATCGTGAAGGGCATCCAGTCGGCGTCCGACGCCGTCGACGTCCTGGCGCGTGGCGCGGACGCCCTGGTGGTTTCCAACCACGGCGGCCGGCAGCTGGACCGCGCGCCGGTTCCGCTGAAGGTCCTGCCGGAGATCCGCGCCGCCGTCGGGTCTGAGGCGCAGCTGATCCTGGACTCCGGAATCATGTCCGGCGGTGACATCGTGGCGGCGCTTGCCGCGGGTGCCGACTTCACCCTGATCGGCCGGGCGTACCTGTATGGGCTGATGGCCGGCGGGCGTCAGGGCGTGGACCGGGCGCTGGAGATTCTGCGGACGGAAATGACTCTGGTGATGCAGCTGATCGGGGTCACGAGCGTGGCGGAGCTGGGGCCGGAGCATCTGCGGGGCGCCTGAATTTTGCAGCATCGAAATCCGAGATTAGAGTCACAACCCTGCGTCGGGTATACCTGTATACGCGGCGGGGGCGGCAAATAATCTAGAAACGCCTTCCCGGATAGGAGTTTCTGGTGGCCACATATCCACGAATCGATGAATTTCTGAAATGGGCAGCTGAACTTGCTGCAGCCATCGATTGGATCCCCGCAGAACGTCCATACAAGCTTGAGCTGGCCAGTCGGCTGTCGGCTACCCGGCAGCTGGCCGCGAGGGGTGAGCCGGGGTGGCTGGACCAGCTCCTGAATGACCTTGCCAGCACAAACTTGTTGAACTGGCGGTCCCTTGGAAACCTCAAATCCCTTAGCCGGAACCGGCCAGCGGAACTGAAATCGGCAATTGAAAAGCTCTGGGTCACCTATCCGTCACCTGACTCGCTTACGTCCTTCGTCGAGGAAATCCGGGACCTGTCCAAAGACCTAGCACCAGGTAACCTCCTTGCGCTTGGAACAGTCCTGCTGATGTCCGTCGACCCGGCCACTTTTCCTCCGTACCGGGCAAACCCAGCCTCACGTTTCCTAAAGCTCGCAGGCAGCGAAAACGTACCCACAAACTCAGCGCCGGCTGCGGAGAGGTACGAGGTCTTCCTCGGTGCCTTGGACGCACTCATAGGAGCTGCCCCGCAATGCGGGCTGAGCCTCTCTGACCGTCTGGATGCCCAAGGGCTCGTCTGGCTCGTCACCAACTATTCGCCACCGGCGGACTGGACCCCGGCCCAAAAACGGGAGTTTCTCGCCTGGCGCAACCTCGAGGCAGTCGAGGACGTTGACTACCGTTCAGGCCCCAACCCAGAACTGGAACAGGCAGCGGAAACCATCCTCAATCGCGGCTTGGTGGGAGCTTCTTCTCCCTTCGACGAGAACGTCAGCGCTTGGAACGAAGAGAACGCTCTCGAGTTGCACCGCCGAGTTTTTCAGGATTTCGACGCCGGTTCCGGAACCTTTATGGGGAAATTGGAAAGGCAGCTTGCAGGCGCCTCCCGCGGAGTCATCCTGCTGACGGCTGAACTCCTGACGTTGCAGTGCCTCCCGTTGAGCAACCTCCGCCCGGAGACCAAACTGGCCCGAATCCAGACCGTGTTGTCCTGGCTGGACACTTCCCCAGAGATCCCTGGTGTTATCGAGAGCGGGCTTCGAGCAGGCGGTGCCTTCAACGGCGGCACCGGATTCAATGTGCAGCTCTGGCGTCACCTTTGCTGGCTCTGCGACCTCGTCATAAGCATCCACCGCAACTCCGATAACGCGAAGGCGGCCCTGGAGTCCCCGGAAGGCTTCCATGACGTGGCCGAAGCGGTGCCCGGGAACCTGCCCTCCATCCGGTATTCCCTGGAGTACATGGCCTGGCCGGGGTTCTTTGTACCGGTGGTGAACTGGGGGCACCGGAAACGGATCCGCAAAGCTTTCGAGAACGAAATCGAAGGAGCTTCCGGAGACACAGAGTTCGAGGTCGCCAGCGACCTCCACTTGATCCTCGCAGCGCAGGAGCGCCGAACTGGGCACCGACCCAACTGGTATGCGGAGCCATACCTCAGCCAGTGGAACCCGGAAGCTGAACCTGCGCCGCGTGCCTGGCTGGTGAAACAGGCCCAGGGGCGGACCGCGCTGGCCGGCCAATGGGTTTCCGAAGGGTTCGTCTCGCTGGACGCCGAGTATCTGGACACCGCTGAGGGAATCGCCACTCTAGAAGAACTCCAGACGGCTGTTGACCGCGGGTATGAGCACCTTGACTACTCGGAGCGGCGCCTGCGCGCCCGCTCGTATCAGATGTTCTTGAATCTGATGAAGCCCGAAGACCTGGTGCTGACCCTCCGAGGAGAACTGGTCCACCTCGGCGTCATCACTGGCATGCCGGAGCGCCGAGGGGACGAGCTGATGACCAGCGTGGTCCGAGACGTCGCCTGGCAGGGAAGCGGAATTCCCAGAGACACGCTGCCTGCTCCCGTCCTGAGTCTGTTGGAAGAGCAGGGAACTGTTGTGGACCTGACGGGGGTACTGTCGGCCATCCGCACTGTCCTGGAGGACGACGACGTCGAATCCGTCACCGAAGCTGCAAACGAGGAGAGCCCCGTGGAAATGACTCCTCAGGGGATGCCTGTGCTGCGCGCAGCCAGTGATGAACTGGCCGAAAAGCTGCTTATGCCGCGAGATGATCTGCAGGAACTCATCGACCTGCTGCAGTCACGGAACCAGATCGTTTTCTATGGCCCTCCCGGAACCGGCAAGACCTTCCTCGCCGGCAAGATAGCCCGTTATCTCGCAGGGGACGAGCACGCAGACCATGTGACCACAGTGCAGTTCCATCCGTCCTATGCCTACGAGGACTTCTTCGAGGGCTACCGCCCGGTCAAGGGAACGGACGGTCAGGTATCGTTCGCGCTGACACCGGGTCCGCTCCGGCGCATCGCGGCTGAGGCGGCAGCACACCGGAACAAGCCGTACTTCCTGATCATCGACGAAATGAACCGCGGAAACCTCGCAAAAGTCTTCGGCGAGCTCTACTTCCTCCTCGAATACCGCGACCAGAGAATCAACCTCCAGTACAACTCCGACGAGAAATTCGATCTGCCGCCCAACCTGTTCATCATCGGCACGATGAACACTGCCGACCGCTCCATCGCCATGGTGGATGCAGCCATCCGGCGGCGGTTCGCCTTTGTGGAACTGCATCCCCAGGAAGGGATGACCAGCGGCCTGCTGGAACGTTTCCTGGAAGCCCGCGGACTGGACAACCGCCCGGCTCAGCTCCTCAATGCGCTGAACGCCGAGATAGCCATGGAAGACCGCGACCTGATGATTGGTCCGTCCTACTTTATGAAGGAACATACGGGGACAGATGCGGGCCTGAAGCAGTTGTGGAAATACGAGCTGCTTCCCCTGCTCGAAGAGCACTACTACGGGCGGTTGAGCCGCCCAGAGATTCACGAGCGGTTCGGTCTGGCAGCGATTGAGCGGAAGGCCGACGGGACAGCAGCGGCCGCACTGTGAGGCACATCTGCATAGGCGAACTTGACCAGGGTTCCACGGAGGAACTTCCGGACGACGTCGCTGCCGGTTTGGCTGCTTCGGGGCTCATTCGGGTGGAGCCCCGGGGCTCCGGCTTCTGGCAGCTCATTCCCGCTGGGCTTGTTGGCGCCGTCGAAATCCAGGATGTGCTTCTGGAGGTCCGTCCGAAAGACAAGGTGGGGGTCAGCCAGCTGCTGTTCCTGCTGGGATACGCCCGGAATCCCGGTTTCCAGCCGGACGACGTCGCGGCCTCCTCAGCGCTTGATCTGTGGTCGGCTTTGGCCGAATCGCTGGCTCGGTTATGCGAGAGGGCCCTGGCTAACGGAGTCCTGCACGGTTACGTGAGCGTCGAGGAGGCCCTGCGAACCGTTCGGGGACGCATCCGGCTCACGGACCAGATCTCGCGGCGGCCGGGCATACTGCTTCCACTGGAGGTGAGCTATGACGACCACACCGTGAACATCGCCGAGAACCAGATCCTGCGGGCTGCGCTGCGGCTGCTCCTGGGCCTCAACCGGGTGGAGCCACGTGTACGGCGCCGGTTGGCACATTTGGACCGGAGGCTCGACGGCGTCCGGGACCTCCGCCTCGGTGCACCGCTGCCGACATGGCGCACGAGTCGCCTGAATGAACGCTATGTCCCGGCCCTGAGACTGGCAGAAATCATCCTCACGCACTCCGCCGCCGAAACGGCGGACGGCAGGGTGCGGACCGCGGCATTCGCCGTAAACATGGCTAAAGTCTTCGAGGATTTCCTTGAGGTCGCTTTGGCAGAGGCAGTGTCCAAACTGGGGATTGAGGGTGGCCGTATCTCACGGCAGCACCGGGCGGACCTTGACCATCCCGACGAAGATGCGGGGCCGAACCGGATCCGAATGTTCATGGATGTGGTCTTTCAGGCGCCAAACCGGTCCCCGGTTGTTTTTGACGCCAAGTACAAGACTGCGTCAGCCGGTGAAAAGTACGCGAATGCCGACCACTACCAAATGCTTGCCTACTGCACCGTCTTGGATGCCCCGAGAGCCTGGCTGGTGTATGCCGGGGCTGGCCAACGGCGTTCCAGGCGCATCGTCAACACCTGCGTCACGGTGGAGGAGTACCCGCTGGATCTTTCGCTGCATCCGCACGAGGTGTTGGAGCGGGTGCAGCAGCTGGCTGAGCTTGCCGTGGCTGCTTATGGGTCTACACCATCCGTATCGACGGTCGGCGTGGCAAAGTCACCGACAACTCAGGCGGCGCGGAACACAGGTGAACTGCCCCGGAACCGCCAGCTTGGTCCTCCGTGAGCCGCTTGTAGATGTCTTCTTTGACCCACCGATCTGTCCTACTCTGACAGGGTAAGCGGTGGAGAATCTTTACTCAGTGGATCTTCCGTTTGCTACGGACGTGATTTATCCGCGGATTGCCGATTATCGAGCCACAGGTCGTGATCTAAAGAACCTGGCAGCCGATGAAGGGGTCAGCCTGCTCGCTGCAGGGCAGGGCGCCCCGCCCGTTTTCAATGAGGTGATCAAAGGTGCAACGAACAGATTCCTCCAACCCCGATCCGTCAACTGCAGGCAAGAGGAGCCCGTGGTCCACTAGCACGGTCCTTGCCCTCGTCTGCAGTTTCCTAGCTGCCTGCAGCGCTGTGCCCTCGGAGCAGGATGCTCCCGATGAGTCCCCTACACAGAGCTCTTCTGCCTCACAGACTCCAACCGAGGAATCGTTGACCAACAAGGCGTGCGATGTGGAAATGGAGCGAAAGACGCAGGGCGACGCCGAGTACGTTTGCACTCTGAAAGACGATGGAACTCTTGTTTGGCTGCCCAAAGTGGCATCCGAAAAGGTGACCGAAGCACGGAAGCAGGCGGAGGAAAGAGCCCAGCGCCAGGCAGAGGAGGCCGCGGCCGAGGAAGCTCAACGTCAAGCCGAGGAAGCCCAGCGCCAAGCCGAAGAGGCTGCAGCCGAGGAGGCCCAGCGCCAAGCCGAGGAAGCCCAGCGCCAAGCCGAAGAGGCTGCAGCGCAGGAAGCGCAACGCCTGGCAGAAGAGCAAGCTGCTGCGGAAGCTGCGCAGCGAGAGGCAGAGGAAGCCGCTGCAGAAGCCCAGCGACTGGCGGAAGAACAGGCACAGCAACCAGCTCCGGCCGACAGCTTCGAGAACTGTGACGCAGTGCGGGCAGCTGGTGCCGATCCCATTCATCGCGGGGAACCCGGCTGGCATGAAGAACTGGACGCCGACGGGGACGGCGTGGGCTGCGAATGATCTGAGAGACGTAGGAAAGGCTCAGAAATCACCGAGCTAGTGAAGCTCACTTGGCCGCACAGATTGGCTGGTGGCAAACACCGGAATTGGAGCAGGAGTTGGTAGGCTGCGGGCGGGCCGGAACCCAGCCGGCAGCGCCCACAGCCATCGGAGGACCACGTGCACGACGCCGACAGCACCAGCATCCACCATGCACCGTTAGATGTGCAGATCGGCATGTTTATCGACCAGCACCGCAGCATGCTGGCGGCGAGTCTTGACGGGCTCACCGGAGAAGAAGCGCGGAAGCGGCTGGTCCCGTCGAAGACCACGCTGCTGGGGCTGGTCAAGCATGCTGCTTTCGTCGAACACGTGTGGTTCGGTGAAGCGGTGACCGGAACGCGCCGGGCGGATCTCGGTATCCCGGCCACCCCGGATGAGTCCTTCAAACTGGACGAAAAGGACACTGTCGAGTCGGTCCTGGCTGACTATGCCCGGGCAGTCGAACTCTCCCGGCAAGCGGTCGCAGGTCTCGACGGCGACACTCTGCTCCCGGGCAACCGTCGGGGACCGCTGCCGCTGCGCTGGGTCCAGCAGCACGTGCTTCGAGAACTTGCTCAGCACTGCGGACACGCGGACATCCTGCGAGAGCTGATTGTGGCAGCGCGTTCCGGTTAGCGGGCGAAGCCCAGGCCTCATCCATTTCCGTTAACCCTTGAACTGCCTTCCTGCCCAAGCCAAACTGACGGAAATCGACCAATCTACACTCTTGCTGCCGCTTCAAACCGGCAGCAAAAACCGGTACCTCAAGCAGAACCTCAAACCGGCAGCAACCAGGTCAGGTGCGCAGCCATGGAACAGATCCTTATTCGCCAGATGGACGGTTGTTGGCGTGAACCGGCCGCAGCTGGCTACGCATTGGAAGCAGAACTCCAGGAAATCCTGGCAGCCCATCCGGAGCTCATTCCCGGGGTTCGCGGCGGAGCCGCTGCCTGCCGTGAGTTCCAATCCGGCGTCGGACCGGCCGACGTCGTTGTCGTGGATGCCAGTGGCGACCTGACACTGGTCGAATGCAAACTTGCCGCCAACCCTCAGGTTCGCCGGGAAATCGTCGGCCAGATGTTCGACTATGCGGCGCGGCTCTGGAAGCTGGACATCGATGACTTCGAGGCAAAGTGGCGCACGGCGACTGGTGACGACCTGTTCGCAGCCGGGGACGAAAAGGCTAGGGATGACCTCGCCCGGAATCTGCAGAATGGGCAGTTCCGCATAGTGCTGGCGGTAGACGCCATCAACGACCGCCTCAAGCGGATGATCGAATACCTGAACGCCATGTCCGGACCGGAGACCACCATCATCGCGGTCGAGTATGTACGGCTGGTCCAAGGCGAAATCGAAATCTTGGTACCCCGGACCTACGGACAGGAACTGGCCGAAGCCAAAGCTGCGGACGCCAGGGACCGGCGGACCATATGGGATCTTGAGACCTACCGCATCTGGCTGGAAACCAACGAACCAGAAACTGTTCCGAACTTCTCCGTCTTTGCCGACGAACTCGAGGCGATGGAGCTCGAATTCGTCGGCTCACTTTCAGGGCTCCCAACCGGCGGTGCCGCTGTCAGGGATTCAGCCGGCAACCAGCTCGGGACCGTGTCCCTGTTCCACTACTCGGTCCTGGGCACTGCCATCGAATTCAACTTCATCCGGATGTCCCAAATGCCCGACGCGGATGCACAACCACCTGCTGCCCGCAGCCGTTTTCTGGACGAGGTCGAAGTCATCCCTGGGTTCGAGGGTCTGGGCAGAAACCTGCGGGCCACCGCATTCAAGTCCCGTAAGCCGAACGTTTCCCTAGCCGCGCTGGACGTCGACGCGCTGCGGCGCGGTCTCCGCGCCGTCGACATCCTCCGCCGCTGACTAGCCGCTCCTGCGTCTGACCAGCCAGGCTGTCACCCAGAACACACCCCACCACCTCGCTCCTGGCGTATACGGCGTAAACAACGCGACTAAAATTCGAACTATGAGCACCAAGACCTTCCCGCACCTGATGGCACCGGGCCGCATCGGCCCGATGGAAACCCCCAACCGCATCGTCCTGCCTGCCATGGACATGAACGTGTCCGAGCACGGCGAAATTGAGCAGACCGAGATCGACCACTACGTGGCCCGCGCCAAGGGCGGCGCAGGCCTGATCATCACCGGTGCCTGCGCCATCGCGTTCCCGCACGGCGCAGCGTCCATGAAGGAGCCCGGTCTCTCGGATGACAAGTACATCCCCGGACTGAAGGCCCTCGCCGACGCGATCCACGCCGCAGGCAGCAAGCTCTGCATCCAGTCCACGCACCACGGCAAGGTAGCCCGCGTGGACGTCGCCAATGACCGCGCGGTCCTCGCTCCGAACCAGCCGGACTACAGCTACGACATGTCCGCCCTGGCCGACAGCACCCGGGAAGAACTCGGCAAGATGGGCGCCGCTACCGCCGGCAAGCAGACCTCCTACAAGGAGATGACCCAGGAGGACATCGACTGGCTCATTCAGACCTGGGCCGACGCCGCTGAACGCATCGCGAAGGCCGGCGCCGACGCGATCGAAATCCACGCAGCCCACGGCTACATCCTGGGCGTCTTCCTGAACCAGCGGGACAACAAGCGCACCGACGAATACGGCGGCTCCCTCGCCAACCGCGCCCGCCTGGCCTGCGAAGTCATCTCCGCCGTCAAGGCACGAGTCGGCGACAAACTGGCCATCCTGGTCCGCGTCGCCGGCGAAGAATACGGACAGGAAGGCGGCCTCACCCTTCCCGAAGCCACCGAGGCCTCCAAGCTGTTCGAAGAAGCCGGCGCTGATGCCATCCACGTCACCGGCTGGGGCCGGAACCCGTTCGACAACTTCACCGACGGCCCGCTGCCCAACAAGGTGGGCGCCTATCTGGAAAACGCCGCCGCGGTCAAGAAGAACGTGAACGTTCCTGTCATCGCCGTCGGCCGTATGCTCCCGGACATTTCAGAGAAGGCCATTGCCGCAGGCCAGATCGACTTTGCCGCCATGGGACGCCAGCTGCTGGCTGACCCCGAACTGCCGAACAAACTCCGCGACGGCAAGTTCGACCAGGTGCGCCCCTGCATCAACTGCTACCTCTGCGTCGCGGAGAACTTCTTCGACGACACCCCGTTCTGCGCCGTCAACCCGGCCCTGGGCAACGAAGCCGTGCTCCCGCTCAAGCCCGCCTCGCAGGCCAAGCACGTGCTCGTCGTCGGCGCCGGCCCGGCAGGCCTGGAAAGCGCCCGCGTGCTCACCGAACGCGGCCACCGCGTCACCGTGATCGACAAGTCCGACCGCCTGGGCGGCACCATGTGGTTCTCCACCATGACGACGCCGGACAACGAACGCCTGCTGCGCTGGTTCAAGGCCGAGATCAAGCGGCTGCGCATCGCCGTCAAACTGAACACCCCGGCCACCATCGAAACCATCCGCGCCCTGAACCCGGACCACGTCATCGTGGCCACCGGCGCCGTCCGGCCCAAGCCCGACTTCCCGGGCGGCGACCTGCCGATCGTGCAGACCGGCGACACCCTGCGCGCCATGATGCTCGGCACCGCCACCGCGGAGGAGGCCGGCGCCGTGCTGAGTACCCTGGGCAAGCTCGGCCGCCTCTCCGGCGTGACCAAGAGCCCCGAGTTCGTCCGTCAGTTCACCAAGTTCTGGCTGCCGATGGGCAAGGACGTTGTGGTGATCGGCGGCTCCCTGGTGGGCCTGGAACTGGCCGAATTCCTCGCCGAACGCGGACGCCGCGTCACCCTGCTGCACGAAAAGCAGCAGCTGGGCCTGCCGCTGGCCATGCCGCGCCGCTGGACCGCGGTCAGCGATGCCAAGAAGCACGGCGTGCAGATCCACCGCAACGCCGTGATCACCCGCATCACCGAGAAGTCCGTGGAATGGACGGTGGGGGAGGAGTCCTTCTCCGCACCCGCCGCCATGGTGGTCTACGCGGACGGCACGACGTCGGCAGCCCCGCTCGCGGACGAGCTGCGGGAGGCGGGCATTCCCTGCGACGTCGTTGGTGACGCCGGTGCGGTCAACTACATCCACGGCGCGATCCACTCGTCGTGGAAGGTGACCACGGAGCTCTAAGCCGCAACCACGGATCCAGCTGCCCGCCGCCGTCCGACCGGCGGCGGGCAGCTTGGATGCCCCACGGCGGGCACGGAGAGAGTCCGCAGTACTTGAGCGGCATCGCTACCGTGCCGTGAGCAGGAGAACCCCACCCACAACACTGGCCAGCGCACGTGCTGAATTCGCGGCGCCCCACTGGCGGCGGTACGTGGACCACGGTGAGTCCATAGTTCCAGCAGCCAGCTTGCGGTTCAGCGGGACATTCACTGCAGCGGTGAGAGCGAAGGCTGCCAGACTGAGCCCGGCGCCAATCCAAGCCTGGGTGGGACGCTGCAGCTGTCCGGCCAGTACAGCGGTCCCCGTTGCTGCCAGAGCTGATCCGAAGAACAACAGCAGGAACGGCGGGCGCTCTGCGGTGTTGTTGATGCCGCGCATTAACTCCGCTGCCCGGCCCGAACCTAAGCGTTCCA
Source organism: Arthrobacter sp. zg-Y916 (assembly GCF_020907385.1). Taxonomy (NCBI): domain Bacteria; kingdom Bacillati; phylum Actinomycetota; class Actinomycetes; order Micrococcales; family Micrococcaceae; genus Arthrobacter; species Arthrobacter sp. zg-Y916. The sequence continues at coordinate 68,187 of NZ_JAJJOD010000007.1, read as the reverse complement.
GCCGGTCCAGCGCGGGAAGGACCATCACAGGGAACGCCGCATAGATGCCCCCTGTGACCAGGGCACCCGTGCCCGCCAGGGCACTCAATAGTGCGGCGGGCTCGAGCACAGTGGGCATTTCGGCGAAGTCGACCGCATGGGTCATGACACACCCGCCGCTGACTCGCCCTGCGGCTGCGGGAGCTTTTCATCCCAGAGGCCCTGGGCCGCCGTCCGGGCAATGTACGCCTGAATCGGCCGGGCAGGCCTGCCCAGCAGGCGCTCCAAGTCACCGGTCGAGTGGCTGGCGGAGCCGTCCATCGCCTCCGCGAACAGCCAGACGATCCCCTCCGCTTCCTCGCGGCTCATCCCGGCATCCCCGGCTCCGGCAATGAAATCCTCCGGGGTCGTCGGGACGTGTTCGACTGTTCTGCCGAGGGCAGCAGAAAGGGCTGCGGCGACGTCGGCAAACGTCACCGAATCCGGCCCGGTGAACTCGAGGATTCCCGAGGCCACCTCCCGATAGGCATCCGCTTCGGTGAGGAGGTGCGCCAGCGCCTCGGCCGAGTCTTCGAGGTCCACAAACGGTTCGGAAACTCCGTTCACGGGTACCCGCAGCTGGCCCTCGAGCACCTGCGGGTGCAGGAAGTGCTCGGAGAAGTCCTGCTGGAACCACGCAGAGCGGACGACGACGGAGGCAGGGAAGTTCCGCAGCACCGCTTCCTCACTGGGGTGGGCGGCTGTTCCGCCGCGCCCGGAGAGAAGGATCAACCGGCTGAGTCCGTGGTGGCGGGCGGCCGCGGCGAACTCGCTGAGGATCTCCGGTGCACCGGGGTCGGCAACGTCCGGGGCGTAGCAAATGAAGGCTGCATCAGCACCGGAGAGCTGGGCCGGCCAGGTGTCCGGCGCTTCCCAGGCGAAGGGAGGACCGCCCTGCCGGGAAGCTGCCCGCACGGAAAGCCCGTCGACGCCGGAGAGTGCAGATACGAGCCGGCGGCCGGTACGGCCTGTGGCTCCGGTAATAAGAATGCTGGTTTTTGTGTCCATGTCTTTCATCTCAGCGGTGATTGGCTGGGTGCTCCATAATGAATCCACCGCAGATGTTTCGAATTCGTCCAGCAGGCACAGACTTAAGAAAGCACAGCCCGGCAGTCCTCATCCCATCCTCGGGAGACACCCACATGGTTACCTTGGAATCGCTCGTTGAAGGTCCGCGCGCCCGGGGTGCATTTGTGCTGCGCCTGGAACTGGACGGGGACTGGGCGATCGAGGTCGCCGACGAATCAATGCTCACCGTGATGGCGGTCCTTGCGGGGGACTGCGTGGTGAGCACAGCGTCCGGCGAGGCCACAGCGCAGAAGGGGAACGTCGTCGTCGTCCGCGGTCCCGGACCATTCTCCGTGGCGTCGGAGCCTGGCCGGCCGCCGGACTTCATCATTCCGCCCGACCAGACCTGCGTGGACGTGCGCGGTAACCGGTTGGTCGAGTCCATGAACCGCGGCATCCGCTCCTGGGGAACCACGCTGAGGGGTGAAGACCGGATCCTGGTCGGGACCTATGCGAATCCGCTGGAAGTCGGCCGTCTCTCGGCCCAGCTGTTGCCCGAGGTGATGGTCGAGCGCACCGATCCGGTCACCCAGGCGTTCGCGGACCTGCTGGCCGACCAGGCCGCCACGGATGCTCCGGGACAGGCCGTGGTCCTGGACCGGCTGCTGGATGTGCTGCTTGTAGCGACGGTTCGCGCTGCCGGAAACGGAACTTCCCACCGTACCGATCCGCCGATCGACCGGGTCCTGGACCGTCTGCACAACAACCCGCAGTCCCCGCTGTCGGTCGACGCCATGGCCCGTATGGAGTCGATGTCCCGGGCAGCCTTCTCGCAGCGGTTCAGGGAGCGGACGGGTTTGAGCCCTGGAGCCTACCTGCGGCGCCTGCGCCTGGCCTGGGCCGCTGACAGGCTGCTGGCGGGAACCCGGACCATCGCAGCGATTGCTGAGCAGGCCGGCTACGGGAGCCCGGCTTCCTTTTCCACCGCGTTCAAGCAGGAGCACGGGCAGAGCCCCCGGGACTGGCGGCTGCGGCGGGGACGTGAGGCCCCTTCGCTGCCCGGAGCGTAAAACCCGAATCACCGTCGCAGCGGCTGCGGCAGTTCCTACCGCCCCGACGCTGGCTGCGAAAAACTGCTACCCGGGCTGGCACACCCGGAACAGCGCCGGCTTGCCGTGCCGGTGCACTGGTCCTAGCGCCGTCAGCCGTAGAATCGACGGATGCCAAAAACCCTGCTGGCCCCCGCGGCCCGGTCCTCCCAGCTCGCGCGCATCGTCACGGAGGTTTCGGCCCCGGCCGTCCTGGTGGGGATGCTCCTGCTGCTCCAGCCACTGCTCAGCCCCGGCGTGACCTGGCTGCAGGGCATAGTGGCGGCCGGCTTTACCGTGGGCCTGCCGTTCGCCGGGATCCTGTGGCTGAAACGGCGGGGTTCGGTTACCGACCACCACATCGGCGTGCGCTCCCAGCGGGCTCCAATCCTGGCGGCGACGGCACTGTCTTTGGGGATTGGTGCGCTGGTGCTGATCCTGCTGGACGCCCCGGCCGTGCTGTTTGGCGAAATCGGCGGCGTGTTCATTGGGCTGGTGCTGTGCATGGCAGCGAACCTGGTGTGGAAGCTGTCGGTCCATTCCGCCGTGGCAGCGTACATCGGCCTGGCGCTGCTGGCACCCGTCCCCGTTTTTGGACCGGCCCTGGCACTGATGCTGGCTTCCGTCACCGGATGGTCCCGGGTGAAGCTCGGGGACCACACTCCTACCCAGGTGATGGCCGGACACCTGGCCGGGTGTGCGGCGTTCGCAGCCGCGCTGCTGCTGCCCTGATCCGGGTCCGTCTGCCCTGGTACGGGTACGGTACCTCTGTCCAGGGCGGTGCTTTGCTGTTTCCGGCCAATCCGTTCCCCGGGACCCCTTGCGCCGCAAATCTCGGTTGACCACCCGACGGCCGCCTCTTACCGTCCGACGTGCACCCGACGCCGGAACCTGCGGACGGCGGGTCAGCGGCGGGACCGCTTCTGCTGGGGGAAGGCAGGGCCTGGAAACGGGCCGGAGCGCCCGCCGTGCATCACCCGCACGCACGTTACGCGGGCATCCAGCGGTAGCCGCCGCGCCCAGGGGGTGAACGCGGCCCGTATGAGGGAACAACCATGGAAGAAAGAAAGACAACCAACCCCCCACCCCGGCAGCAACGCCACAGCAAGCGAAGGCAGCCGGCCCGGATCTCCACGAGACACCTGCTGATCCGAAGAGCGGTCGCTGTCCTGGCCGGAGCAGTACTCGCCACCGGCAGTTTCCTGCCCGCCGCGAACGCCCAGGGCGTGCCGGCGGATCAGGCCCCGGGCGCCCAGCTCCCCGCCGAGGCACCCGCCGAGGCACCCGCCCCCGCCGACGCGCCGGCTCCGCAGCAGGACCCGGACCAGCCCTGGCTGGACCCCAGCCTGCCGCCCGCAGAACGCGCAGACCTCCTGGTCGCAGCCATGACGCTGGAGCAGAAAGTCACGCTGCTGATCCAAAGCGGCGGGCCCGGGCTGCCGGAACTGGGCATCCCGCCCATCCGCAGCAAGGACGGCTGCTGCGGGCTAGCCCTGGAATCGACGCCGACGACGGCGCTTCCGGTCGGCGTCGGACTCGCCTCCACCTTCAATCCCAGACTGGCCCAGGCCTATGGGCATGTCTCCGGGGAAGAAGCCCGCACCACCGGCTACAACGCGATTGCCGGGCCCACCATGGACCTGGTCCGCACCCCGTACAACGGCCGGATGTGGGAGGACCTGGGGGAGGACCCGCTGCTGAGCGGCGACACTGCCACTAACCAGGTGATCGGGGAACAGGACGCCCAGGTCTCCTCCCTGGTCAAGCACTACAACCTGAACAACTTCGAAACCCGGCGCGGCCACGTGGACGTGCAGGTGGACGAGCGGACACTGCAGGAAACCTATACCCGGCCCTGGGCCAGCGTTGTCCAGGAAGGCAACGCCGGAGCCGTGATGTGTTCCTTTAACAAGGTCAACGGTGAGTTCGCCTGCGGCAATGACACGCTGCTGAACCAGATCCTCAAAAGCCAGCTCGGCTTCGAAGGATTTGTGTCCTCCGACTTCAACGCCGCGCACAGCTTCGCCGACTACGCCGCCGGGCTGGACGTCGCCGGCCCGGGCGACGAATTCTCCGGGAACAACCTGCTGCAGGCCGTGCTGGCCGGCACCGTCCCGGAAGAACGGATCACCGACGCCGCACGCCGGGTTGCGCTGACCATGTTCCAGTTCGGGATCGTGGACAACCCGCCGCCGGGATCCTTCGAGAACCCGCAGCCGGCCGAACCGCCCATTCCTGACACGTTGCTGGACCAGCATGCCGGAGTCGCCGAGCAGGTCGCCGCGCAGGCGGCAGTGCTGCTGAAGAACGACGGCGCCCTGCCGCTGGATGACGCGTTGCCGAGCATCGGGCTGATCGGCGCGGACGTCGACTGGTACATCGACGGCGGCGGCAGCGGCGCCATTCCCAACCCGGCGCGGCTGACCACCATCCTGGACGGCATCACCGCCCGGGCAGGCGGCACGGTGGAAACCGCCGCCGGAACTGACCCGGTGTCCCTGGCGGATACCATTCCGGGCCCGCCGCCGGTTCCCAGCGGAGTGCTCACCAACGTCAATGCCGAATACCGGCTGGGGCTGAACAACTTCGAAGGCGAGCCGGAACTGGCCCGCACCGAGGAGCAGGTCAACCTGCGGACCGGGATCTCCAATGACACCATCAACACCTCCCAGGTTCCCGGCATCGGCCCGGTCCTGGCCTCCCAGCCGATGTCCGCGCGCTGGACCGGAACGATCGTGGCCCCGGCCACGGCGTCGTACACCTTCTCGCTGACCAACCTGGGGGCCGCGCAGCTGTTCCTGGATGACCAGCAGGTCATCACCAACCCGGCACCGACCCTGGAGACGCAGGAAATCACGCTGGACCTCACCGAGGGACAGAGTGTGGCCGTGCGCATCGACTACACCACCGATGCGCCGAACCAGTTCAACGGCGGCCTGAATGACCAGCCCGGAGCCATGATCCGGTTCGGCTGGACTCCGCCGGAGGACGTGCTGGCCCCGGACATGGCAGAAGCCGTGGAACTGGCCGCGAACTCCGCCGTCGCCGTCGTGGTGGCACGCGACTACACCGGTGAAGCTGCCGACCGCGGCTCGCTGACGCTGCCGCAGGACCAGGACCGGCTGATCAGCGCCGTCACGGCCGCCAACCCGAACACCATCGTGGTGCTGGCGACCAGCGGACCGGTGACCATGCCGTGGATCGACCAGGTGCCGGCGGTACTGGAAACCTGGTACCCCGGGCAGAGCCAGGGCATCACGGTGGCCGGGCTGCTCTTCGGGGACATCAACCCCTCCGGAAAGCTGCCGGTCACGTTCCCGGTCAGCGACGAGCAAGCGGTCACGGTTGGCCCGCCGAATCCGTTCGACCTGATCTCGATCGTGGATCCGGTGGTGGAGTACACCGAGGGCGTGTTCGTGGGTTACAAGGCCTACCTCGCCGCGGACGCCGTGCCGCTGTTCCCGTTCGGACACGGACTCTCCTACACCGAGTTCGACTACAGCCGGCTGCACACGACCCAGCGGGTGAATCCCGACGCCGAGGAACCGAAAGCCTCCGCCTCGCTGAAGGTGCGCAACACCGGAAACGCCGCCGGGCGGGAAACGGTCCAGGTCTATGTCGGTCCGCTGCCCGGCGACGTCCCGACGCCGCCGAAGCAGCTGGCAGGCTACGGCAGCATCACCCTGGAGCCGGGGGAGCGGGGCCGGCTGGAGATCAAGCTGGATCCGCGCTCGCTGCAGTACTGGGATGTGGAAACCGGCGGCTGGGTGACTCCCACCGGAACCGTGCCGATCTACGTGGGCAGTTCTGTGGAGGACATCCGGCTCGAAGGCAGCATCACCATCGGCTGCGGACGCCCCGACCACGGCAAGCACGACCACAGCCACGGCAAGGGCCACGGCCACGGGCACGGTCACGGTGACCAGGCGGGACACGGGAACTGGGACCGGGACCGCGGGCACTGGGGCAACAAGGGCCGCTGGGGACAGCGGGACGACGGCGGCCGCCAGCACTGGGCTTCCTACCGTCACGGCCGCGGCTAGCGGCTGACTCTGCGGCTTGCGGCTGAGACCCGGGCAGCATGGCTTGTCAGGCCGTGCTGCCCGGGCCTTTCTCGGGCCCTGGGACTTTCCGGGCGGCCGGCACAGCCGGGCGTCACGGATACGCTCATTCCGTGCGGGATCGCCTAACCTGAGCGAATGCCCAAACCCGTACTGACCATCCTTGCCGGCTCCCGTCCTGTGACCGGATTGGAGCGGCTGGAAGCGCTCGCTGACGTGCGCCTGGCCACGGACGCGGCGGAGCTGGCCGCTGCGCTGCCGGGCTCGGAAATCGTGTACCTCTGGGACTACTTCGCCGACGGGCTGCGCCAGGGATGGGCTGGGGCGGACGCCCTGAAATGGGTGCACCTTCCCGCGGCCGGCGTGGACCGGCTGCTCTTTCCGGAGCTCGCGGCGTCGAACGTGACTGTCACCAACGCCCGCGGCATCTTCGACGCGGCGATGGCCGAGTACGCCTTGGCCGGGATCCTCTACTTTGCCAAGAACTTTCCGCGCGCCACGCTGAACCAGCGGGAGCGCCTGTGGAAGCACTTCGGCACGTCCAACCTCGCAGGCACCCGCGCGCTGGTCGCCGGCACGGGGAGCATTGGGCGCGCCACCGCCCGGCTGCTGCGCGCCGTCGGCATTGAGGCCGACGGCCTGGGCCGCACCGCCCGGAACGGCGACCCCGACTTCTTTGCGATCCACAACAGTGCGGACTTTGCCTCCGTTGCACGCGGGTACGACTACGTCATCCTTGCCGCGCCGCTGACGTCCGGTACCCGGGACATGCTGAATCAGGAAGTCCTCGCGGCCATGCGCCCGAGCGCGGTGGTGGTCAACATGGGCCGCGGCGAACTCGTGGACCAGGACGCCCTCGTGGCCGCCTTGTCGGCCAACGGGATTGCCGGAGCTGTCCTCGACGTGACACACCCCGAACCCCTGCCCGAATCCGATCCGTTGTGGGGCCTGGACAACGTGCTCATCACCCCGCATCTGGCCGGCGATTCGCGGACCCACCTGCCTGCCCTGGCCGCCCAGTTCGAGGCCAACCTGGTGGCGTACCGTGAAGGCCGTCCGCTGGCGAACGTGGTGGACAAGCGGCTGGGATTCGTGGTGTCGGGCGGCTGATCAGCCGGGATTCCCCGTCGGGGTTTTCGCCGCAATTTCCCGCCGCGGTTTACGGGCTGAATGGGGTTATGTCCCCTTCACCATCGGTGTACCATCTGGTACATCGATGCGCTGTGAGGCGCATCGCAAGGCATGGACTTCCCCAAGGAGGCGCCGCTATGGGCGTTCCGAACCCCCAAAGTACAGTCCGCCGCTGGCGGATCGATGACATCACTCCCGATTTCCAAAATTACGGAGTCTGGGATCTGCCCACCCCGGGCGGCCGGGATGACTTTCCCCGTTTGGTCCAGTTGTTTGCAGGCGGCACGACGGCGGACAACCCCTCCCGCATTGCCCGCCTGCTTTTCGCCATCCGGTGGAAGCTCGGTGCACTGCTGGGCTGGGACGATGCTGACTCCGGTATCGGCCGGAGGGTGGACTCGCTGCGCAGCCGCCTGCCGGCCGATCTTCGCCGGGCAGCACCCGGTCCGGCCTTCAGCACGCTCCCTTTTACGCCCGTCTTCCTGCTGGAAAACGAGTCCGCCGCGGAAATGGCCAACAGCACGATGCACGGAGTGCTGCACCTGCGCTGGGTGCCGGATCAGCGCGGTGCCGACGGCGGCCAGAATGCCCAGGGTGACGCTGACGGTGCTTACCACGGACAGCTGGCCGTGCTGGTGAAGCCCAACGGGCTGTTCGGCCGCGCCTACATGGCGGGGATCAAGCCGTTCCGGCACCTGCTGGTCTATCCGCCCCTGCTGCGCGGAATCGGCCGGGAGTGGCAGGACCTCAGCGCGCAGGGCAGCGGCGGGACCGCATGACGGCCGGCAGCGCATGAACGACAGCCAGACCGGATCCAGCCGGGAGCAGCTGCTGGAGGCAGCACTTGGCTACTTTGCCAAGAACGGCGTGCAGAACCAGAGCCTGCGCAGTCTCGCCTCCAGCATCGGCACCAGCCACCGGATGCTCAACTACCACTTTGGGTCCCGTGAAGGACTCCTGACCGAGGTCGTGGCCGCCGTCGAACGCCGCCAGCGCGGCGCGTTCGAGCAGCTGCTGGATGCCACCGGACCTGCCGTCCTGCCGCGGCAGGCCGTCCAGGACTTCTGGGACCGGATCGTGGAAGAGACACTCACCTACGGCCCGCTGCTCTTTGAGCTGGCTGCCCATGCCATGCAGGGGGAACCCCATGCGCAGGGACTGCGGGACACGCTGGTTCCGCCCTGGTTGGACGCCCTCGAGGAGATGCTCGTCCGCTCCGGACGGGAGCCCCGGGCGGCCAGGGCGCAGGCGCGGCTGGCCCTCGCCGTCGTCAACGGCCTGCTGTTCGATCTGCTGCTCACCGGAAACCGGGAGGGCGTGACGGAAGCGCACCGCGCGTTCATGGAACTGGCCTTCGCGGATCTGCCCAGTTTCGGCAGCAGCGCGTAGCGCAGTCAGGGTTCCCCTCGGCTGCGGACAGCGCTGGCCGTGAATCCTTTCGGGCGGATGATCGGGGCGGGGCTGGGCGGGCGGTGCTCAGGGCGCAGGATCGATCTGCCCTCGCTTCTTTTGCTGCACTAACGATGCTTAGAGGGTGTTGGCTCCATCTCTTGCTGCACTAACGTCGGAAAGCGGACGGCAAAGCGACGTTTGTGCAGCAAGAGATTGATTCCGGGGCTCTAACCGACGTTATTGCAGCAGCAGATGCCCCGGCTGCCGAAGTTCCGCGCGAATACACGGGGGCGCTGCCATAACTCCCACACATCGTTACGCGTGTTAAGGGTGTGACCACAGGAGCTAACAGCTGTCCCATTGGCTGGGAACCTTGGCGTCCCAACTGGGGGTCCCAGCCCGTGGCGGGCCCAACTGGTGCACCCAGCAAGCCCAGCCCACGTCCGGCCCAATACGTGCGGCCCAACAACCCCAAACCCGCACCCAGCCCGCGGCAGGACCGAAAGTCGCTACAGCCGGGGAGTCCGCGGCGGTTCGGTCCGGCGGCTGCCCGTGGCCTCAAAAGCGGCAGCCAGCCGGAGCAGTGCGGTGTCATCCCAGCCGCGGCCTGCGAAGGTCAGCCCCACCGGCATGCCGGTATCCGCCATGGTGCCCATCGGCACGGTGACGGTCGGAATGCCCAGGTGCCGGGGAACCAGGTTGCCGTTCGCCACCCACACGCCGTTGGCCCAGGCCGCGTCAGCAGACTCCGGGTTCACATCCGCATCCGCGGGACCGACGTCGGCCATTGCCGGGAACACGACAGCATCCAGGCCGAGGGCATCCATCCAGTCCTCCAGATCCCGACGCCGGGTCTCCTCCAATCCACGCACACCGTCGGCGAGGTGCGGGATGTCGGTAAAGGACGCCACAGGGTTGGCCCGGACGTGGGCGGGATACTCGGCGATGTCGTCGTCGAACCCGGTGTACCGGTCCGGCAGCGCTCCTTCGGGGTGCGGGAAGATCGCGGCGCCGTCGACGTCGGCCAGCCGGTTGAGGCGCGGATCGCCGTTGGCGGACAGGAAGTCATCCCACGCCCACGCGGAAAGGTCCACGATTTCGCGGTGCAGGAACTCCGGGCTCACGAGTCCCCGGGTGGCGATGGTCGGTGCACCGGGCCTGTCGCCCTCGTAATTGGTGACGGCTGGGAAGTCCACCTCCACGACCTCGGCGCCGGCGGCTTCCAGGTCCCGACGCGCGGTCTGCCACAGGGCCAGGACGGATTCCCGGGTCTCAATCCGCTGCCCGGTGGGCCCGCCGATCCCGGGGGATTCTGCAGTGCCGGCGTCCGGGTCGGCGTTGACGTACATCTTCGGCACGCCAAAGCGGCGCCCGGCCAAGGCGCCGCGGGCGGCGGCGGGATCGGCGACGGCGAGGTCAGCGTACGACGGCGGCCGCACCTCGGACGCGGCCGGAACCTTCACCCAGGGCTGGGCACGCCAGAAATCTCCGCGGGTCTCTGCGTCGTCGGCAACGATCACGTCCAGGACTTCCAGCAGGTCAGCCATGGTGCGGGTGTGCGGGACCACCACGTCCATGGTCGGGACCAGCGGCCAGTTCCCGCGCACGGAGATCACCCCGCGGGACGGGGTGTAGGCGCACAAGGCATTGCACGACGCCGGTGCGCGGCCCGAGGACCAGGTCTCCTCGCCCAGGCCGAATGCCGCGAAGCTCGCCGCCGTCGCCGTGCCCGATCCGTTGGAGGAACCGGACGCGAAGGCCGACGTGAGGAAACCTGCGTTGTAGGGGCTTTCGGCCCGGCCGTACAGGCCGCGCTGCATGCCGCCGTTGGCCATGGGCGGCATGTTCGTCAGGCCGATCAGCACCGCTCCGGCTTCGCGGAGCCGGCCGATCGTGAAGGCATCCTGCTGCGCGACCAGGTCCCCGAACGCCGGGGAGCCTGCCGCCACGGTCAGTCCCCGGGCCTTGAAGCTGTCCTTGGCCGTGTACGGAATCCCGTCCAGCGGGCCGCGGGTTTCACCGCGGGCGCGGCGGGCATCGGAGGCGCGGGCGTCGGCCAGGGCTTCCGGGTTCAGGACGATGACAGCGTTCAGCCGCGGGCCGGATTGGTCGTAGGCCTCGATGCGTGCCAGGTACGCGCGGGTCAGCTCTTCGCTGGTGACGGTCCCGGCCTGCAGTGCAGCGCGCAGCTCGGCAATGCCGGCCTCGACGACGTCGAACATCAGGCGCCCGCCTCAGCCGCGCTTGCCTTAGCGGCGCTTGCGTCAGCGGCCGCGCCTGCTTTAGGCATGCTGCCCAGGGGAGCCGGCTGCTGCTGGGTGATGCAGTGGATGCCGCCGCCGAACTCGAAAATGTCCCGCGCGTCGACCAGTTCAATGGTCCGCCCCGGATAGGCGCGGCCGAGGATGTCGGCGGCAGCGGCGTCGTTCGCATCCTCGAAGGCGCAGAGCACCACCACATTGTTGGCCACGTAATGGTTGATGTAGGAGTAGTCCACGAAGCCGTCCCCGGCGTCGATCACGGTGGGGGCGGGCACATCGATGAGTTCCAGGGTCCGGCCGCGGGCGTCCGTCGCGGCCTCCAGGACCGCACGGATCTCCTGCATCACGTCACGGTCGGGGTGGCGGGAATCGTCCTGGCGGTGCAGCAGCACGGTGCCCGGGGAAGCGAAACATGCCACGATGTCCACGTGCCCGCGGGTGCCGAATTCGTCATAGTCCCGGGTCAGGCCGCGCGGCAGCCAGATGGCTTTGGACGTCCCCAGCCGGGCGTGGATTTCGGCTTCGACGGATTCCCGGGTGGCCCCGGGATTCCGGCCCGGATCGAGCTGGACGGTTTCGGTGAGCAGCACGGTGCCCTCGCCGTCGGTATGGAACCCGCCGCCCTCGTTGACCAGGGTGCTGGCGTGCACCGGCACTCCGGCGCGGCCGGCGGTGAACCGGCCCAGGTGCTGGTCCTTGTCCCACGCCGCCCAGTCCTGCGCACCCCAGCCGTTGAAGATCCAATCCACGGCGGCTACGGAACCGTCCGCGGCATGGACGAAGGTGGGTCCGGAGTCGCGCAGCCACGCGTCGTCCAGGGGGACCGGGAGCACCGTGATGCCGTCTCCCAGAAGCTCGTGTGCCTGGGCCACATCAGCGGGATCGGCGAGGACAGTGACCGGTTCGTAGCGGGAGATGGTGCGCGCGACGGCGGACCAGGCACGGCGGGCCCGGGCCAACGTCCCGCTTCCGGGATCCCCGAACGTGTCATTCGACGGCGGGAACGCCATCCAGGTGCGCTCGTGCGGAGCCCACTCGGCGGGCATGGCGGAGGCGGTCGAGGTGCTGGCGGGGTGCATGTCTTCGGAGTTCCTTCGGGTCGGTCAGGACAGGGTATCGGCCGCGGCGGAAAAGACCGTCCTGCCGCCGGTAACGGTCAGTAACACCGAGTTGGCCAGCAGGTCCTCCGCCGGTCCGGCAAGCGGGTCGGCGGCCAGGACGGTGAAGTCCGCCAGGTGCCCGGGGCGAATCTGCCCAAGGCTGGCCTCCGCACGGCAGGAGTAGGCGGCGTCGCGCGTGGCGTGGCAGAGGGCATCGGCCAGGTCCATGGCGTAGCGGGGCAGGTTCGCGACCAGCTCCGGGTCCATGGCGGACTTGCGAGTGGCCGCGACGTACAGGTTGGGCAGCGCCTGGTACGGGGCGGTGGGGGCGTCCGTGCTGATCGCCAGGACGGCACCGGCCTCGCTGAACTCGGTCCAAGGGTAGGCCCGCTCGGTCCGGTCATCGCCGAGCATGGCACGCCAGTTGTCCTGGATGGCCGGATCCGCGTGGACCGGCTGGACGGAAGCGACGACGCCGAGGTCCGCCAGGCGCTGGACGTTGGCTTCGGTGACGGTTTCCAGATGCTCGATCCGGTGCCGGCGTGTATCCGCCGGTCCGTTGACCCGCACCGCATGTTCCAGGGCATCGAGGGCGATATCCGAGGCTTCGTCACCGATCGCGTGCAGGGCGACCTGCAGTCCGGCGGCATCTGCGGCGGCCACTACGGGGAAGAGCGCTTCGCGGTCCCAGATCGGCCCGGAAGTGCTGCCGTCGGCGTAGGGCTCCTTCATGGCGGCGGTGCAGCTGTCGATCACCCCGTCCACAATGACCTTTATCCCGCACAGCTGCAGCCAGGCGGCCGTGCCGTTCGCGGCCAGTTCCGCCGCGAGTTCCTGCGCCCGGGCCACCTGCGCCAGGTTCTCTTCGGTGCTGTCCCTGCGGTGGATCAGCCAGTGGCCCTTCACCCGGAGCGGCAGCGTGCCGCCGTGCCGGACTAGGGCGCGGGTGAACGCGGCGACGTCGTCGTCCCCCACTGCCATGTCCACGGCGCCGGTGACTCCGGCCGCGGCGTAGTGGGCGAAGGCGGCTTCGAGCCAGGCGTCGCGGTCTTCGTCGCGGGCCGCGTTGGCCAGGGCCGGCCAGACGATCTGCACGGCAGCGGTTTCATACAGCATGCCGTCGGCGGTTCCGGAGGAACCGCGGCCGATCCGTCCGCCGAGCGGGTCGGGGGTGCTGCCGTCGATGCCGAGTTCGGCCAGCGCGGCGCTGTTGACCCAGACCGAGTGCAGGTCATTGGAGTCCAGGTAAACCGGGCGGTCGGGTACGGCGGCGTCGAGCAGATCCCTGGTAGGTTCCGCACCGCCAAGTGCGCTGTGCAGCCAGCCGCTGCCCAGGACCCGGGGCAGTGCCGGGTTGTCCCGGACCGCCTGCCGCAGGCGTTCCTGCAGGTCGGCGAGGGTTTCCGCATCCCGGAGCTGGACCTTGCCGAGGGCCTGGCCGGTCATCAGCAGGTGGGTGTGCGCGTCGATGATTCCGGGCAGGACGAACGCTCCGCCGAGATCGACCGTTGTGGCGCCGTCGCCCGCGGCCTGGGCTGCGGGGGCGGTGTCCCCAGCGAAGAGGAAGCGCCCATTCTCGACGACGAACGCTTCGACGGTGGGCGGTTCGACGGCGTCCGCCTCGTTATGCAGCCCGGCTGCATGCGGTCCCGTGGCCGTGAAGACGATGCCGTTGGTGTAGAGCGTGCGCATCAGGCGACCGCCGTCGTCGTCGTGGTTTCGGCGGGGAGTGCCGCTGCCTTTTCGGCGCGGACCGAGTAACGGGAAATGATCACGAACGGGACCAGCAGGATCAAGGTCATCACGGCCAGGAGGATGCCCAGCGCCGAGTAGCCGGCCGAGGCGGAGACCGCAGTGCCGAGGAACGGGGCAAAAGCGGAGCCGATGAGGTAGACCCCGAGCGCCGGAGCGGACCATTTGCCGGAGGCGTCCAGGGCCGCGGCGATGGCAATGATGTAGATGAAAGCGATCAGGTACAGGGTGTTCCAGAGAATGATGACGGCCATGTAGAGGCCGGAATCCTCGACCGTGCCGGAGATGAATTTCATGGCGGCACCGGCCACCAGCACAACGGCCAGCGGTACGGTGCGGCCCAGCCGGCGGCCGGCCAGCCCGACCAGGGCAGAGCCCAGCAGTCCGCCGAGCGTGGACAGGCTGAGCACCAGGCCCATGCCGGTCTCATCCAACCCGGCCTGGTCTGCGCCCATGGTCGCGGCGACGGCCCAGAGCGAATCCTCGCTCAGGCCCCAGAGGGCAAAGCAGATCAGCAGGCCAAGCCCGGCGAGTGTTGCTTTGCGGGAGGGGTTGCGGATGCCGACGCCGGTGCCTGCGGGGGTGCCGGTGGCTGCGGCCGGTTTGCGCTCCGGCGCTGCCGTGGCGGGCACCAGTGTGGCGGCGGGCGCCGCCGTCGGGCTGTCCGGAAGCCAGGAGGTAACCAGCAGGGCCGCCAGCGCGAGCCCTGCCAGCAGGCCGAACGCACTGCCCATCCCGGCGCCCAACGCCGGAATCACGAACAGCACGACGGACACGATGGCCCGGTTCGTGAAGCCGCTGATGCCGGAGGCACGGTCCGGATTGCGCAGTGCACCCAGCGCGGCACCGGCGGAGGACACCGCGCCGCCGGCCCCAAGGCCGCCGAGAATGACGCCGGCAATCACTGCGGGTTCGGACGGAAGGAACGCTGCCGCACCGAAGCCGGCGGCGGTCAGCACCAGGCCGGCCCGGGCAATCAGGTAACGCCCGGACGCCGCCGCCCAGCGCGAGGTCAGGATGCAGGAGAGCGCGCACGCGAGCAGGGACGCTGTCATCAGCGTGCCGGCGGCCGTGACGGAGAAGCCGAGGTCCGCCGTGAGGGCGACGATCATGATCGGCACCAGGTTGGCCGTCATGAACCCGATGACGCCGATACCGAAGACGGAGACGGCCCGTTTGGGGGTGAGGGGAACCCGTCCCCCGGCGGAAATGGGCTGGACCATGATGTCTCCCTCGGTGCGTGCGGTGGAAAGTAAATGAATGAATTTCATTTACTTTCGGGCACGCTGGCCCGTTGCGCAATAGTAAAACGAAAGGGTTTCAGTTAACTCTGTGTAAACTCCTGGGCCCGCAGCCCCTCGATCAGGACTTCCAGTCCCAGTTCAAAGGCGGCTTCCGCCCGGCCCTCGATGGTAAACGGTGCCTGCAACGCGCGGTCCAGCGCGGGAAAGTCACCCGGGGGAGGGGCCCACACGACGGCCGGGGCCGTCAGTTCCATAACCGAACCAAGTACCAGGTTATCGATCAGTGACAGCGCGGACACGATGCGGTTCGGCGGCAGGCCGGCCTGCTCCAGGGCGAGCGCCATCGTCTCGTAGGCAGCCAGGGCGCCGGCATCCTGGACGGTCTGGGCCAGGATCAGCGGCACCAGCTGCGGGTGGGCTGCGATGCAGCGGCGGTAGGCGCGGACGACGGCGCGCAGTGCCTCGTCCCACGGCAGGTCCTGGACGGGCAGCTGGAGCTTTTCGGAGAAGACGCGCGCGCGGATGAGTTCGATGATGTGTTCGCGGTTCTGGATGTGGTTGTAGAGCGAGGACTGGCTGACCTCCAGTTCCCGGGCGATCCGGGGGAAACTGAAGTTCCCGGTCGTATCGATCAGTTCCAGCGCCGTCGTAACGATGGCCTCGGCCGAAAGCAGCGGCGAGCGGGGGCGGGGCATGGCGGGACTCCTCGATTAGTAGTGTCCACCAATCTACCGATACGGCGGCCGGCGGCGGTGGCGCAGCCTTCCACGAGCAGACCCAGCGGGCCTGCCGCCGTACCGTGACTGTCGCAGCGCCGCCGTCGTACCCCTATAGGAGGCTCTGCCCTCCCGCAGGGTCCGTACCCGGGGCTAAGCTCCGGGCATGAACTGGGGAAATTTCTGGACGGCAGTCTCGGACTGGGCCATCACCTGGATTCCTGTGCTCGGACCGCTGGGCATCCTGACGACGGCACTGGTTGCCTACTTTGCGTACCGGCAGAAACTCGAGGCAGACCGCCGCGCCCAGTGGTGGGTCCGGGCGCAGTGGGCGCTCGAAGCATCCCTGAGCGCAAATCCGCGCCGTTCGCTGGCCGGCCTGGCGGTGCTGAATGACCTGAAGACCAGCTCGCTCGCCACCCGTGAAGACCGGGAGTTGTTCCGGCTCATTGCCCTGACGGCACGGGATGAACTTCTGGGTGAGGCTGCGCCGCCGGCCTCGGTGCGTGCGCGTGAGGCAGCTGGGTCCGGGTCCGGTGACCGGACTGTCCTGGCGACGCGGATCCTGGAGCAGGCTCATCTGCTGCTTGGATCCGCAGAGCCGGAAATGCGCCCGCCAGGAACCCGCCTGCCGGGAACCCGGGGCGCCGCTCCTACGGGTCCGCCGCCGCCGTCCCGCCAGGAGGAACCGAGCGCCTAAGCGGGGTGGTGCTTCAGCACCAGCCTGCCGGCATCCCAATCTCTGCGGCTCCTTGCCGCCCATCCCAGCTGCTCCTACCGTAGAAGGACCCGGAACCATCGACCCCGCAACTGGGAAGGGCAGGCCACTTGCCGTGCGGCGTCCGGACCCTGCGAGGCGATCATGGGCACACAACCGAACGATCCTATGTACAGCTACGGACAGGGCTATCCCCCGAGCGGGGTGCGCTCCAACCAGGGATGGGGGCTGGCGCTCGCCGGGCTGATCTTCGGGGTGGTTGCCCTGGGAATGTTCTGGATCCCGCTGATCAACTACCTGGCACTGGCGCTGGCAGTGGTGGGACTCGGACTCTCGATTGCGGCGCTGGTCATCGCTGTGCGCCGCGGTACTACGGCCAAGATCCTGTCCATCGCTGCTGTTATTGTCTCCGGGCTGGCGTTCGTGCTGTGTGCGATGGCTATCTTCCTGTGGGGTGCCCTTTTCAGCAGCATCGGTGAAGACGAGGACACCACAAGATATGTGCCCGCACCCACAGTCACCATCACTAGTCCGGCTGCGACAGGGAGTTCGGGCGGGATGGCTCCTTCGTCGTCGGCCCCGTCCACCGGAACCGGCACGTCAACCGGCACCTCAACAGGTGCGACGAGCTCCGCTACCTCGTCCGAATAGGCGCCTTCGCTCCGGGGTGGTCGGGCAGCTCCGCTGCCTGGGCCGGCGCCTCCGCTGGCATGAGCGTGCCGAGCCGTGACCCCCAAAGGTTCACCGCGAGCAGGGACCCAAGAATCAGCAACAGTCCGCAGCCCTGGCCGGCGCTGAAGGACTCCCGCAGCACAACAGCACCTGCCACCGCGGCGACGACGGGACTGAGCAGCGACAGGAAAGTCACCTGTGAGGCCGGCAGACGTGTGATGCCGCGGAACCACAGCCAGTACGCCAGCACGGTGCCGGCAAGCGCGAGATAAACATAGCCCGCAATGTTCACGGCCGTGAGGGACGGCAGGGAGGCACCTTCCGCCACAAGCATCACCGGAACGAGGAAGAGCCCGCCGGCCACCAGCTGCCAGGCCGTCGAAACCAGCGGACCGGCCGGCGGCTGCCAGCGCTTAGCCAGCACTATCCCGGCTGCCATCGACACGGCACCTCCCAGTGCCGCCAGCACCCCCACGACGTCGAGCCGGGCATTGGCCTGCAGGACCAGCAGCCCTACCCCTGCTGCTCCGGCAACACCGGCGCCCAGTTTCAGGGGTGTCAGCCGCTCGCCCAGCAGCCGCACCGCCAAGCCAGCCACGATCAAGGGCTGCACCGCTCCAACCAGGGCGGCCACTCCGCCCGGCAGCCGGTACGCCGCCACAAACAGCAGGGCAAAAAACACCCCGAAATTCAGCAGCCCCAGCACCGCCGATTTCCACCACCAGGCTCCGGAGGGCAGCCGGCGCAGGACGACCAGCAGGATCAGTCCGGCGGGAAGGGAGCGCAGCACGGCAGCCAGCAGCGGCCGGTCCGGCGGCAGCAGTTCGGAGGTCACGAGGTAGGTCGTGCCCCAGATGGCCGGAGCAAGGGCAGTCAGGATCAGGAACAGCAATTTACTAAGCACTTAGCAATAATTACTTAAGCACTTAGCAATGTCTAGACTGGAGGCATGAGCGACCACGTCGACAACGTCCTGGCCCAGTGGGCCGCAGAGCGCCCTGACCTGGACGTTTCCCCGATGGCTGTCCTTGGCAGGCTCAGCCGGGCCTCGCGCCGGCTGGACGCCGAACTTGCGCAGACCTTCGCCACCCACAACCTCGACGCCGCCGGATTCGACGTCTTGGCGACCCTCCGCCGGGCAGGTGCTCCCTACGCGCTCAGCCCCAAGGACCTGGCCGCCGGCGCCATGGTGACGTCCGCTGCCGTCGCACAGCGGCTCAATAAGCTCGAGGCGCGCGGTTTGGTGGAACGCTCCCGGAACGACGACGACGGCCGCAGCACCCGCGTGACGCTCACCGAAACGGGCAGGCAGCTGGTCGATGCCGCGCTGCCGGACCACGTCGCCACGGAGCATCGGCTGCTCGAGCCGCTCACCGGCGTCGAACGCCAGACGCTCGCGAAGCTGCTGGCAAAACTCGGCGGCTGACGCCCAATCTCCGGCACATGGTATTCGCGTAATCCGGACCGAAAACGGGGTGCGCACTTCCGCCGGAGGGGCCGGGAGGGGAAGGCTGCCTAAGTACGCAGCACTGCGCAAGTCACTACGCCCTCCAAGGAGCTGGTTTCCCGTGTCTTTCCATCCGCCCCGCCCCCGCACCCGCGTGGCCGCAGTCCTCGCCACTGTCTGCGCGGCTAGCCTGATCCTTATGCCGTCAGCAGCCGCCGCCCCAGGACACGGACATGGCTCCGGCCACTCCTCCGGCCACGGCCACGGTCACGGTCACGGAAACGGACACGGACCTAAACCCGGTCACCCCGGGCATCCAGGCAAACCGGACAAGCCGGGCAAGCCAGGCAAGGACCAAACCGCCACGGTAACCGTGATGGGCACCTCCGACCTGCACGGTTACATCGAGAACTGGGACTACTTCAAGGATGCGGAGTACGACGACGCTGCGGGCAACGATGTGGGTCTCGCCAAAATCTCGGCACTGGCCAACCAGGTCCGGGCGGACCGGGGAGAAGCCAATACCCTGCTGATCGATGCCGGTGACACGATCCAGGGGACGTCGCTCACGGACTACTTCGCCAACGTCGAGCCGATCACCGAGACCGGCGAAATCCACCCCATGGCGGCCGCCATGAACGCCATGGATTACGACGCCGCCGCGCTGGGCAACCATGAATTCAACTACGGCACCGACCTCCTCGCAGAGTTTGAGGACCAGCTGGACTTCCCGCTGCTGGCGGCTAACGCCGTGGATGAGAACACCGGCAAACCCGCCTTCACCCCCTACATCATCAAGACAGTGAAGCCGAAGGGGAATAAGCCGATCAAGGTCGGCATCCTGGGCCTGACGAATCCGGGCATTGCCATCTGGGATAAGGGCAATGTGGAGGGCAAGCTGCGCTTCCCGGACCTGGTGGAGACGGCAGCGAAGTATGTGCCGCGGATGAAGGCCGCGGGCGCCGACGTCATTGTGGTCAGTGCACACTCCGGAACCTCCGGCACCTCCTCCTACGGCGACGGACTGCCGCTGGAAAATGCTGCCACGCAGGTAGCCGAGGAAGTCCCGGGGATCGACGCGATCCTGGTGGGCCACGCGCACCAGGAAATCCCGGAACACTTCGTCACCAACAAAACCACCGGCGAGCAGGTGCTGCTGACCGAGCCGCTGAACTGGGGCATGCGCCTGTCCGTCATGGACTTCGAGCTCACCAAGGTGCGCGGGAAATGGGACGTGACGTCGGCGTCGTCCTCCCTGCTGAATGCCAACACCGTGGAGCCGGATCCGGTGGTCTCCGGCCTGGTGCGCGATGCCCACCAGCGGGTGATCGACTACGTCAACACCCCGGTGGGCACAGCTACGGAATCCATGCCGGCGGCGGAATCGCGGTACCGGGACACCGCGGTGATCGATTTCGTCAACGAAGTCCAGGCCGACGCCGTCGAGCGGGCGCTGGCCGGCACCGAAAACGCGGGACTTCCGGTGCTCTCCATTGCTGCACCGTTCAGCCGCACGGCCGTTATCCCCGAAGGGCCGGTGACCATCCGCGACATCGCCGGACTCTACGTCTTTCCCAACACGCTCTACGCGGTGGACATGACCGGCGCGCAGATCAAGGATTACCTGGAGTATTCGGCGAAGTACTTTGTGCAGACTTCTCCGGGTGTTCCGATTGATCCGGAGACGCTGACCAACGCGGACGGCACTCCGGACTACAACTACGACATGTTCTCCGGGATCTCCTACGACATCGACATCTCCCAGCCGGCGGGGCAGCGGATCACCAACCTGATGTACGACGGCGCTGCGCTGGATCCGGCGCAGCACTTTGCCGTGGCCACGAACAACTACCGCCAGTCCGGCGGCGGGAACTTCCCGCACATTGCCACAGCGCCGGTGCTGCTCAACCAGCAGACCGAAATCCGCCAGCTCCTCATCGATTACGTGGTGGCGAACCAGAGCATCGACCCGTCCGCGTTTGCGGAGGAGAACTGGCGGCTGGTCCGCGCCGGGGTGCCGGTGTTCGGCTAACGGCAGCGGGCAACGCCGGCAGTCCCGCCACCGCCGGCAGTCCCGCGGCCAGTCACAATGACGGGAGTTGTTGTGACCTGCGTCATGCCTCCAGTACAGTGTCTGCACCAGCACAGTTTCGACTATTGAATCGCCTGTTCAAATAACGAACACGCTAATCCGGTCGGACACCCGCAAGAAGACACAACGAAGTGAGGACACCCGTGCAGTTCCACCACCACGGCTACGTATCCGGCGATCCGCGCGTACAGCCCGCAGCCGGCGTCGGAATCAACCGGCCCGAAGAGCTCCCCGATGAGATGGATGTGCTCATTGTCGGCTCCGGTCCCGCCGGCATGCTCGCCGCCGCACAGCTGTCCCAGTTCCCGGACATCACCACCCGGATCATCGAACGCCGTGACAGCCGGCTGGTGATCGGCCAGGCCGACGGCATCCAGGCACGCAGCGTGGAAACCTTCCAGGCTTTCGGCTTCGCGGAGGAGATCATTGCCGAGGCCTACCGGATCACCGAGATGTGCTTCTGGCGCCCGGATCCCGAGAACCCGCAGAACATCGTCCGCTCCGGCCGCGCGCTGGACGATCCGACCGGCATCAGCGAGTTCCCGCACCTGATCGTGAACCAGGCCCGCGTGCTGGACTACTTCGCCCGTGTCATGGCGAATTCACCCACCCGGATGAAGCCGGACTACGGTTATGAGTTCGTGGACCTGGAAGTCGACGACGACGCCGAGTACCCGGTAACAGTCACCCTGCGCCGGACTGCCGGCCCGGACGAAGGCGCCGAGCGCATCGTCAAGGCCAAGTACGTGGTGGGCTGCGACGGCGCCCGGAGCAAGGTCCGCCAGTCGATCGGCAGCACCCTGGCCGGCGACGCCGCCAACCACGCCTGGGGTGTCATGGACGTCCTGGCCAACACCGACTTCCCGGACATCCGCACCAAGTGCGCCATCCAGTCCTCCAACGGCGGCAGCATCCTGCACATTCCGCGCGAAGGCGGGCACCTGTTCCGCATGTACGTGGACCTGGGTGAAGTTGCCGAGGACGACAACGGTGCTGTCCGCCAGACGAGCATCGAAGAAATCATCGATAAGGCCAACGCGATCCTGCACCCCTACACGCTCGACGTGCGCAACGTGGCCTGGCACAGCGTCTACGAGGTGGGCCACCGGCTCACCGACCGGTTCGACGACGTCCTGCCCGAGCAGATTGGCAAGCGCACCCCGCGCGTCTTCATCACCGGCGATGCCTGCCACACCCACAGCGCCAAGGCCGGCCAGGGCATGAATGTGTCCATGCAGGACGGGTTCAATATTGCCTGGAAGCTCGGCCACGTGCTGGACGGCCGCGCCCCGGAAAGCCTGCTCGCCACCTACTCCGCCGAACGCCAGGTGGTCGCCAAGAACCTGATCGACTTCGACAAGGAATGGTCCACACTGATGGCCAAGAAGCCCGAGGAGTTCGAGAACCCCTCGGACCTCGAGGACTTCTACGTCCGCACTGCCGAGTTCCCCGCCGGCTTCATGACCGAATACACGCCGTCCATGCTGGTCGGCGAGGCCCGGCACCAGGACCTGGCGACGGGCTTCACCATCGGCAAGCGCTTCAAGTCAGCTCCGGTGCTGCGCGTCTGCGACACCAATCCGGTGCAGCTCGGGCACCAGGCCAAGGCTGACGGCCGCTGGCGGATCTACGTCTTCGCCGACGCTGCCGAGGCCGGCACGCCGTCGCCGACCACGGAGCTCGCCGAGTGGCTGCAGAACGCTCCGGAATCACCGCTCGCCGCGCAGCCGGCCGACGGCGACGGGGATGCCTGGTTCGACGTCAAGGTCATCTACCAGCAGGACCACACCGGCATTGACCTGGGCGCGGTTCCGGCGGTCTTCAAGCCGCAGGTCGGCCCGTTCAAGCTGAATGACCTCACCAAGGTCTACGGCACCGACCCGGCGGCGGACATCTTCGAGCAGCGCGGCCTGGACCGCGGCGGCGTCGTCGTTGTGGTCCGCCCGGACCAGTACGTTGCCAACGTGCTGCCGCTGACCGCGACGGCGGAGCTCGGTGAGTTCTTCGCTCCGCTGCTGCCGGCGCGCCAGGCACAGCACTAGTACACATAAGCAAAGGACGACGGCGGCACTTTCGGTGCCGCCGTCGTCCTCTGCGTTAACGCCGGCACAGTTTCGCCGGCCGAATATTTGCCGCTCGCCCTCCCGGCCAACCGCGCCCGGCCGTACGCTGGGCTGAGCACAGCTCCGCTCCCGCCGCCCAGGGATGGCACTATGACCGAACCCGCATCTGAGGGCTTCCTGGAGAAAAACCGTGTCCGGACGCTGGCCGCCCTCTCGGTTCCGGCGGTCCTGGTCGGCGTGGTTTCGGCCCTGATCCTTTTTGGCCTGGACGAGCTCAGCTACCTGCTCCAGGAATTGCTCTGGGATGTGCTGCCGCACGCAGCGGGCATCGATCCCGACGGCGGCTGGTGGGTTTTCGGGATGCTCACCGCCACGGGCCTCGCCGTCGGGCTGATTGTCCGGTACCTGCCCGGCCATGCCGGACCCGACTCCGCGGCAACCGAGTTCGGCGGACCTGCCCTCCCGCTGAAGGTGGTGCCCACCCTGGCAGCAGCAGCGGTGATCGGCCTGGCCGGCGGAGTCAGCCTGGGCCCGGAAAACCCTGTCATTGCGATCAACACCGCGGTCCTCACCGCCCTGCTGACCCGCCTGTTCAGCCGGGTCCCGGCCCGCCTGATCATCGGACTCACCGTCGCGGGAACGGTGGGCGCCCTGTTCGGCACGCCGGTGGCCGCTGCCCTGCTCTTCACCGGAATGGCCGGGTCCATGGCCGGCAAGGCTGCCCTGTTCGACAAGTTGTTCCTTCCCCTTGTCGCTGCCGGTGCCGGCGCCGCAACCATGATCCTGCTGGGTGGCACACTGCTGAAGTTCAGCCTGCCGGATGCCGGCGGGGACACGGATCTCTGGGATGTGCTTGCCGGCCTGGTCATCGCGCCGGTGGCCGCCGCCCTGGGGCTGGCCGGGGTGTTTGCGTTCCGGTGGGCGCACCGGCTGTTCCACCGGCTGGCCAATCCCGTGCTCTTCACCACCCTGGGCGGTGCCCTGCTGGGACTCCTGGGCGTGCTCGGCGGCCCGCTCACGCTGTTCAAAGGCGCAACCGAATCGGGGGAACTGCTGCGCAGCACCGGGGAGTCCTTCGGCTATCTGCTCTTTCTGGCGGTGGTCAAGCTCGCCGCCCTGGTGGTTGCCTCGGCTGCAGGTTTCCGCGGCGGCCGGATTTTCCCCGCACTGTTTGCCGGCGTCGCCTTCGGCTTGGCCGCCAACGCGCTCCTGCCGGATGTTCCCGTCAGCGTCACCGTCTCAACTGCGGTCCTGGGCCTGGTGCTGGCTGTGGCCCGGGACGGCTGGCTTGCGCTGTTCGTCGCCGTCATCATCACCGGCGACGCAACCGTGACGGCGCTGCTGTGCCTGGCCGTGCTGCCGGCGTGGCTGGTGGTCACCAACGCACCGCACTGGCTGGCGGACGACGGCGGCGACGGCGTACGCCCCCGCAGGACCGCCTAGCAGGCTCTCGAGTTCTCGCAGTTCGGGGCTGTTGGAGCCGGGATGGGGCGGGATACGATTCCGGCCACAAACACAGTCCATTGCAAAGGAGCAAGGCATGAAAGCTGTTCGGGTGCACGCCTACGGAGAAGACGCACGCATTGACGATGTACCGGAGCCGGAAATTACCGGCCCGTGGGACGTGCTGGTCCAGGTAGGAGCCGCGGGGGTCTGCCGCACCGATCTGCACATCCTGGAAGGACAATGGGATGCTCTCCAGCGGCCCACGCTGCCCCACATCCTCGGCCACGAAAATGCAGGCTGGGTGCTGGATGTTGGCTCGGCGGTAACGAACGTGGCACCGGGCGACACCGTCATCATGCACCCGGTGACCTCCTGCGGACTGTGCCCGCCCTGCCGTGCGGGACAGGATTCGCACTGTGAAAACTCCACCTTTCCGGGCCTGAACACCGACGGCGGCATGGCCGAGCTGCTCAAAACCAACGCCAGGGCCGTGGTTAAGCTGGATGCCTCGGTGCGCCCCGCGGACGTGGCCGCCCTGGCCGACGCCGGCCTGACCGCTTACCACGCCGTGCGGCGGGCCGTACCGCTGCTGCCGCCGGGATCCGAGGCCGTGGTGATCGGTGCCGGCGGGCTCGGCCATATAGGGGTGCAGTCGCTGAAGGCGCTGACCGGAGCCCACATCACGGTTGTCGACACCTCGGACGAGGCGCTCGCCCTGGCCAAGGAACTCGGCGCCGACGCCACCGTGAACCCCCATGACCTGCGCCCCGCGGCCCGCGCTGTCGGCGAGCCGTTCGTGGAGGCCGTCGTGCTTGCCGTCCTGGACATCACCTGCGGGGGAGCCCACGTGGTCTTCGACTTCGTGGGGGAGAGGGGCACGGAGATCACGGGACCGGCGATGCTCCGCAACCGCGGCAGCTACTACGCCATAGGGTACGGCGGGACACTGGCCCTGCCGACCATCGACCTCATCTCCCGCGAAATCAGCGTGGTGGGAAACCTGGTGGGCACCTACCAGGATCTCGCGGAACTGATGACGCTGAACTCCCAGGGCGAGATCACCCTGCATACCACCACCTATGACCTCCTCGATGCGGTGCAGGCCCTGCACGACCTCGACGCCGGCAAGCTCACCGGCCGGGCCGTCCTGGTGCCGGACCGTGGCTGAACCGGAGGCAGAGCGGGTGCCGGACGGCCGGAGGGCCGTGGTGCTCGGCGGGGGAGTGCTGGGACTTTCCACGGCGCTGGAGCTGCTGCGCGGAGGAGCTGAGGTGCTGCTGGTGACCGAGTCGGAGGTTGGCAGCGGAGCATCCGGGCGCTCGTTGTCCTGGCTGAACGCCGGGGGCAGCTACGCAGAATCCTACTTCCGGCTGCGGATGGCCGGCATCGACCGTTACCGGACCCTGCTGGCACGGCATCCGGAGGCGGACTGGCTGGCGTTCGGCGGCGGCCTGTACTGGGACGATGATCCGTTCGTGGTCATCGACCGGCACAACGCGCAGACCCGCCGCGGCTACGAAGCACGCATGCTGGGGCGGGACGACGCCGCCGCCCGGGTGCCGGGGATCGACCCGGGGGTGCTGCCGCACCGGGTGCTGGCCAATCCGGGCGAAGGCTGGGTGTCCCTGCCGCATCTTATGGCGGGGATGGCCGGGGAATTCACCATGCTCGGCGGAACGTTGATTGAACACGCCGGGCTGTGCACCGTGCTTGGGGAAAGCGGCGGGCCGGTGCGCGGGGTGAGCACGGCTGCGGGCCGGGACTACCGGTCCGACGCCGTCGTCCTGGCCTGCGGGGCGGGTACGCCCGCCGTGCTGGCGGCAGCCGGAATCGAGCTGCCCGACGCCTCGGATCCGGCGATGCTCCTGATCAGCCGGCCCCTGGAGCACGGTCTGCGGACCGTGCTGAACACGCCCCGGATCTCCCTGCGGCCCCACCCCGGCGGACGGCTGGCCATGGACCACACCTGGTACCTGGACCGGGTGAAACAGAACGCGGACGGCAGCTGGGACGTGGACGAAGACATCCTGACCGAGGTGGCCGCAGAAGCTTCCCGGCTGCTGGCCGGCAATCCGGAGGTGGCCGTGGAGGCCTGGCAGCCCGGCCTGAAGCCGGTTCCCGGCGACGGCGAACCGGTCTTCGGAGAGCTGCAGGCTCTGCCTGGCTGCTGGGTGTTGTTCACCCATTCCGGTGCCACGCTGGGGCTGATTGGCGGCGAGCTGGCCGCCGGCGAAATCCTGACCGGACGCCGGCATCCGCTGCTGGAACCCTTCCGGCCTGAACGGTTCGGCTACGGCTGGGAATCCTAAACGCCCGGCAGCCCGAAGTCAGCCGTGCTGCTCCGGGGAGGGAATGGCACTGGACAGTGCCGCGGGATCGGAGAGCAGCGGGCTGAAGGCCAGTTCGGCCGCCCCCACCAGCAGCAGGTCGGCGCCCAGGGCAGCACGGCGGATCTCCACCGATCCGCCCAGTCCGCCAATGGCACCGGCTGCAACGGCGCGGTGCAGGCGCTCAGGGTCGAACGCCCACAGCACGCCCAGGAAGCCGCCGAGCAGGACGGTCCGGGGGTTGAAGACATTGACGAAGTTCACGACTGCCTCGCCGAGCAGGTCCAACTGCCTTTCGGCCTCGGCACGGAAGCCCGCGGAATCCTTTGCGGCCGCCATGGCAGCCTCCAGCTCGTCCAAATCCGCGTGCCCTAACCCCAGGGCCTCAAGCAGGCCGCCGAGATTGACCTCGGTTTCCAGGCATCCGCTCCGCCCGCAATGGCAGGGCAGGCCGTCGGTGCGCACCAGGGTATGACCCAGTTCGCCGGCGAAGCCTGCTGCTCCACCCAGCGGAACGCCGCCCACTACCGCGCCGCCGCCGATACCGCTGGCGCTTCCGTTCAGGTAGACCACGTTGGCTTTGCCGACTGCGGCACCGAAGACGCTTTCGGCAAGGGTTCCCAGTGTGGCGTCATTGCCGGCATAGGCGGGAAGCCCCAGGGCATCCTGAAGCGCCGTGGTCAGCGGCTCGTCCTCCCACTTCAGGTGCGGAGCCAGCCGGACAGAGCCGTCCGAGCTGTCCACCAGGCCCGGAACCGCAGCGCCGATGCCGATGACGCGGTCCATCAGCGCCAGGCTGGACGCCATGCCGCCCACCACGGTCCGGGTGATATCCACGGCCTCGGCCACGCTCGGACACCTCTCGGTTTCGTGGCGGATCCTGCGGTGCACCTTGCCGCCCAGGCCCACCAGGCCCACGGTGACGGCGTCGACGTCGGGATGGACTGCCAGCACCGCGATGCGTTCGTTGGCGTGCACGCGGGGACTGGGACGCCCTGCCCGGGCGGCCGCCGCCGGCTCGGTTTCATACGCCAGGCCAAGGCGTCCCAGCTCGGTGGTCAGGGCTCCCACAGTGGACCGGTTGAAGCCGGTGAGACGGGTCAGCTCAGCCCGGGAAAGCGGTCCGCTGCGGTGCAGGAGAGTCAGCACGCGGGCAAGATTCTGCGCCCGGATGCCCTCGCTGCGCGGTTTTCCCGGTTTTGTCGGCATGCGTTGGATCTTTCTCGTAACGGGCAGGGGACGTTCGATTGTTGCACGTAACAGCAAAAAAACGGGATCAATTCGCCCGGAAAGAACAACGGAAAGCCGTTGACAGCGTCCGTTCCGACTCATATGTTGTAGGCCACAACTAATCTCCAAAAACCTCAAGCCGGGAGTGCACCATGCCAACGACGCCATCACCTGCCGACCACTTCACCTTTGGGCTCTGGACTGTCGGCTGGACCGGGAATGATCCGTTCGGCGTACCCACCCGGCCCGACCTTGACCCGGTGGAAGCCGTCCACAAACTGGCCGAGCTGGGTGCCTACGGGGTGACCTTCCATGACGATGACCTGATCCCGTTCGGTTCCTCCAACCAGGACCGGGAACTGATCCTGAAGCGCTTCACCAGTGCCATCCAGGACGCCGGCCTCAAGATCCCCATGATCACCACCAACCTGTTCAGCCATCCGGTGTTCAAGGACGGCGGCTTCAGCTCCAATGACCGTTCCGTGCGCCGCTTCGCGCTCCGGAAGGTACTGCGCAACATCGACCTCGCTGCGCAGCTGGGGGCGGAGACCTTCGTGATGTGGGGCGGGCGCGAAGGCGCCGAATACGACGGCTCCAAGGACCTCTCCGCCGCACTGGACCGGATGCGGGAAGGGGTGGACACCGCAGCCGGCTACATCAAGGAACAGGGCTATGGCCTGAAGATCGCGCTGGAACCGAAACCGAACGAACCCCGCGGCGACATCCTGCTTCCCACCGTCGGCCATGCCCTGGCGTTCATCGCCGAACTGGAGAACGGCGACATCGTTGGCCTGAACCCGGAAACCGGCCACGAGCAGATGGCCGGACTGAACTACACCCACGGCATTGCCCAGGCGCTCTGGGCCGGGAAACTCTTCCACATCGACCTCAACGGGCAGAAGTCGATCAAGTACGACCAGGACCTCGTCTTCGGCCACGGCGACCTGACCAGCGCCTTCTTCACCGTGGACCTGCTGGAAAACGGCTTCCCGGGCGGCGGACCGAAGTACGAGGGCCCGCGCCACTTCGACTACAAGCCCTCCCGCACCGACGGGTACGACGGCGTCTGGGCCTCCGCTGCGGCGAACATGTCCATGTACCTGCTGCTCAAGGAACGGGCGCAGGCGTTCCGCGCCGACCCGGAGGTCCGCGAGGCCCTGGAAGCCTCGGGCGTGTTCGAACTGGGCGAGCCGACGCTCGCCGCCGGGGAAACGGCCGCGGACCTGATTGCGGATTCGGCATCCTTTGAGGACTTCGACGCCGGTGCTGCCGCACAGCGGAACTTCGGCTTCATCCGGCTGAACCAGCTGGCCCTGGAACACCTCCTCGGAGCCCGCTGACCCTCCCGCCGATCCGTCCAGAAAGGTACGCCCATGCCGCTAGTGGCAGGAGTGGACAGCTCCACGCAGTCCTGCAAGGTCGTGATCCGCGACGCCGAGACCGGTGCCCTGCACCGGCAGGGCACCGCCCGCCATGCACCGGGGACAGAGGTGGATCCCGAAACGTGGTGGAGCGCGCTTCTTGAAGCCGCGGACGCGGCGGGAGGGCTCGACGACGTCGCGGCGATCGCGGTCTCCGGCCAGCAGCACGGCATGGTCTGCCTGGACGCTGACGGTGCCGTGGTGCGCCCGGCCCTGCTCTGGAACGACACCAGGTCTGCCGGTGCCGCAGCAGACCTGGTTGCCGAGGCCGGGCCTGACGGGGCCCGGTATTGGGCCGACACCACGGGCAGCGTCCCGGTGGCCTCCTTCACCGCAACGAAGCTTCGCTGGCTGGCCGGGAATGAACCGGACAACGCCGGCCGGACGGCGGCGGTGTGCCTGCCGCACGACTGGCTCACCTGGCGCCTGGCCGGCTACGGTCCGGGCAGCGGAGCCGAAGGACTGGCCGCCCTGCGGACCGACCGCTCCGATGCTTCAGGCACCGGATACTGGTCACCGGCAACGGGCCAGTACCTGCCGGAGATCCTGGAAACGGCCCTCGGCCACGTTCCCGTCCTCCCCAAAGTGCTCGGCCCCCTGGAACCAGGGCTGCAGACGCCATCCGGAGCCATTCTCGGCCCGGGAGCCGGAGACAACGCAGGCGCGGCCCTGGGCGTCGGGGCCGGGGTCGGCGACATCGTGGTTTCCGTCGGCACCTCAGGCACCGTGTTCGCCGTCGTGGACCAGCCCACAGCGGACCAGACCGGCCTCGTGGCAGGATTCGCCGACGCTACGGGCAACTTCCTGCCGCTGGCTGCAACCCTCAACGCGTCCCGGGTGCTCGATGCGACCGCGGCGCTCCTCGGCGTCGGGCTTCCCGAACTCACCGACCTGGCGCTCTCCGCCGAGCCGGGCTCCGGGGGCCTCACGCTCGTGCCCTACTTCGAAGGTGAACGCACACCGAACCTTCCCGAGGCGAAGGCCAGTCTGCACGGAATGACGCTGGCCAACTACACGCCGGCGAATCTGGCACGGGCCGCCTTCGAAGGGGTGGCCTGTTCGCTGGCAGACGCTTTCGGTGCGTTTACTGAGCTGGGCATCGAGGCCCGCCGGATCATCCTGGTGGGCGGCGCGGCGCGCTCTGCGGCTATGCAGCAGGCACTTTCCTCTGTGCTGGGAATGCCGGTGGACGTGCCCGAGCCCGGGGAGTACGTAGCCGACGGTGCGTCCCGGCAGGCGGCCGCTGTGCTGGCAGGCCGGTGGCCGGAATGGAAGACCCAGGACTCCCTGACGGTTGCCGAGGCTCCCGCGCCCCGGGTGCTGGAGCGCTACCTGGCAGCGGCGCTCGGCCAGTACGGTGCCGCTTCTCCCAGCGTTCCGGCCGCCGGGTAACGCAGGGATCCGGGGGAGCGGGCAGATGGCGGAATCCAGGGGGCCCAACGGCCGTCCGCTTGAGCTTGCGTCCGGGCACTACAAGGCTGCGGTTTATCCCGTTGGCGCCGCGCTGGGCAGCCTCACCTGGCGGAACCGGCACCTTGTGCTTCCCCTGGCCCCGCACGAGATTCCGCCGGCCTACTCCGGCAAGGTGCTTCTGCCGTGGCCCAACCGGATCACCGGCGGACGTTACGTCTTCGGCGGCGCCGTGCACCAGCTTCCGGTCAACGAGCCGGAGACCGGCTCTGCCCTGCACGGCCTGGTGGCCTGGCAGGAATGGACCGTCGCAGAATGCACCCCCAGCCGTGCCGTCCTGAAGTACCGGCTCATGGGACAGCCCGGATATCCCTTTCCGCTGGACCTCCGTGCCACCTACACGCTGGACGCCGAAGGCGGGCTGCTGCTGGAACTTTCCGCGCGGAATCCGGGAACAGCCGCCGCACCCTACGGGGCCTCGGTCCACCCGTACCTCACCGCAGACGGCGCCTCCGTGGACCGCTGCGTCCTGGACGTCCCGGCACGCCGGGTCCTCGGCGGCCCCGATTCTCCGGGCCGGCCGCTCCCGCTGGGTGAGCTCCGGGACACCAGCGGCACTCCGTTGGCGTTCCATGCACCCGAAGCGATGGCCGGCCGGTCCGTGGACCATGCCTTCACCGGCCTGCCCGGCGGTGAATGGCAGGTCAGCCTGACCGATCCGGCCACCGGATTTGGTGCCCTCCTCACCGCTGACGGCAGCCAGTCCCCGTGGCTCCAGGTCTACTCCGGAGAAAAGATGGCGCGCCGCGGCGTGGCCGTAGAACCCATGACCTGCCCGCCGGATGCCTTCAATTCCGGGGAAAACCTCATCACGCTGGCCCCTGGAGGGGAGCACCGTATGGCCTGCCGTATTTCGGCTGTTGTCCCGGCGGGCTGACCTGCGGGCCGGCCTGCAGTGTCCGGCCGATTCCGACTTTGTTGCCTCCGGTAAAAATCTTTAGCTACTGTGACTCCTGTAACGCCAGTGCCCGGAGAGTCTGTTGAGCCGGATGATTATGGACGGAAGAAAACAATGAGAGTTTTCTGCAGGAGTGTGCTGCAGCTGGATGGGACCGTCCGCTGTCCACAACCGATCGCCGCGGGAGTCCTCCGCGGCACCGGAGCATGAGCCTTACCAAACCGGCAAAAGCGCCCGCAGCGGACGCGTCTGCGCAGCCCCCCCAGCGGATCACGGACCGTGGAAGCACCCGTGCCCTCTGGTACCTGGTGCCCGCTTTGCTGGTTTTCGCCCTCTTCCTTTTCTATCCCCTGGGGCGTTCGGTCTTCCTGTCCTTCCAGGGCAGCGACCTTTTCGGACGTCCGTCGGGCTTTGTCGGCTTCGACCAATACACCCGGCTGTTCACGGATTCAGGTTTCTGGACCGTCATGGGCGTGACGCTCGGGTTTACCGTCCTGACCGTTATTCCCTCCATTGCCGTGGCGCTGGCGCTGGCTCTGCTGCTGCACCAGAAGATCCGGGGCATCCGGTTCTTCCGCACGGCCTTTGCCCTGCCGTTCGCCTATTCCGTGGCAACGGCGTCGGTGATCTTCGGTGTGATGTTCAACCAGGCCACGGGCGTGCTGAACGGCATGCTGGCGTTTTTCGGCCTGGACCGGGTGGGCTGGCTGACCGACCCGGCCTGGGCACTGATCTCAGTGTCGGTGGCCACCGTCTGGATGCAGCTTGGCTACAACCTGCTGGTGCTCTCCGCCGGACTCGGTGCCGTGTCCGAAGATGTCGTTGAGGCTGCACGGCTGGACGGTGCGCACGGCTGGCGGATGCAGCGCTCGATCATCATGCCGCTGCTGACTCCGCAGCTGTTCTTCCTGCTGGTCACCGGAACCATCCACGCGCTCCAGAGCTTCGGCCAGATCCACATCCTGACCAAGGGCGGACCGCAGGACAGCACCACCACGCTCGTCTACTCCATCTACGAGCAGGCCTTCGCCAACAACAACTCGAACTTCGGTTATGCCTCCGCCCAGGCCGTTGTCCTGCTGATCATCGTGGTAGCGGTGTCCGCCATCCAATTCGGCGTCCTGGAACGAAAGGTGTTCTACCGATGAGCCGCACCGCAACTGCCGCCGCCCCGCGGGGCCGCAAAGCTCAGCAGGGCCGCAGCGGCTCGTCCGCGGCCCTCCGGAAGCCGCAGCGGCGTCCCCTGACACTGGGACGTGTCCTGACCTATGCCGCCCTCACCCTGGGTGCCGTCGTCGTCCTCTTCCCGGTCTACTTCGGCTTCATCGGTTCTTTCATGGGCCCGGCTGACATCAACGCCTATCCGGCTTCCCTGTGGCCGTTCAACGGCTTCCGGGCTGAGAACTTCGCCGGCGCGCTGGACTCGATTCCGCTGGCCCGCCAGTACCTGAACTCCGTGGTCATGGCAGGGCTCATCACGCTGGGACAGCTGGTGACGTCGCTGATGGCGGCGTACGCCCTGGTGTTCCTGAAAGTGCGGGGCAAGGCCTTCTGGTTCGCCCTGTTCCTGTGCAGCATGATGGTCCCCGCCGAAGCGATCATCATCCCGAACTACCTGACCATGTCCTCGGCAGGGCTGATCAATACCATCCCCGCGCTGGTACTGCCGTTCCTGGCCCACGGATTCGGGATCTTCCTGCTGCGCCAGGCGTTTATGTCCTTCCCGCTGGAGCTGTGGGAGGCGGCCAAGATCGACGGCGCCGGACACCTGCGTTTCCTGCTCTCAGTGCTGGTGCCGCTGTCCAAGCCGACCCTTGCGGCGCTGGGCATCTGGTCCTTCCTCTCGGCCTGGAACATGTACTTCTGGCCGCTGCTGGTCACCCAGACCCCGCAGATGCAGACGATCCAGATCGGTATCACGCAGCTGCGCTCGGCGGACAACTTCAACGCCGGGCTCGTCCTGGCGGGAACCGTCCTGGCCATCATTCCCACGTTGCTGCTGGTGATCTTTGGCCAGCGCTTCATTGTCCGCGGCCTCACCGCGGGTTCCATCAAGTAGGCACCACCACCTGCATCATCCGGGAGCCATTTCCGGTTCAACCCTGAAAGGGAATTCAATGCGAAGCACAAGCAGAGCGCGCCGCCTGCCAATGATGGCTGCCGGCGCTGCCGCACTTGCCCTGACGCTCTCCGCCTGCGGCGGCGGCAGCGGCTCGACCAGTGGGTCAGACGCCCCCGGAGCGGACGCGCTGGAGAACGCCGAAGGCGTTACGACCGTCAACTTCTGGCACTCCATGGACGGCACGAACGGCGAGACCCTCAACAAGCTGATCAGTGACTTCAATGCAGCCAATGACGGCAAGATTGAAGTCAAGGGTGTCTACCAGGGCGACTACGACTCCACGATCACCAAGTACAAGGCAGCAGTCCAGTCCAACAGCACGCCCAGCATGGTGCAGATCTATGACATCGGCACCCAGTTCATGATCGACTCCGGGGCCGTCATGCCCACGCAGGCCTTCATCGACCGCGACGAGTACGACGTCTCCGACCTGCAGCCCAACATTGCCGGCTACTACTCGATCAACGACGAGCTGTGGTCCATGCCGTTCAACACCTCCATGCCGGTCATGTACTACAACAAGACCCTGTTTGAGGCTGCCGGCCTGGATCCCGAAAAGGCTCCGGAAACCCTCGACGAGGTCGCCGAAGCAGCCAACAAGCTCTCCAAGAAAAACGGCGGCCCGGCCGAGTTCGGCTTCAACGCCGCGATCTACGGCTGGCTCCTGGAGCAGGAAATCGCCGCGAACGGCGCCCTGTACTGCAGCCCGGACAACGGCCGCACCGGTGAGCGCGTCACCGAGTACAGCTTCAACAATGACACCGCAGTGCAGTTCGTCGACTGGTGGAAGGAACTGGTGAGCACCGGAGTGGCGGGCAACACCGGCCGTGCCACAGCCGATGCGCAGAACGCCTTCAAGTCGGGCACCATCGGCATCACGCTCGAATCCACCGGTGCCCTGGGCGGCATGCAGAAGGCCGCCGAGGAGCAGGGCTTCGAACTGGGTGTTGGCTTCTACCCGAAGATCGAAAAGAACGATTCCGGTCCGATCATCGGCGGTGCCTCGCTCTGGATCTCCGACGAGGGGCACTCGGACGCTGAGAAGGAAGCCACCTGGCAGTTCATGCAGTACCTGGCCGAGCCGGCCACCCAGGCTACCTGGCACGTCGGCACCGGCTACTTCCCGATCTCCAAGGCTGCCCTCGAGGAGCCGGAGGACATCGCCTGGCGCGAACAGTACCCGCAGTTCGACGTCGCCGTGCAGCAGCTGGAATCCACCGAACTGACTGCCGCCACGCAGGGCTGCTCGGCCGGTTCCATGCCGCAGGCCCGCAAGGCTGCTGAGGACGCACTCGAAGGTGCGCTGCTCGGCGGAGACAGCAAGGCCGAGCTCACGGAGTCGGTTGAGGAACTCCAGGCCGAAGTGGATAACTACAACAACTCGGTTCAGTAACCCGTCTTCACCTTGAGCGCCGGTGCGGCCATGATGGGAGTCCCCGTCATAGAAGCACCGGCGCTTTGCTGTCCGCCGGGACAGTTGGGGCAGGTTGCCCTCCCGGAAGCCTCGGTTGACCGTCCGGAAACGGGTATGTGAAGGTTGCTTACTATCTGATCACCGACGAGGAGGACCAGTGGAAGCAATGGTGTACCGCGGCCCGTACAAGATACGCGTCGAAGAAAAGGACATACCGCGCATAGAGCACCCCAACGACGCGATCATCCGCGTGACGCTGGCGGCGATCTGCGGCTCCGACCTGCACCTGTACCACGGGCTGATGCCGGATACCCGGGTCGGCACCACCTTCGGGCACGAGTTCATCGGCGTGGTTGACCAAGTGGGTTCCTCGGTGCAGAACCTCAGGCCGGGGGACCGGGTGATGGTTCCGGCCAATATCTACTGTGGCTCCTGCTGGTTCTGTGTCCGCGGGCTGTACTCCAACTGCCACAACGTGAATCCCAACGCCACCGCCGTCGGTGCGCTCTACGGCTACTCGCACACCACGGGAGGATACGACGGCGGACAGGCCGAGTATGTGCGCGTGCCGTTTGCCGACGTCGGACCCTCCCTGATTCCGGACTGGATGGCGGATGAGGACGCGCTGATGTGCACCGATGCGCTGGCCACCGGATACTTCGGCGCCCAGCTGGGCGACATCAAGGAACGCGACACCGTGGTGGTGTTCGGCGCCGGACCGGTGGGACTCTATGCCGCCAAGTCCGCCTGGCTGATGGGCGCCGGGCGGGTGATGGTGATTGACCATCTGGACTACCGGCTGGAAAAAGCGCGGGACTTCGCGCACGCCGAAACCTACAACTTCACGGAATACGACGACATCGTGGTCCAGATGAAGAAGGACACCGGATTCCTGGGTGCGGATGTAGCGATCGACGCCGTAGGAGCCGAGGCGGACGGGAACTTCCTGCAGCACGTCACCGGAACCAAGCTCAAGCTCCAGGGCGGATCTGCCGTGGCGCTGAACTGGGCGATCGATTCGGTCCGGAAGGGCGGCACCGTGTCCGTCATGGGCGCCTACGGTCCCATCTTCAATGCCGTGAAGTTTGGAGACGCCCTCAACAAGGGCCTGACGCTGAACATGAACCAATGCCCAATGAAGCGTCAGTGGCCGCGACTGTTCGAGCACATCCGCAACGGGTACCTCGTCCCCAGCGACATCATCACGCACCGGATTCCGCTTGAACACATCGCCGAGGGCTACCACATCTTCTCCTCCAAGCTGGATAACTGCATCAAGCCCGTGATCGTCCCCAGCTCCGCAGCCTGACCATAGCGAATCGAAGGAAGAGTCTTCATGGCCTACACCGCCAACAACCCCGTACCCGTCCCCACTGCCGAGGAACTCCGGGCACGCATCCCCGGGTGGGGCGCGGACCTGGATCCGCTCGACCGTCCCTCCGTTCCCAAGCTGCAGTTCGATCCCGGGCGCACCGGCGCACACTGGGACTTCCCGGACCGGCAGGAGGAAACGTACCCCCGGGAACGGTCGATGGAGCACGGGATGCTCACCCCGGTCTTCGGCACGTCCGTGCCGCTCAAGGGCGTCTCCGGAGTAATGCGCCGCTACGCCTACCGCCGCTACAGCGAAGCCCGGGCAGCGCACTGGCTGATCCTGCTGGCAGCGGACCGGGTGGACGCCTTCGAAGCCCGGATCTCTGCGCTGGCAACGCTGCGCCCGGATAACCCGGTTACCGAAACCGGTGTCCTCAGTGAGTTCCGGCGCGGCGGAGTCTCCTCACGGGCAGGACGGCGCCGGGCGGACGTGAGCCACCAGTGGATCGATCCCGTTCTGGTGGGGCTGCCGTGGGTTCTTGCCGGGGGAGCGGCCTTCGCCGGAGTGCGTGCCGTGCTCAGGCTCAGGCGCCGGGCCCACGAGGGGTAGCCGTTTCTGCGAAACGGAGACCCATGTGTTCTTCGTTGAGCTCAAGGACTAGGACGCTCGAATTCAGTAATCCTTGACACCTTTTAGGGATTACGTAATTCTTGACGCATGAGTTCGCATCACGACCGTCTGCAGGCACTCGAGGAACGGGTTGCTGCCCTGGAGGAACGGCTCCTGGCGGCGCCGGCGGCAGAACACCCGGCACCGGCGCCGGACCGCCCGGAGACCGATGATGTTTTCTGGGTGCTCAACGGCATCCGCAACCGCTACCCGGATCCCGGGGCCGTCCTGTTCGCCGGAACCGCCGGCACCCCGGCCGGTGAACGGTACGAATACCAGTACGGCCTGGAAACAGGACACCTGCTCGACGTCGACTGGGCACCCTTCGCTGAGTCCCTCGCCGCGCTGGGCAACCCCATGCGGCTCTCCATCCTCCGCGCCGTCCTGGGCGGAACCGAGACCGTCGCGGCGCTGGCGGAGGAACTGGGCGCCGGCACCGCGGGGCAGATTTACCACCACGTGAACCAGCTCAGCGCCCAGGGCTGGCTCGCCGCCCACGCCCGCTCCCGCTACCGCGTGCCCCCGGCCCGGGTCATCCCGCTGCTGGCCATCCTTACCGCTGCCGCAGGAGGCAACTGAGATGCCCGAAACCAAAACCCGCACCAGAAAGCTGACGCCCCGGCTGATCGCGGGAGGTGCTGCCGCCGCCGTCGTCCTGCTCTGCGGCCTGGCAGCCGCCCCCTGGCCGCCGAAGCTGTCCGGCAACGTCACCGGTGATGCAGCCCTGGCCGAGAGGGTGCGTCCGCTGCTCACCGCTCCGGCGAATCAGGTCAGCGTCGCCTGGATCGACGGGGATAACGTCCGGTACGCAGGCTTCGGCGCCGACGAACTTACCGAATATGAGATCGGGTCCGTCAGCAAGACGTTCACCTCCTCCCTGCTCGCCGACGCCGTCGAGCGCGGCGAAGTCACCTTGGAGACCACGGTGGCGGACATCCTGGGGAAGGACCTCACGGACCCGGACGCCGAAATCGGCACCGTGACCCTGGCCGAATTGGCCAGCCACCGTTCCGGCCTGCCGCGGCTGGCAGCCGGCATCGATGCCCTGCCCTCCCTGCTAGTCGGGCAGCTGCTGAACCGGGATCCGTATACCGCGACACCCGCCCAGATCCTTACCCAGGCACAATCCGCGGGCCTGAATAACCGCGGTGCCGTGGCCTACTCGAACCTCGGCTACGCCTTCCTTGGCCAGCTCCTGGCCAAGGCCGCCGGAACCAGCTGGGAAGAGCTGCTGGCGGACCGGGTACTCACCCCGCTGGCGCTGAAGGAAACCTATGCACCGGTCACCGCGGAGAACCTTCCGGACGGCGCTCCCACCGGGCGAAGCGCCGCCGGCCGTCCGGAAGGAGCCTGGACTTTGGCGGGATCCGCGCCGGCGGGCGGGATCCGGTCCACGGCCGCTGACCTGGCGC
This sequence comes from Arthrobacter sp. zg-Y916, assembly GCF_020907385.1. Lineage (NCBI taxonomy): Bacteria > Bacillati > Actinomycetota > Actinomycetes > Micrococcales > Micrococcaceae > Arthrobacter > Arthrobacter sp. zg-Y916. The sequence goes on along the minus strand of NZ_JAJJOD010000007.1, from coordinate 29,700 downwards.
GTTACGCGCAGGCCCAGCTGGATGGAACTGCACCCGGCGCCGCGGCGCTGGAACCGCAGTGGGGCGACGGAGACCGGCGGTACGGACTGGGCTGGGTGACCGAGGAACGAGGGGGCCGGGAGATCACCTGGCACAACGGGCAGACCGGCGGTTTCTGGTCCATGGTCGCCCTGGACCGGGAGTCCGGCCGCGCGGTGGTCATGCTCTCCAACGTCTCCGCCGGGCAGGAAGAAGCGGTGTTTGAGCTGCTGGCCGGAGGTCCGGCATGATGCAGGTGATCATCGGCTGGGTCCTGCCGGCCGTGCTGGCGCTCGCCTGCGGCTGGGTTGCTGCCTCCGCCTGGCAGTCCGACGGGATGGCAGCTGCCAGGAGCAGGCGTTCGCTGCTCGCGGCCATGCTGGAGACGGCGTTCGTGGCGCTGGCCCTGCGGCTGGTTGTGGAATGGTCGCCGGTCACCATCTGGTTGTGGATCCTCTCCGTGGCTGCCCTGGCTGCGGCCACCGCCGGTGCCGTGATCCGCTGGGAATCCCTGCCGAGAACTGCTGCCGAGGCAGACGCGGCGGGCACAGCAGGGTCGGCGGCCAGGGCAGGCTCGGCGGACGCCCCGGCAGAATCCAAGCGCGGACGGAGCCGCAGGCAGCCCCGGGAGCCGGGGACAGCGACGCTCAGTGGCTATGCCGTGCTGCTGGCCGCGGCAGTGGCTGTGTCAATCGCCGCCGGCTGAGCCGCCGGGGCTGACCATAACCCGGCGCAGGAAGGCCACAGCAGCCACATCGTCCTCGATCCCGCCGGCTTCGTGCCCGTTGAAGGGCCATACCTGAAGCTCCTTGGCTCCGGAGTAGTTGTTGTACGCCGCATAGACAGTGGACGGCGGCGTTACTTGATCCATCAAACCCACCGAGAACAGTGCCGGAACCCTGGCCCGCTTGGCGAAGTTGACCGAATCAAAGTACTGCAGCGTCTGGTGCACCTGCTGGACCCGGGTGCGGTGGATCGCCAGATAATCAACCAGTTCCCGGAACGGGTACGCATCCGTGACCTGCAGCGCCCGGGGGATGTCGGAGAGGAAGGGCACCTTCGCTACGATGGCAGCCAGCTCCGGTGCCAGCGCTGCGACGGCTACTGCCAGGCCGCCACCCTGGCTCATGCCCACAGCCGCGCAACGGGCGGGATCTACCCTGTCCAATGACCGCAGGGCCTGGACAGCCCGGACGGCGTCCGTGGTCAGCCGCCGGTAATAGTAGGTCCCGGGATCGGTGACGCCGCGGGTCATCACGCCTTGGCCCTGGGGTCCGGCACTGCCCGCGGCATCCGGGGTGACTCCCGTGCTCCAGCCCGCCCCCTGCCCGCGGGTGTCCATCTCCAGGTGCGCGAAACCGCAGGACGCCCAGAACAGATTCTCGTGCGCATCCCCGCGCCCGCCCCCGTAGCCGACAAACTGCACGACGCCGGGCAGCGGACCGGATGCTCCGGACGGCACCCGCAGCCAGGCGCGGATTGGTTCACCGCCATAGCCGTTGAATGTCACGTCCCAGACGTCCACTGTGGACAGCACAGTCTCGAATGGTTCCAGGATCAGGTCCAGCGGATGGGCCTGCGCTTCTTCGAGGGTCTGCGCCCAGAAATCGTCGAACTCCGCGGGGTCGCTTTGGCTTCCCAGATATGTGGTCAGCTGGTCAGCGGGCAGATCCGTATACACGTGAATTCCTCCTACGGGGCCGTGACATCCACCCTGCAGTGCAGGCGCCGGGTGTGGTCCACCGAGCGTACCGGGCCGGAAAGCCTGATCCGGGCAACCAGACGGATATCCGTGCTGGAGGCACCAAACCGCAGTTCCAGGTCCCCGGGTTCGACGAGCCGCTGCAGGCCAATTCCGGTAAACGAGGCCAGGTCTGCCGGAACGGTGAACCGCACCCGGGCTGATTCCCCGGCCTGCAACGGTACGCGTGCGTAACCGATGAGCCGCTGCACCGGCCGGACCACGCTGGCCACGGGATCGTGCAGGTACAACTGGACTACCTCCACGCCCCCGCGGTCGCCGGTGTTGGTGACGGTCAGGGCAGCCTCCGCTTCGCCGTCGGTCCCGATCTGCGTTTGCCCAACGGAGAGGCCGTCCCAGCTGAAGTCCGTGTAGCCCAAGCCGTGGCCAAACCCGAAGGCCGGAGTCGGATCGATGCTGGACACATCGGTAGGCCCGGCAAGGGGAGCTGCCAGGTAGCTGGCCGGCTGGCTCCCGGGCGTCGCCGGAACGCTGATGGGCAGCCGTCCTGAGGGATTGACCGCACCGCTGAGCACCCGGGCCACGGCCGGGCCCCCTTCCTCTCCGGGAAAGAATGCCTGCACGACGGCGGCGGCCTTGGCAGCTGCCGCCCCCAGTGCGTAGGGGCGGCCGGTGAGCAGCACCGTTACTACGCGGGTGCCGGATTCCAGCACGGCGTCCAGGAGCTGCTGCTGGACGCCGGGCAGGACCAGGGACTCCACGTCGCAGCCTTCTCCGCTGGTGCCGCGGCCAAAGAGTCCGGCGCGGTCGCCCAGCACCGCGATGACGACGTCGGCCTCCCGGGCGGCCGCAACGGCGTCGCCAATTCCCGAGACCGACGGATCATCGATTCCGCAGCCCTGAACGCAGGTGATCTCACTGTCCGGGAACTCAGTGCGGAGCGAGGCCGCCACCGTGGGCAGGTCGATGCCTGCGGGGATGTCCGGAAACTGCGATCCGACGTGGGCCGGGAACGAATAGCAGCCCAGGAACGCCAGGGGATTCTCTGCATTGGGGCCAACGACGGCGATGCGGGACGGCGACCTCAGCGGCAGGACCCCGTTGTTGCTGAGCAGCACAATGGACTGCTCTGCCAGTTCTGCCGCCAGCTGCCGGTTCTCCGCCGGGTCAAGGTTGACGGTTCCCTCGACCGCCTGCAGGTCCAAGGCATCGGCGGGCAGGACCTCGGGAACCGGAGTCCAGTCCTCATCGAGCAGGCCGAGGCCGATCTTCTGCACCAGGACCCGATGCGCGGCCCGGTCCACCAGCTTCGGGTCGATGCGGCCGGCGCCCAGTTCTGCCAGCAGGTGGTCTCCGTACGCGTCGACCGTGGGCAGCTCAACGTCCACGCCGGCGGAGAGGGCCTCCACTGCCGCTTCGCCGCGGGTTCCGGCAATGCCGTGGAGTTCCTCGAGGAAACCGATTCCGAAGTAGTCCGCCACAACTGTCCCGCTGAAGCCCCAGGTGTCCCGCAGCAGGCCGGTGAGCAGCTGCCGGTCAGCCGCCGAGGGCACGCCGTCAGTGTCGGTGTACGCGTGCATCACGGACCGCACACCGGACTCGCGGAGCGCCATCTCGAACGGCGGCAGGACGACGTCGGCGAACTCGCGCGGTCCCATCGAGACCGGAGCAAGGTTCCGTCCCGCGCGGGACGCTGCGTAGCCGGCGAAGTGCTTGAGCGTTGCTACGATCCCGGCGTCTTCCAACCCCTGGACGTAGGCAGCCCCAATTGAGCCCACTAGGTAGGGATCTTCGCCCATGGTCTCCTCCACCCGGCCCCAGCGGGCGTCGCGGACAACGTCCAGCACGGGAGCCAGGCCCTGGTGGATTCCGACCCGGCGCAGGTCTGTGCCGATGGCATGGGCCATGCGTTTCACGAGCGCCGGGTTGAAGGTGGCGCCCCAGGCCAGCGGCACCGGATACGCCGTCGCACCCCAGGCAGCGAACCCGGCCAGGCATTCTTCGTGCGCCAGGGCAGGTATTCCGAACCGGTTGGAGGCGGCGATTCTCTCCTGGGTGCGCATCAGCGACAGGGCGCCGGCACCGGCGTCGACCGGTTTGGTGCCGAAGGGCCGGGTGAGCTGGCCCAGACCGTTCGGCAGCAGCGCCTCCAGGTCCGGAGGTTCATTCATCTCATGCTGGTGCGGGGCCACCTCGGCGCCGTCGGCCGAAGCGCCTACCCACACGCCGAACAGCTGGGCAGTCTTCTCCTCCAGGGTCATTTGGGCCAGCAGGGCGTCCGCGCGTTCGGCGGGGGAGAGGGAGGCATCCCGCCAGGGGACGCGCTTGGTGGTGGTGTTCGACATGGGTCACTTTCCGCCAGCGCCCATGAGGCCCTGGACTAGTGCGCGGCGCGCGAAGAGGTACACCAGCAGCACGGGAATCATGGAGAGCATCACCGCGGCGAGGATGCCGGGGACGTTGATTCCGTACTGGGTCTGGAAGTTGAAGAGGCCAAGGGTGATGACCCGGGTCGATTCCGACTGGGTCAGGATCAGCGGCAGCAGGAAGCCGTTCCAGCCCTGTAGCGCGGCGAACACGGCGATCGTGGAGATCCCCGGCTTGGACAGCGGCAGCACCAGCCGCACGAAGGTCCGCCAGGTTCCGGCGCCGTCAACGGCCATGGCCTCGTACAGCTCAGGAGTGATGTCCCGCATGGTTCCGGAGAGAATCAGCGTGCAGATCGGCAGGGCGAACGCCGCGGTGGGCAGGATGATGCCCAGGAGGGTGTCGTAGAGTCCCACCGTATTGATCAGGTAGAACATCGGAACAATCACCGCCTGGACCGGAATCGCCAGGCCCAGCAGGAAGAACCGGAAGATCACGGTGGTGGTGCGGGACTGGTTGCGCACAATCGCGTAGGCCAGCGGCGGCACCACCAGCAGCACGATTCCCACCACGCCGCCCGTGACGATCAGGGTGTTCAGGAAGTACAGCCCGAACCCGCTCTGGAAGACCCCGACGTAGTTCTCCAGCGTGAAGCTGGTGGGGAAGGAGAGCGGGCCGCCGGCGCTGAAGCCGCTGCGGGTCTGCACGCTGGCGGCAATCATGACGTACAGCGGAAGGGCAACGATCAGGAGCCAGACGACGGCGGCTGCTCCGGCAATGTAATTGGGGCGCGTGCGCATCTAGACCCCTTCCATGGTGCTGCGCATTTTGTCGTAGCCGGAGACCTTGACCATGATCAGCGAGATGGTGGTGGCTACGACCACGAGCACCAGGGCCACGGCGGCGCCAATGCCGAAGTCGAAGCGGCGGAAGGCCTGCTCGAACATGTAGAAGGCCGTGATGGTGGTGTCCGTGCCCGGCCCTCCGTTGGTGAGGATCAGCACCGTCTCGAAGGTGGTCAGCCCGCCCACCACCATCAGGATCACCGAAGTGATGATGGAGTTGCGCAGCTGGGGGAGCGTGATGCTGAAGAAGGTCCGTGCCCGTCCCGCGCCGTCGATCTCCGCTGCCTGGTAGAGCACCTGTGGAATAGCCCGCGCGGCGCCCTGGTAGATCAGTGTGTGGAACGGCGTGAACTGCCACATGCTCACGAAGATGATGACGCCGATCGCAGTGGCCTGGTGGCCGAAAAGGTTGCCGTCGCCGAAGAGCCAGCGGAACTGTGACGGCACTCCGAAGTTGGGGTCCAGCAGCGCCCGCCACAGCACCGAAATAGCGGCCGAGGAGAGCAGCAGCGGAACGAAGTAGATGGCGCTGAGGATCGCCCGGTTGCGCTGCGGTCCGGCAGCCCAGACACCCAGCAGCATGCTCACCGGCGTCTGGGTGGCAACACCGAGGACTATGAAGAGCAGGGAAAGCCAGAGGCTTTTGAGCATCACCGGGTCTCCGGCGAGTTCCTGCCAGTTCTCCGTGCCGACGAACTTAGGCTCGCCGATGCCGCGCCAGCTCATGAAGGACAGGACAACGACGGCGATCAGCGGGATCACTGCGAACAGCAGGAAGAACACCGTGGCCGGCAGGGTCCAGGCCAGCCCGGGGCGGGGTGTGCGGGCCGAGCGGCCGGCGGCTGCCGGACGGACCCGTTCGGATCCGTCCGGCAGCGCCGGCGGCTTGGGAGGAAGCAGCGCAGTCATAAGGAGGAGTTCCTAGAGACCCTGCATGGCGGCAATGAAGCCGTCTTCATCGATCCGGCCGCTGAAGAAGTCGGACATGGCGCCGTGGATGGCCGGGGTGGCCGAGGGTGGGTAGGCCTGGTCCCAGGAAAGCTGGAATGCCGGTGCCTGCTCCACCAGTCCGTACTGGAAGCGGGCGTAGTCCGGATCAGCGGACTGGTCCAGGAACTGCTCCGTGTTGGTGGTGGTGGGCAGGTTGCCGATGGCCACGTGCTCCTGGACGAATTCGTCCGAGTACATCAGCTTCAGGAAGTCGCGGACGGTTTCCGGGTACCGGGTGTTCGCCAGGACGGAGTAGAAGTTGTTGGTGTTGCCCACCAGGTTGGCCGGGTCGCCCTTGCCGCCGTCGATGGTCGGGAACTCGCTGTAGCCCAGGAGGCCTGCCTCCACGAATTCCGGAGCGGCATCCTGGTGTGTTGAGTACGCCCAGGAGCCCATCAGCTCAAAGCCCGCCTGGCCGCTGGAGAGCAGCGACGGGGAGCCGCCGTCGGTGAACTTCACGGACTGGAAGTTGGTGCCAAAAGCACCGGTGTCCACCAGCTCGCGCAGCATGCCCAAAGCTTCCCGGCTTTCGTCGGAGTCCCAGACCTCGGTGTCTCCGGCCAGGGCGCTTTCAAAGAGTTCCGGTCCGGCTACGCGGTCATACACATACTCAACCCACATCAGGGTGGGCCACTCGTCCGCCCCGCCCAGTGCGATCGGGGTGACCCCGGCCGCCTTCAGCTTCTCCACCGCGTCCAGCAGGTCCTCCCACGTTTCCGGAGCACCGTCGACGCCGGCGCTGGCCAGGACCTCTTCGTTGCTGAAGAGCATCACCGGCTGGGTGCCGCGCATTGGAATGCCGTATGCCTGGCCATCCACCACAGCGGTATCGAAGACCGAGGGCAGGAACGCGTCCTTGAGCTGCGGATCCTCCTCGATGAAGTCGTCCAGCGGCATCAGCAGGCCCGCGTCCACGTAGTCGGTGATGGATCCGCCGCCCCAGTTGAAGAACACGTCCGGGGCGGAGTCCGTGTCGATGACGGTCTGGAGTTTCTGCTGGTAGTCGGCCCCGGGAATGGTGTCCAGGACAACCTTCACGTCAGAGGTTTCGTTGAACTTGTCCACCATGGCCCGTTCAACATCGTTGCCGGCGTCTCCGTAGACCAGGACGTGGATTTCGTTTTCGGGCCGGTTGCCGGCAGCGGATTCTCCGCTGTTTGAACAGGCGGCCATGGACATGCCGAGTGCCAGCGCACCCGCGGCTGCGGTAGCTGGTTTCAGCCAGCTGCGGTTGTTCCTCATTGAACTGCTCCTCACTGGAAGTTCTCCCGGGAAGCGGTGTTCCGAAAGTTTCGAAACACTTGCCGAAAGTTCTGGAATGCGGCTAGCTTAGGATGCAGGGATGTGATCCGCAACACTTAATTGCTGCGTCTTCACGCCGGCGGCCTTTCGTGTGGAGGAGAAACAGATGGCACAAACGCCTGCAGCAGGGCGCGTCACGCTCGCGGAGCTGGCGGCGGAGGCGGAGGTTTCGCTCTCGACAATCTCGAAAGTCCTGAACGGCCGGGCCGATGTTTCGCGGAAAACCCGCACGAAAGTTGAGGCCCTGCTGGACGGGCACGGGTATCAGCGGCGGGCGAGCCGCAGTTCCAAGTCAGGGCTGCTGGAGCTGGTGTTCCATGAACTGGAGAGTGCCTGGGCGCTGGAAATCATCCGGGGTGTGGAGAACGTGGCCCGCGAACACGGACTGAGCGTGGTGCTCACCGAAAGCGGCACCCGCCACTCGCCCGGGCCGGAGTGGGTGGAGGGTGTCATCGCGCGGCGCCCGGCCGGCGTCGTACTGGTCTTTGCTGACCTGGCACACGAATCGCGCCGGCTGCTCGAGTCCCGCGGCATACCGTTCGCGATCATCGACCCAGCGGGGGACCCGGCTCCGGATGTTCCTTCCGTGGGGTCTGCAAACTGGGCCGGGGGCATGATGGCAACCCGCCACCTGATCGACCTGGGCCATCAGCGGATTGCTGCCATTACCGGACCGGAGGACCTGATGTGCTCCCTCGCCCGGATCGACGGCTACCGGTCGGCCCTGAATACAGCCGGGCTCCCGTTTGATCCTGCGCTGGTGCGTTACGGAAACTTCCACGTCGACGGCGGCCGGGACCATGCGCTCGAGCTGCTCGCCCAGCCGGACCGTCCCACCGCGGTGTTTGCCGGCAGCGACCTGCAGGCCCTGGGTGTCCTGGACGCGGCCCGGCAGCTGGGCATCAGCGTTCCGGACGAGCTCTCGATAGTTGGCTACGACGACCTGCAGGTGGCCCGCTGGTCCTCGCCCGCGCTCACCACCGTGCATCAGCCGTTGATCGAAATGGCCGAGGAAGCGGCGCGGATGGTGCTGATGCTGCGCGACGGCGAACAGCCCAAGAACACGCGCCTGGACCTCTCGACCTCGCTGGTGATCCGGCAGAGCACCGCAGCGCCTCCGGCTGGCTAGCCCGCGGTTCCGCTGGCTTGTGTGGTCGGGTCCCCGGGCTCGGTCCCGTTCGGGGAGGTGCCCAGCCGCAGGCCCCGGCGGCGGTAGGCCGGCGTCGTTGCCAGGATCAGGTTGATGGCCGCGGCGCAGCCGATGATCACCCCTGCCATCGACAGCGCTGTGCCGCCAAAGACGCCAACCAGCGGACTGATCAGCCCGGCCAGTCCCACTTGCAGGCAGCCCAGCAGTGCGGCTGCCGTTCCGGCCATGTGCCCGTAACCGTCCAGGGCGAGGGAGGTCGCGTTGGAAAGGGTGAAGCCCAGCATGCCCAGGACCAGCCACAGGCCGGCCACCAGGCCGATCACACCGCCGAAACCGGTGGCAATGATGATCGGCAGGATCACGGCCAGCAGCAGCAGTACCGGCGCAGCGACGCGCAGGATTCCCGCGGAGGGGAAGCGGTTGAGCAGGGAAGCGTTCACCTGGGAGGAAATCACCATGGCGACGCCGTTGACCGCGAAGATGAGCGCGAACGTCGCGGGGGAGAGACCGTACTGCTCCTGCATCACGAACGGGGAACCCACCACGTAGCTCATGATGATGCCCATCGACAGGCCGGGAATGACGGCGAAAGCGAGGAAGCGGCGGTCGCGCAGCAGGATCCGGTAGCCGCCGGGTTCACCGGTTTTTGCGGCACCCTTCACCTTCTTGGGCAGGCGGCGTTCGGGCGGAAGGGTTTCCGGCATCCAGCGCCAGACGATCACCACCAGGATCACACCGATCAGCGCGAGGGCGTAGAAGACTGCCCGCCAGGCCCAGATCCCTGCAACCGCCTGGCCCAGCGTCGGGGCCAGCAGTGGAGCGAGGCCGATCATCAGCATCAGGCGGGACAGCAGCTTGGCCGCAGCGGAGCCGGTGAAGCGGTCGCGGATGACCGCGATGGCCACCACCGAGGCTGCGGCGTTGAAGAATCCCTGCATGATCCGCAGGCCGATCAGGAGCCCGATGTTGGGCGCAATGGCGCAGAGCAGCGACGTCACAATGTGCATCGAGATGCCGATCAGCAGCGGCAGCCGCCGCCCGAACCGGTCCGAGAGCGGTCCGATCACCAGCTGTCCCACAGCCGTTCCCAGCAAGGTGCCGGAAAGCGTGAACTGGGCCGCCGTCGTCGTAGTTGAAAGGTCTTCGGCGACTGCGGGCAGCGCCGGCAGGTACATGTCGGTGGTAACCGCAGGCAGGGCAGCCAGGGCGCCGAGCATCAGGATGTACTTCAGGCTGCGGGAACGTGATGAGGTGCGTGCGGTGGGGGATTTGGGCACCGGGAAAGGCTCCTAGGGAGGGGTTGTGAGGGCTGCTGGCCATGGTCAGTATAGTCCCGGACGCAGAAGCAGGCCGGGGCGTTGACCGGCTCCCGGGCGGTCTTCACACTTGGAAAACAACCCGCACTCCTGAGTCCCCGCCGCACCGAGCCACCGATTCGAGGCGAAACCCATGGAAAATCGGATTCTCGACTACACCGAATGGCAGGACACCGCCGATACCCTCCATCTGTTCCTGCAAATGGCGGGCAAGGTGAAGATCGAGCGCAGTACCAAGAGGCCCGAGTGGGGCCACGTGCGCATGCCGCTGACCATCGACGGTATCGGCACCGGGATAATCCCGGGCAACGGATCCAGCTTCGAGATTTACTTCAACCTTCGCCAGCACCATGTGGACGTGCAGAACACCGACGGCGGCAGGTCCCGGATCCCCATTGAGGACGGACTCAGCGTCGCGGACTTCTACGCCCAGCTCATGAGTGCCCTGGACTACATCGGCATGGCAACGGAGATCAACACCACCCCGCAGGAGTTCTACGACGAGACTCCCTTCGAACAGGACAACAAGCACCATTCCTGGGACCGGGAGGCCGTCGCCGCCTATTTGGAGAACTTGCACTTCGCCCACCGGAGCCTCTCCCGGTTCCTATCGCCTTTCCGGGGCAAGGTGGACATGCCGGAGTTCTTTTTCGGGACCATGGACCTCAGCGGTTCGGTCTTTGCCGGACAGGCTGCCCCGTACAGCGGTACGGACATGGTCGGGGTGAACTGCTTCGATGAGAAGTTCGTGGAGTACGGTTTCTGGCCCGGCGACGTGAGGATGTCCAAGCCGGCGTTCTTCGGGATGCCGTATCCCTTCATCCCGGGAATCGAGAGCTACGCCTCCATGCTCAAGCCGGACCGTGCAGAATTTCGGACGCAGATGAGCGAGTTCATCCTCACCCTGGAGGACGCCTTCTCCTATCCGGATCCCGAGCAGGCCGTGGTGGACATGTGCCGGAGCAGCTTCGAGATTGTGCAGCGGATGGACCGGTGGGCGGACCTGGACTGGATCACCGAGCCGCTGACCTATCCGGCCGCATCATCCCGGGGGTAGGAACGGAGGGGAGCGGAAATGCCACGGATAGGGGTTTTGCAGGCAGCATCCCGGGTGGGCGCCCTAGAGGAGAATCTCTCACTGATCCGGCGGTCCGCGGTCCGCGCCGCTGAAGCCGGAGCTGACCTTCTCATTACCCCGGAGCTTTTCGCCACCGGCTATGCGCCGGCACGTGCGGCGGAGTCCGACGGCGCGGGGCTGCGGAAGCAGCTGGCTGCCATCGCGGACGAGGAAGGCATCGGCGTCGTCGCCTCGACTGTGGAGGATGAGGCCGGCACCCGCTTCATCGCCGCGTCGCTCTTTGATGAAACCGGTGCGGAGCTGCTGCGGTACCGGAAGGCACACCTGCTCGGCACCGAGGAACGCAGTGCCTTCACTCCCGGCGCCGGAGTGCCCCGGGCAGCGCTTTTCCGCGGGCTGCGGGTGGCGCTGGGGATCCGCTATGACATCGAGTTCCCGGAGTACGCCCGCGCCGCGGTACGGGCAGGCGCTGACCTGCTGTGCATTCCGACGGCGGTTCGCGCCACCGGGGACGTCGGCGGCCCGCAGCCCCTGCATACCTATAACGCGGAACGGATCTCCACCCTGCTGGTGCCGGCCCGCTCACTGGAGAACGGGGTGTACATCGCCTACGCGAACTACTCGGGTCCGGACTTCACCGGCACCAGCGTCATCGCCTCGCCGTACGGAACGCTGCTGGCAGAGGCTGCGGACGGGGAGGAGCTGCTGCTGACGGACATCCACCCGGATGAGGTCCAGCGGGCGCGGCGGCTCAATACCTACGCCCAGGACATCCGTCCGGAGTTGTACCGCTAGGGGTCAGCCTGAATAAGGGGCCGCCCTGAATTAGGGGCACGCGGGGACATGCTGACATAATGTTGGCAAACGCCCTTCGGAAGGTGGCCCAGCTCCATGACTCCACGCAAACTGTTCACCACCTTGGCCTTTGCCGAGGCCGTGACGTGGACTCTCCTGATCGCGGCCCTGGTGGCCAAGTACGCCTTCGGCAACGAAGCGTTCACGCCCATCGCCGGCGGACTGCACGGCTTTGTGTTCCTCTCCTATGCCGCAGTGACCGTGTTTGTGTGGGTCAACCAGAAGTGGTCGGCGGCTACCGGCGTGCTGGGCGTTGCGCTCGCCGTCGTTCCCTGGGCCACCATCCCGTTCGAGAAGTCGCTGGATAAGCGCGGACTGCTCGACGGCGGCTGGCGCCTGGGTCCGGGCGGTGAGGAGCCGAAGAACTTCGTGGACAAGGTTCAGGCACTTGTGCTGCGCCGCCCCGTGGCTGCTGCCCTGGTTGCCGTTGCCGGAGTCGCCGTCGTCTTTCTAATCCTGCTCTACCTCGGCCCGCCCATTCCCAAGGGCTAGCTCCGCCGCCCCCGGGCGTCACAACTCCGTGAGCCGGATCCCTGTGCTGGCAGGATGGGCACATGGCAAAACCGTTTACCCTGGTTCAGCTGCGGTATTTCGCCGCCGTTGCAGCAGCGGAGAGCATGACTGCGGCGTCGCGTGAACTCAATGTCACCCAGTCGGCGCTGTCGGCGGCGATCTCCCAGCTGGAGAAGGACCTCGACGTCCAGCTTTTCATTCGGGGCCGGCAGCGCGGAATGCGCCTCACTGCCCCCGGCAGGCAGTTCGCCAAGGACCTGGCACCGTTCCTGGAAGAAGCCGATGCACTGTACGAAGCTGCCCGCGGCTACTCGGATGTTCTCAGCGGTGAACTGCGCGTCGGAGTCTTCGCTCCGCTGGCGCCCTTCCGTGCGCCGGTGATCCTCCAGGCCTTCGAAGCAGCCCACCCCGAGGTGCAGATCTCGTTCCTGGAAGGTGACCAGGAATACCTCCGCCGGTCCCTGCTCGAAGGCGAATGCGAACTCGCGCTAATGTACGGCCTCGGGCTGGATGAAGGCTTTACCACCAGGGTGGTGGAACGGATCGCCGCTCACGTGCTCGTGGCCGCAGACCATCCCCTGGCGGCGAATCCGGACGGGGAAGTGTCCCTGGCGCAGCTCGAAGACGAGCCTTTGATCCTGCTGGACCTTCCGCACACCCGCGAGTACTTCATGAGCCTGTTCGCCGCAGCCGGGGTTCGCCCGAAAATCCGCCACCGGGCCTCCGGGTATGAGACCGTGCGCTCCTTCGTGGGCCGGGGGCACGGCTACTCCGTCCTGAACCAGCGCCTCCATCACGACCAGACCTATGCCGGCGGCCGGGTGGTTCCGCTGCGGCTCACCGATGACGTTCCTGGTATTGAGGTCATGCTGGTGCGTCCCCGTGGAGTGCGGCCCACGCGCCGCGCACTCGCGTTTGAGGCCGTCTGCGGCCGCCTCTATGGGGCGGGCAGCTGATTCCTCGCATCGAGAAAATCGATCAAACACTTCAGAAACATCGACTAGACATCTGTGATGCGGATCACCAGAGTGGAGCCATCATCATCTCTGCCCTGCAGGTGAGCGGCAGGCTGCAACCTGCAAAGACGCGGAAAATGCGCCCGCCGCCCCGGCACTGACCCCCAGGAGTGCAGTTGGCCAGTCAAGAACCACGTTTCCGCAGCATTACGTACTTCCCGGTCCCCGGTCCGGCCGTGGGAAATACTGCCGTCACAACGGCCAGCCGAACGTTACTTCCCGGAAACGGCGGGCAACGGCGCCTAAACCCGGTTTGCGTACGGTGGCATTCATGACTACGAACGAAGCCCCACCGAGTGTCCAGTCCGCTCCGGCGGAAGCAGCCAAACCCCGCATCACCGGCATGCAGAAGCGTGTCCTGGCCGGCGGCAGTGTTGGCCAGTTCATCGAGTTCTACGACTTCGCCCTGTACGGGCTCTCAGCAGTGGTTCTTTCGCAGCTCTTCTTCCCGAGCGAGAGCGCGTTCATCGGGCTGCTGTCCACCTTCGCAACCTTCGGCGTCGCGTTCCTGATCCGGCCGCTCGGCGGACTGTTCTTCGGAGCCCTCGGTGACCGGATCGGCCGCCGCCGCGTCCTGTACATCACCCTGGTCTCCATCGGAGCAGCAACCGCCGCAATCGGCCTGCTGCCGACCTACGCCACCATCGGTGCCCTGGCCCCGGCACTGCTGGTGCTCTGCCGCCTGGTCCAGGGCTTCTCGGCCGGCGGCGAATCCGTTGGCGCCCCGTCGTTCGTCTTCGAACACGCTCCGGCGAACCGCCGCGGCTTCTGGCTGAACATCACCCTCGCCGCCACGGCGCTGCCTTCCGTGGTGGCCGGAACGCTGATCCTGGTGCTGAGCCAGTCGATGAGCGAGGCCGACTTCCAGAGCTGGGGCTGGCGCATTCCGTTCCTGCTGGCGCTGCCGCTGTCCCTGTTCGGCCTGTGGATCCGGGCCAAGACCGAGGAAAGCGAAGTGTTCAAAGCCGTCCTGGCCAAGAACCAGACCAAGGAATACAGCCCCATCCGCGAGACATTCCGCACCAACAAGGTCCGCATGCTCCAGGTCATCTTCGTCATGGGCCTGACCGCCATGGGCTTCTACTTCCTCTCCGGGTACTTCGTCTCCTACGTCCAGACCACCGGCAACCTCAGCCGCGACCAGTCGCTGCTCGCCAACGCCGCAGCCATGGCGTTCTACGCACTGCTCCTGCCGCTGGGCGGAATCATCGGCGACCGGGTTGGCCGCAAGCCGATGCTGATCGCCGGTTCGGCAGCACTGGCAGTCTTCGCAGTTCCCTGCTTCATGCTGGTGACCAGCGGCGTGCTGGGACTGGCCATCCTGGGCCAGCTGCTCTTCGTCATCCCGCTCTGCATCTACGGCGGCGGCTGCTACACGTTCTTCGTGGAAATCTTCACCACCAAGACCCGCTTCACCTCCGCCGCCATCAGCTACAACGTCGCCTACGCCATCTTCGGCGGCACCGCTCCGTTCGTCGGCACCGCACTGGTGGCCGCGACGGACGTGGCGTACTCGCCCGGTTTCTACATGAGCGCCGCAGCGGTGATCGTGCTCCTGCTGCTCACCCTGACCCGGGTTCCGGAAACCCGCGGACGCATGGGCTAACACCGCCCGGCGCAGCCGCACGAACCAAGCCCGCCTGAATCAAAGGAAAGAACCATGACTTCATCCCAGGCATTCCTGAAGGATTTCCACGACGTCGCCGCCATTGGCGCCACACCCGCCAACGGCGTCGACAGGCAAGCAGCAACCCCGGAAGACAAGCAGACCAGGGACTGGTTCGCCGCCTACGCCGAAGCCCGCGGCTGGGAGGTGCGCGTGGACGGGATCGGCAACATGTTCGCGCTGGTGGAGCTGGTTCCCGGCGCACCGTACGTCCTGGTCGGATCACACCTGGACAGCCAGCCGCTGGGCGGACGGTTCGACGGCGCGTACGGCGTGATTGCCGGCCTGCACGCAGCTTCCCGGATCACCGAGCGGCTGGCCGCCAGCGGTGGAACACCGGTCTTCAACCTGGCGGTGGTCAACTGGTTCAACGAGGAAGGCGGGCGGTTCGCCCCGTCCATCATGGGCAGTTCCGTATTTGCCGGGCTGATGGATGAGGACGCCATGCTGCAGGTCCGCGACCTCGCCGGTATCTCGGTCCGGGAGGCCCTGGACGGAATCGGCTACCTCGGCACGGACCAGCGCCCGGAAGTGGCCAGCTACGCGGAAATCCACATTGAACAGGGACGGATCCTGGAACGCGAACAGCTGCCGCTCGGCGCAGTCGACTACTCCTGGTACACCCAGAAGCTGGATATTGAAGTGCTCGGTGAACAGTCGCACACCGGGGCAACTGCCATGGCAGACCGCCATGATGCCCTGGTGGCGGCGTCGAAGGTGGTTTTGCTGGTCCACGACGTGACGAAGAAGTTCACCGAAGAAGCCCTGGTTTCCTCGGTAGGCCGGATGACACTGGAGCCGAACTCGCCAATCGTCGTCGCGCGCCGGGTCCACCTGGTCGCAGACCTCCGCTCGGCGTCGCCGGAGATCGTCAGCGAGGCCCGTGCCTCTCTGCTCGCCGATATCGACGCTATTGCCCGGGAACATGACATCACCATCAATGTGAACGATTTCGATATCCGCGGCATCCAGTACTACCCCGAAGAAGGTCTGGAACTGGCGGAGAAGGTCGCCGCGGAGCTGGGCCTGGGAATCCGGAGAATCCAGACCATGGCCGGACACGACTCCGTGGCACTAAACCGCATTGCCCCCACGGTCATGCTGTTCATTCCTTCGGTGGACGGCGTCTCGCACTGCGAACGCGAATTCACCCGCGACGAAGACATGGTTGCCGGACTGGACGCCCTCACCGAACTGGGCTGGAAGCTGGTGCACGGTGCCCTCACGGACCAGGCCACGGGGCCGGCGGCATGAGCACACCCACCGGTGAGGCTGCGGGTAGCCGGACTCCGCAGGAGGCGCCGCTGCACTATTTGGACGCCGTCACGGCACTGAAGCTGTTCCGCTCCCGGGAGCTCTCCCCGGTGGAACTGCTGCAGGCGGTGGTTGAGCGCGCGGGCACCGCGAACGCGTCAGTCAATGCCCTCACCGAGACTCTGTTCGACGACGCCATGGTGCTGGCCCGGGACGCGGAAGCGCAATACCTGCGCGGTGAAGCCGGTGCTGCTGACCGGCCGCTGCTCGGGCTGCCCGTCGTGACCAAGGAGAAGCACGCCCTCGCGGGGCGCAGCTTTTCGCAGGGGCTGCTCTCCCATGCCGGGCGGACGGCAGCGGCCGACCACCCCGTGGTGGAACGCATCCGGGCCGCGGGAGGAATCGTGCACGCACGGAGTACGTCGCCGGAGTTCAGCTGCGCCACCGTGACCCACAGTCCCATGTGGGGCGTCACTCGCAATCCCTGGAATCTTGAGCGGTCACCGGGTGGATCCTCCGGCGGTGCGGGAGCGGCGCTGGCCGCGGGCCTGGCTCCGTTGGCCACGGCGTCGGACATCGCCGGTTCAACCCGGCTGCCGGCGGCATTTACCGGAACGGTTGGGTACAAGGCTCCGTACGGCCGGATCCCCGGCCTGGCGCCGCTGTCCGCTGACTGGTACCGCGGCGACGGTCCCATGGCACGCACCGTTGCGGACACGGCCCTGCTGGCCAACGTCATGTCCGGCCGGCACCCGGGCGACCACTCCTCCCACGGCAGACCGGGAACCCTGCCGCTGGAGTACCCCGACACCGGAAATGTTGCCGGTCTCCGGGTGGCTCTGTGCCTGCGGCTCGGGGATTACCCGCTGGAGGACGCCGTGGAGGCCAACACCCGGGCCGTTGCCGAAACCCTGCGGGCAGCGGGAGCTGTGGTGGAGGAGGTGGTCCTGCCGTGGACAAGCGCTGAGATCCGCGACACGATCTTCACTCACTTCGGCCACATCCTGGGGCCGGCCATGGAAACGGCCACTGCGGGGTCTGAAGACACCCTGGCCCCCTACACCCGCCGGTTTATGGCTGACGCGCGGGCCGCGGCGGAACGCAGGACGCTGGTCGACGGACTCGGAACTGAGGCCCGGATCCAGTCGCAGCTGGCAACCGTGATGGACGGTTTCGACGTGCTGCTCTGCCCCACCTCCGGAGCCGGATCACTGGCCGCCGACGCCGATTACCTCGACGGCATCACCGTCGCCGGGACCCGGCTGGAGCACTACTGGGAGGGCCATCTCACGGCGCCGTTCAACATCACCAACCGCTGCCCCGTCCTGGCGGTGCCGTCAGGGTTTGGTGCTGACGGCGTGCCCACCGGGGTGCAGGTGGTGGGCCACCCGTTTGCGGAGGAATCCGTCTTCCGAGTGGGTGCTGCCATCGAGGTGCTGCGGCCCTGGGCGGGGCGGTACCCGGACCTGTAGGCGTTCAGCCGTGCCGGCTATGGCGTCCAGTCCTCCGGGCCGGCAATACCTGGCTATACCGCACCGGCTGGTGCTGCAGTTCGGACCCGGGATGTTCGTGCGCCATCCCGGCTTGTGCCTGCAGGCCCAATCCCTCCGTCTCGGGACACCCCTGCCGGTTTGGGACATTCCTGCGCGGCGCCACGGCAGGAATGTCCCAAACCGGTAGGGAAATCCCAAAGTGGAGGAACCCCCGACAGTCTTTAGCCGTGCCGGATTCCCTGCCCGGCAAGCACCGCGCGGTAGCCCTCGCGGTACGTCGGATAGGTGAACTCGAAGCCCGTGCCGCGCAGCCGGGCGTTGGACAGGCGGCGGTTGCCTCCGCGGGTTGAGCTGCGGGGTTCCTGCGGCGCCAGCAGCGGTTTGCCCAGCTCGGCGGAGAGGAAGGCAAGCACGTCGCGCTGCTCCGCCGGCTCGTCGTCGACCCCCAAATACAAGGGCGCCGGCTCCGGGACCGCGGTGGTCAGGTGCACGATCGCAGCGGCCGCATCATCCCGGTGGATCCGGTTGGTCAGCTGTCCCGGCCCGGGATCCGGCGCACCGGCGCGGACCTGGTCGATCAGCCGGGTACGGCCCGGTCCGTAGATTCCGGCCAGCCGCAGCACCACCGCATCCGGGCGGCGGGAGTGCAGCAGGTCCTCGGCTTCGCGGATGACGGCGCCGGTCACCGATGCGGGAGCAGTGGGGGAGTTCTCATCCAGCCAGCCGCCGCCGGCATCGCCGTACACCGCTGTGGAGGAGACGAACAGGATCCGCCGAGGACGCACGCCGTCGCGCTCCAGGGCATCCAGGACGTTCGCTGTGCCGTCCACGTAGGCGGCCCGGTACGCGGCCTCGGTGCGCTCGGCGGCAGCCACCGAAATGACAACGACGCCGGTGTCCGCCGGAACCTGCGGCAGGGTGCCGGTGAGGTCGGCTGCCTGGCCGTTCAGCGGAGCGGGAATCTTCTCGGGTGAGCGGCGCCAACCGAGCACGGGAAAGCCGGCCGCGGCGAACCGCAGGCCGGCTTCCGTGCCCAGGTCGCCGCAACCGGCAATCAGGACAGTCATGGCTTTAGTCTGCCAGCAGTTGATCAGGCTAGTCCGGCAGGGAGGCGAGGACCTGGCGGGCCACGTCCACGCTGGACTGCGGATTCTGGCCGGTGATGAGGTTGCCGTCGGTGACGACAAAGCTCTCCCATGCGGGCCCGGAATCGACCACGGCGCCCTTCTCGGCCAGGGCGTCAGCGACCATCCACGGTGTGTTTTCGCCGGTGCCGCCGGTCAGCTCCTCCTCGTTGGTGAACACCGTGAGCCGGCGGCCGGAGAAGGCGAATCCAGTCTCGGGGGTTTCGGCGCTGAGCAGCGCCGCCGGGCCGTGGCAGAACGGGGCAATAACCATTCCGGCGTCGTTCGCGGCGATGAGGATCCGTCCCATGTCCCAGTCCGTGGCCAGGTCCGCCATTGGGCCGTGCCCGCCCGGGATGACAACGGCGTCGTATTCCAGGGGCACGACGTCGGACAGCGCCATCGGCTTCTCGAGTTCCGGGCGCAGTTCCTCCAAGTAGGACGTGAGGTGTGCTGCCTTCTCTTCGCCTCCGGCCTGGTCGGGCTGCAGGCTGATCTGGTCCACCGTGGGGGCCTTGGCGCCGGGAGTGGCGAACGTGATGCGGTGCCCGGCCTCGGCGAGGGTGCGGTGCGCTTCGACCAGTTCCTCGGCCCAGAAGCCGGTGGGGTGCTCGGATCCGTCCTTCATGGTGAGCGAATCGGCGGCGGAGACAACCATCAGGATGTTGTTCATGCGGGTCCTTCTTTCGGGGGAGTTTTCGGGGGAGCGGGCGGCCGCTCCTAGCGTGCTGCCGCGTCGATCTCGGCGAAAGCCGCGTCGTCGAGAACCAGGTCCCTGGCGCCCAGGTTCTCTTCCAGGTGGGCTACCGAGCCGGTGCCTGGAATCGGCATCATGACCGGTGAGCGCTTCAGCAGCCAGGCCAGGGCGACCTGGGAAGTGGTGGCTCCAAGCTTCTTGGCGGCAACGTCGAGCACACCTCCGGGCCGGGCCAGTTCGCCGGCGGAAACCGGGGCCCAGGGGATGAAGCCGATTCCGTTTTCGGTGGCGTACTCGAGGACGTCCTCGGAAGAGCGGTCGGTGAGGTTGTAGCGGTTCTGCACGGTGGAAACCGTGAAGTACTTCTCCGCCGCCTTCAGCTGTTCCACGCTGACCTGGGACAGGCCAAGGGCCTTGACCTTCCCCTCCTGCTGCAGGTCCCGCAGCACGGCAAACTGTTCCTCGGCATCGACGGTCGGGTCAATCCGGTGCAGCTGGAACAGGTCCAGCGAGTCCACCTTGAGTTTGCGCAGGCTCAGCTCGGCCTGCTGGCGAAGGTACTCGGGGCGGCCCAGCGGAATCCATTCGTCCGGACCGGTACGCACGAACCCGGCCTTGGTCGCGATGCGCACGCCTTCGGGGTAGGGGTAGAGCGCCTCGGCAATGATCTCTTCACTGATGTTGGGTCCGTAGGAATCGGCGGTGTCAATGAAATCGACGCCCAGTTCGACGGCGCGGCGCACCACCTCGACGGCGGTTCCGCGGCTCTGCGGCTCACCCCAGACGCCGGGGCCGACAATGCGCATGGCGCCGAAGCCCAGGCGGTTCACGGTGCCGAGGTCCTTGAGGTCGATGGTCGGGGACAAATTGGGTTCTACAGTCTGCTCGGTCATATAGGCGGCAACAGCGTGCCCCCAAGGGCTTATTCCTCAGCACCCTGATATTTCCGCCGCAATCAAGGTACGTTGTGCCCTGTTGCTGCCGGGATCCGGCGTGCATTCTGTAGTTTCCGGGAGAAACCGAGAAGACAGCTATGGCTGAAGGAGTGTTTGCGATGACGGAAACTACTTCCACCGAGGTGGTGACAGGGCTCTACATCGGGGGTGAGGCGCGGGCCGGTGAGGACATGCTGGAGGTCGCTGACCCGGCCCGGCCCGGGGCGCCTGCAGGTTATGCGGCCGCGGCATCTGCCCGGGACGTCACAGACGCCGTGGAGGCGGCGAAGGCAGCGTTCCCGGCTTGGGCTGCGCTGAGCCCGCAGGAGCGGGCGGCGCAGATGGCCGAAGCGATCGCCGGCATAGCCGACCTGCGGGATGAGGACGCCGCCATCCTCACGCGTGAAAACGGCAAGATCGTCAGCGAAAGCTGGGTTGATGCGCTTGTCTTCGAGATTCGTTGGCAGCTCGCCCTGGCCCTGGCCGGGGACGTCGAGCGCGAGGAGATCCTCGAAACTGCTCCGGGGATTCCGGTGCGGACCAGTGTGACGTATCAGCCGCTGGGCGTGGTGACGGTGATCGTCCCGTTCAACTGGCCCGTGGCCATCCTGGGAGCGTCCCTGCCCCACGCGCTGCTCGCCGGCAACACCGCGATCGTCAAGCCGCCGCCCACCGCCCCGCTGGCCACCACCCGGATTGTGCAGAGGGTGGCCGAGAAACTGCCGCCCGGAGTGATCAACGTGGTCACCGGCCGGGACGAGGAAATGTCCGGACTGATCCGGAACGACGACGTCGCCAAGGTCTGTTTCACCGGAAGCGTCGGAGGCGGCAAACGAATCATGGAAGCAGCCTCCGGGACGTTGACCCGGGTGACCCTGGAACTGGGCGGCAATGACGCAGCAATTATCCTGGACGATGCGCTGCTCGACGAGACCCGCCTCGACCGCTTGTTCGCAGCGGTGTTCGATACCACCGGCCAGATCTGCATGAATGCCAAACGCATCTATGTGCATCGCTCCCGCATGGAGGAACTGGTGGCCGGGCTCTCCAGCCGCCTGGAAAAGGTGGTCATCGGGTACGGCCTGGAGGAGGGGGTCACCATGGGGCCCCTGCATTCTCCGGCCCAGCGCACCTTCGTGCGTGAGCTGATCGAGGAGGCAAGGCAGGCAGGCGCCGAGGTCCGCGAGTTCGGACAGCTGCCGGAGGAACCGGAGATCCGGCAGGGCAACTTCCTGAAGCCGGCACTTGTCCTCAACCCCTCCCCGGAGCTGCGGGTGGTAACCCAGGAGCAGTTCGGGCCCGTCATTCCGATCATGGCGTTCGACAGCGACGACGAAGCTGTGGCCGCCGCCAACGACAGCTGGGCGGGCCTTTGCGGGTCCGTTTGGACCGAGGACACGGCCCGGGCGAACGCCGTTGGCAGCCGGATGGAGTGCGGCTACGTCTGGGTGAATGACCACGGCGCCACCAGGCTGGACCTTCGCGCACCGTTCGGCGGAATGAAGCAGTCGGGCATGGGCCGCGAACAGGGAATCCACGGCGTCCGGGCCTTCCAGGACACCCGTTCCATTGCCCATCTGGATGAGGGTGCACTGTGAGGGGAAACCGGGGATGACGCATACTTCTTTGGCGGAAATCGGCGGGAGTCCAGCCGACCGCCATGGGACGGCCGATTAGCGGACTGAACCTGTCCGCTAATCGGTTGGACCCGGGAAGGGGAGGGCGTACGCTCGCGGCCATGGACTGGAAAATAGAACTCGTGCCCGTGCCGGTGTCCGACGTCGACGCAGCCAAGAACTTCTACGTGAACCAGGTGGGTTTCGCGGACGACTTCGACCAGCGGGTCGATGAGAACCTGAGGTTCGTCCAGCTGACCCCGCCCGGTTCCGCCTGTTCGGTGGTGATCGGCGAGGGGACCACGGACATGCTCCCCGGCAGCCAGCGGATCCAGATCGTTGTGCCCAGCGCTGCGGACGCGCGGCAGCATCTGGTGGACCACGGCGTGGAGACCAGCGAGATTACGCCGCTGGACTGGGGTACCTTCGTGTACTTCAGTGATCCGGACGGCAACCAGTGGTCGCTGCAGGAACTGCCTGCCCTTCCTGGCCAGTAGGAGGGCAGGCGTGGTGTGTCCGAATTAGTGCCGCTCGGCGCGTGCTGCCCGGACCAGGCTGTACTCCGCGGGATCCAGTGCCGCTTCGGCACCGCCGGACAGCAGGACTGTCACGTCAGGATGCAGCTGCAGGACAGAGGCCGGGACATCCGGAGTGACCGGGCCCGTCAACGCCGCTGCAATGGCTTGTGCCTTGCGGGGCCCTGAGGCCAGGAGGACCAGCGACCGGGCCTCACGGATGGTGCCCAGCCCCTGGGTCAGCGCGTGGGTGGGGACATCCCGCAGCGACGGGAAGAACCGGGCATTCGCTTCCCGGGTACTGGCTGTCAGCGCCACGACCCGGGTGCGGGAATCCAGCGCCGACCCCGGCTCGTTGAACGCCAGATGCCCGTTGCTGCCAATCCCCAGCACCTGTACATCGATGCCGCCTGCGGTCCGGATGGCGGCCTCGTAGCGGTCGGCGGCGAGATCCGGATCCGCCGCCGCGCCGTCAGGCACCCGTACCGCCGCCGGATCCAGGCCCAGCGGATCAATGACTTCGCGCCGGACCACCGCGTGGTAACTCTGGGGGTGCCCGGGCGGCAGCCCGAGGTATTCGTCCAGGGCGAAGCCGCGCAGCGGAGACAGGTCCCCGGCCCGGCGTGCCAGCTGCTCATAGAGCGGCAGCGGCGAAGATCCGGTGGCAATGCCCAGGACCGGGTTTCGGCGTGCGGCCAGGCGCGCCAGGACTACATCCGCTGCCGCCAGGCCCAGGTCCCGGGGGGACGCGGCGGCAAGCACCTGAACGCTCATGCCTGCGCCGCGTTCGAGGAGAGCGAGGCGGCCAGAGCGGGATCCGCCGGCGCCCATTCCGCGAGTCCGAGCAGCCCGGCCGCATTGGCTCCGAAGATCCGCTGTACGTCAGCCGCCGGCATGCCCATCTCCCAGCAGATCCGCAGCTGGTCCACCAGGTAACGCCGGGCGTAGCCCCGCGGGAACCAGGAGGAGTCGGTGCCGAAGACGATCCGCTCCGGGCCATGGGTTTCGTAGAATCGGCGGAAAACATCCTCCAGGGTCAGTTTCTGCGCCATGAACCGCACCCACTGGTTGGAGCCGGAGGTGTCCACCAGCACGTTGGGACAGGCCCACATCAGGAACAGCACCTGCTGCACGTGCTGGATTCCGAAGTGCGGCACCACAAACGTCACATCAGGGTGGCGTTTGGCCACGGCTTCCAGCCAGGCGGGTTCAATCATCGCGTTGTGCGCAATACCTCCGGCAGAGCCGCAGTGGCCAAAGTGGATCAGCACGGGAACCTGGTACTCGGCGGCCACGCGCCACACCGCATCCGCGCCCGGGTCATCGATGCGGGAGGACATCAGCGGGGCAAACAGCTTCAGCCCGCGCAGCCCGTGGTCGCGAACTGCCCGCCGGAAATCTTCGGCGGCCCCGGGGAGAAAAGGATCCGCCATGGCGGCCAGGCCCAGGAATCGCCCGGCGCCGTGCTGCACCAGTGCGGCCATCTCCTTGTCACCGCCGGCGGTGACGAAGGCCGCGTGCTCAACGTGGTGCTCGTCCAGTTCGGTGATCCAGCGGTCAGCTTCCGCCTCCCAGCCGGCGTCCTGTTCTGTGCTTTCCGGGTCTGCGAAATCCCAGCTGCGCCGCCACTGGGCGGACATACCGGCTACCTTCGCGGCGCGGGCCGCAGCAGCCGGTCCGGATTCCTCACAAGCGAACTGGCCGCCGGACAGGGACCGGGTGAGCGGGTCGAACGGCATCCGGAAATGCAGGTGGAAATCGATGATGGAGATGCCCTGCACCACAGGGCGGTTTCCGATTCGGGCGACGTGCACGGTGTGGTCTCCTACAGGGGCAGCGGCTCGGGCAGTACGACGGCGCCGCGGTGGTCCGGAGCGGTTGCCACCAGGTCGGTGGCATAGCGGACGGCTGCAGCCAGCGCCTGGCCGGGTTCATCTCCGCGCGCGAGGCAGGCAAGGAAAGCGGCGTTAAAACCGTCCCCGGCGCCGGTGCTGTCCACCGGTGTCACCGGGCGGGCCGGTGTGTGCAGCCAGGTCCCGTCCGGCAGGGCAAGGCCGGCACCGCCGGCCCCCAGTTTTGCGGCCACCATGGTGGAGGTCTGCTCAGCCAGCAGCAGGGCGGCGGCCCGCGGATCCGGGTTCCCGGTGAGGCCAGCCAGCTCGTCGCTGTTTGGCAGGAACAGGTCCACTGAGCCCAGTACGCTGCGGACCTCCGCCCGGATATCTTCGGTCCAGCCCTCAGAAGGCCAGCCGGTGTCCAGCACGGTAAGGGCGCCGTTCGCATGCGCTGAAGCGAACAGCTCGCAGGCGGCCTGCCCGCGCAGCTTGGGCAGCAGGAAGTAGCCGGCCAGCACCAGGGTGCCGGTGTTCAGGGCGCCGGCAGGAACGTCCTGCGGTGTCAGTTCAGCCATGGCTCCCAGTGAGGAGATGAAGGCACGGTCCCGGCCGGGCGCCTCAACTGCCACAGTGATGCCGCTGGGCTGCCCGGCGTCCCGCACCAGCACTGCCTGAAGCCCGGGCAGCGCGAGCTCCTGCTCCACCAGGCGGGTGGAGGCGTCTTCTCCGACCTTGCTGACCAGGATGGTTTGCTGTCCCAGCCCGGCACAGCGCACGGCGAGGTTCCCCGCGGATCCGCCCAGCCGGATGTCGATGCCAAGCACAATCGCTTCCGTGCCGGGCTCCGGCAGGGCCGCAGCTCCGGACACCATGATGTCCAGGTTGGTGTTCCCTGCAACGGTGATGGTGGCCTTTGCACCGCTCATGCCGCGGCCGCCAGGGCCTGCGCGCGTTCCAGCAGGGCAGCGCGGGCAGCATCGATGCCGGTGCGCAGTTCCGCGGCGCGGACGGCAAGGGTACGGGCGGCTTCCGTCGCACGGTCCGCGGTGGCAGTAACAGCCTTGATGCCGGGGCTGCCTGCCTGCGGCCGGTCCAGGATCCGTCCCGGATCAGTTCCGGCGGCAAGCACGAGGTCAGCCAGGTCCGTGCTGATGTTCCCGGCGGACAGGGCCCCGGTCACCTGCTCCCGCGACCACGCTGTGGGGTCAGCGGACTTGAACAGCCGCCCGACGACGTCGTGCGCGCCCCGCCAGGGCACGCCGGCGACTGCCAGGGCTTCTGCCACGGACGTGGTGGTTGCACCGGAGCGGACGATCTCCGCCTTGTCCGGAAGCCGCAGCACGGTGAATTCGTTCAGCAGCCCGTCCAGCATGCGCACAAACCGGATCACCCGGTCCGAGGCACGCCAGAGGTGCTTCTGCACATCGGTGGTGGCGTTGTTGGAATCCTCGTACCAGCCGGAGTTGATGTTCGCGTAGGTGGCGGACATGTCTGCGGCAGCGGCGCCGGCCATGGACACCATGTGTTCCAGCACCACCGGGTTCTTCTTCTGCGGCATGATCGAGGAGCCCTGGGTGTAGGCGTCCGGGGTGGCCACCCAGCCGAAAGTCATCCATTCCAGCAGTACCCGGGAGAAGCGTGCGCCGGTGGCACAGATCCGCGCCTGCGCTGCGGCCAGGCGCATAAAGTGCTCCGCGCCGGCGACCGCCTCATAGCTGGACGTGAACGTTGACTCAAAGCCCAGCAGGTCAGCGACGGTCTGCGGGTTGATCGGCACGTCGGATCCGGTAAACGCCGCGGAGCCCAGCGGGGAAACGTTCATCTCCGCGTAGATGTCCAGCAGCTCCCGTCCCTGGCTCAGCAGGGCTTCGGCCAGGCCTCCCAGAACATGGCCGATGGTGGTGGGCTGGGCAGGACGCCGATGGGTGAAACCGATGATCAGCGCGTCGGCATGCCGGCGTGCCAGCTCGGCGGCGTCCGCGGCGCTCTGGAGCACCAGGTCCGCCTGGTCCAGGATCTGGCGGCGCAGCACCATCCGGAAGGCCCCGGCGTCAAGGTCGTTGCGGCTGCGGGCCAGCTGAACGTCCAGCTCCGAGGTGGAGATGCCGCAGGCTGCGGCGAGCTGCTGTTCCATGAAGTAGTACGGGTCTTCCACGGAGCCGTCGAAGCTGTATTCCTGCCGGCCGTCGGTGATCCGCTCCCACAGTTCCAGCAGGCCCTTCTCCAGCCGGGCGGAACGCTCCCGCGGAAGGATGCCTTCGTCGTCGAGCATCCAGACATGGGCCAGGGAAGCTTCCACCATGGGCGGGTAGATGTTCGCGGCAGCTTCCTCGAACGCGTCGCGCAGGTGGTTGTCCCAGTAGACGGACAGATCCGGGCGGTCGGTCAGGAGCGTACGGGAGGGGGTGTTCATGCTTATTTCACCGGCTTCAGGTCGGGGGAGGCGGAAGAGGGAATCGGCAGCGGGGAGGCGGCGGCTGGGATGGGACCCGCCAGCGGTGTCTCCCCGGTGGGACGGCGGCGCCGCAGCATCTTGGCGATGCCGCCGCTGCCCGGGTTTTCAAGCCGCTGGGAGATGATCAGGACAATCAGGATCAGGCCCATCTGCAGGGTGCCGTACGCCGCGGCGGTGCCGAACTCGTTGGAGTAGATCCGGTTGTAGATCTCAACGGACAGCGGAGCGAACCGCGCCGGGTAAATCACCACGGAGGCCACGTACTCGCCGAAGCCCTGGATAAAGGCCATCAGGGCGCCGGCAAGGATGCCCCGGTACATCAGCGGCACTGTCACGGTGCGCAGCACCCGCCAGTGGCCGGCACCGAGGTTGCGGGCAGCTTCTTCCACAGAGGGATCGATCTGGGCCAGGGCGGCGTTGGCTGAGCGGAAGACCAGGGGAAGGAACCGCACAAAGTAGGCAACCGGGAGGATCCACAGCGAACCGATCAGGACCTGGCCCAGGTTGAAGGGCGAGGGGCTGGCGAACGCGGTCACCAGGTTGACGCCGACGACGGTGCCGGGCAGCGCCCAGGGAATCATGACCATCACGTCCAGCAGTCCCTTGCCCGGGCCCTTCCACCGGGTGACCACCCAGGAGGCAATAACACCGACCACGGTGCACGCGATCATGGCGATGAAGGCCATCTGGCTGCTCACCAGAATGGGACGCAGGGTCGCCGGATCGGTGAAGATCCGGGAGAAATTCCCCAACGTGTACTGGCTGGGCAGGATCTGCACGGTCCAGGAGCCGTCCACGGTGAAGGCCAGCAGCACGATCACGGCTGCCGGTGCCATCAGGATCAGCACCAGGACGGCGGAGCCGAGGCCTGCGCCGAGCCGGGGGAGCGTTCCGTGGATGACCTTCACGGCCTGCGGGGTGCCCTTGGACGCGCTGCGGTGAACCCGCCGGTTCTGGTACCAGCGCATCGCCAGCAGGAAGAGGATGGAGACGATGGACAGCACGGTGGACTGGGCCGCCGCCAGTTCGTAGGCGCCGGAGGTACGGGAGGCCACAATCTGCATGGTCAGGGTCTGCACGTTGTAGAACTGCGGCGCGGTAAAGGAAGCCATGGAGACCATAAAGGTCAGCAGGGCGCCGGAAACCAGGGCCGGGGTCAGCATGGGCAGCAGCACGGTGCGCCACATGGTGAAGCGGCTGGCCCCCAGGTTCAGGGCGGCTTCTTCCATGGAAGAATCGGACCCGGCCAGGCCGGAGGAGACCGCGAGGTAGAAGTACGGGTACATGGTCATGGTGTGGACCAGAAGCACGCCCAGGACGCCGTTGGCGGAGACTGCCCCCGGGTCGGCGCCGAAGTACTGTGCCAGGAACCGCGGCAGGATCCCGCTCTCGGCGTAGAGGAAGTAGAAGGAGACGGCGCCGATCAGCGGCGGCAGTGCCATGGGCAGCATCGCGAACAGCCGCAGCACGTTGCGGCCGGGGAAATCGAAGCGGGTCAGGAGCACGGCCAGCGCCGTGCCAATGACACCGGTGGTGATTACGGAGACCACCGAGATGCCTACGGAGAGGCCCAGCGCCCGGCCGGAGTTTCCGCCGAAGAAGCCGCTGTAATTGCCCATTCCGCCGTCGACGCTGGTGCGTGCCGTGGCGAACATCGGAATCACGATGTACAGCAGCAGGACCAGGACCAGGGGAATGGCCAGCCAGTAGATGAACCGGTCCGAGGACGTGGTTCCGCTGCGGTTTCGCAGTCTTGCGGCGAGGCCGGTCACGGCGCTACCAGCCAGACCCGGTCCGGATGCGGGAACAGGGTGACCCGGTCCCCGGGCTGCGCCCGGTCCTCTGAGTCAGGGACGGAAACCACAAGTTCCTTGCCGTTCCAGTCCACTTCGTAAACGTTGACGGCACCGGTAAACTCAGCCGTCTTGACCGTGCCCCGCAGCGTGCCCGGTCGGCTCTGGCCGCCGGTGTCCGTGTGCATGGTGAAGGATTCAGGGCGCAGGCTCACCGCTGCCGTGTCGCCGGCGGCGGCGTTGCCGGATACTGTTCCGGCCACCCGCGGGGCGCGCAGCACCGAACCGTCGGCCAGCTTGAGATGCACGGTGTCGGTTGAGGACTCCAGCACGGTGCACTCCAACACGTTGGAACGTCCGATGAACCGTGCCACGAAGGACGTGGCCGGCCGGTGGTAAACCTCCCGGGGCGGGGCAACCTGGTGCAGCCGCCCGGACTCCAGGATGGCCACGCGGTCGCTCATTGCCATTGCCTCGGCCTGGTCATGGGTGACATAGATGCTGGTGATTCCTGCAGCCTTCTGGGTGCCGCGGATTTCTGCACGGGTTTCCTCGCGCAGCTTGGCATCCAGATTGGAAAGCGGCTCATCAAGCAGCAGCACCGAAGGCTGGATGACCAGTGCCCGTGCCAGCGCCACACGCTGCTGCTGTCCGCCGGAGAGCATGTCGATGCGGCGGTCAGCGTAGCTCTCAAGGCCAACCTGCTGCAGTGCGCGGTCCACGCGCTTGTTCTTCTCAGCCCTGGCGGTGCGGCGGACGCTGAGGCCGTAGCCCACGTTGGCACGCACGGTCATGTGCGGGAACAGGGCGTAGTTTTGGAACACCATGCCGGTGTCGCGGCGGTTGGGGGCAGTGTTTGTGACGTCGCGGTCATTAAAGAGGATCCGTCCGCGGGAGGGCTGGATGAACCCCGCAACCATGCGCAGGGTGGTGGACTTGCCGCACCCGGACGGGCCCAGAAGGGTGAAGAACTCTCCGTCTTCGATGGTGAGGTTGAGGTCTGCCACAGAAGGCGCGGAACCCGGGTACCGTTTTTCGATCGATTCGAGGAAGACTCGTGTCATGGCTGCTCTCCGCAGGGGATAGTGGGTGGAAGGTTCAGGAGGCGGGGGGGGGCCCCCGCCGCCCCCCCCCCGCCCCGGGGGGGTTGTCCCCGGCGCCGCTG